>JBKBXP010000019.1:0-22105 GCA_046314035.1 Pseudorhizobium sp. | reverse complement strand
CTCTTCCGGCAACGGCGTGATCGAGGCCGTGAACGCCGCCCTGGCGCTTCCGAAAGCGGAGATGCCGCATGCACCGAAATCCTCCCGCTCGCCGGAAGGCACGGGTGCCGCCGTCGAGCTCCTCAAGGTGCTGCTGAAGCTGATCTCCGACAAGGAGGGCGTCGCCGCCAAGGTGATCGCCAATACCGAAGACCTGGAGAAGATCGCCGCCGAAGGGGAGACGGCCGAGGTTGCCGCCCTCCACGGCTGGCGGCGCGAACTCTTCGGCGAAACCGCCCTGCAGCTGATCTCCGGCAGCGTCGCGTTGCGGTTCGTGGACAGGAAGGTGGAGGCCGTGGAGGTCTAGTCTGTCGGCCTGACGTTCCAGGGATTGACGACCGGCACGCCCGCCGCTTCGAAAGGCGCGGTATCGCGGGTGGCGACGGCAAAGCCATGAACCTGCGCAAGAGCCGCGATTTGGCCATCGGCGATCAGGATCGTCCGCGCCTGCGCCTCGGCGGATGCGACGATTCTGCCGTAGGCACGAGCAGCTCGTTCATCGAAGGGGAGGATGCGGCCGATAAAATGGCTGTCGAATATCGCCTGCATGCCCTGTCGCAGCAGGTCCTGCCGACGGCCAACAGGCAACCTCTCAATTCCGAACCAGATTTCGGCGATACTGATGGTCGTGGTATAGAGGTGGTCGATAGGCTGGGATGCGAACCATTGCCTGACATTCCCGTCCATGGCCGGACGCGCGGCCTCGGAAATGACGTTGGTGTCGACAATGATCATTCAAACGTCGGCCCCCGTGCCGGCGTACGATCCCTTGGAAAGTCCAGGTCTGCCAGTTCAGGGAAGGTTCTGCCCAGCTCCTGCAAAGCAGCCACAAGCCCGGTCGCCGATGTGCCCGCTTCAGCGGGTACATGCTGAACCAGTACATCCTCGAGGATATGCGTGATCTCGGCCTCGGGGGTCCGTCCGTTCTCGGCAGCCCGTATTTCCAGAGCCCGGCTCGCTCGCGGAGACAGATCTTTTACCGTGATGGCGTTCATCGCCATTCCACCCACCGATCCAGCGTTGGTACATCATATCCGCTCGCCGGGTGCTTTTCAACAAACGCTCCCCGGTCGTGCCCGGCAGGGGCGATGGCTGGCGCTGGTGCGCGGCTCCTGAACTGCATCGCCAACGTCACGGAAGCTTCGCGGTGCCGTCAATCCTGCGTCATGCAGGAGCCCTAGTGAGGGAGAGTTACACCCTCTCACTGGAGGCTCTCATCATGAGACCATTGCTCGCGTCCGTCGCCATCGCCGCGCTTCTTGCCGGCCAGGCCTTTGCCGAAGAAAAGACATTTCCCGCCACGCTCGTGTCGCATGCGATCCTGCCGGCAAACACCATCATTGCCGCGCCGGACGACGCTCCGGAGCATCTGAAGACCTCCGGCAAGTTTTCCACCGCCGACCGCAAGCGTGCCGATGGCCTGGGGACCGTGCCCGGCAAGGACGGCGTGCGTCCCACCGGCCTGTCGCTTCCCTTCGACGGCCAGCCGGTGCAGGGATTTTCCGGCATCAAGACCATGCCGGACGGCAGTTTCTGGAGCCTCTCCGACAACGGCTTCGGCTCCAAGACCAACTCCAGCGACGCAGCGCTGATGCTGCACAACATCCGTTTCGACTGGGACGCCGGCACCGTCGAGCGGCTCAATACCGTGTTTCTCTCGGATCCTGACAAGAAGGCCCCCTTCCCGATCGTGCTCGAGGGCAGCGACAGCCGTTATCTCACCGGCGCTGATTTCGACCTCGAGTCGATCCAGCCGGCCGAGGACGGTTCCTGGGTCGGTGAAGAGTTCGGTCCTTATCTCCTGAAGTTCTCCACCGACGGCAAGCTCACCGACGTCATCGCCACCAAGGTCGGCGAGATCGACGTGAAGTCGCCGGACAACGCGACGCTGGTGGTGCCGGCCAATCCGACCGCCAAACTGCCGAGCTTCAACCTGAAGCGCTCCGGCGGCTACGAGGGCTTGGCGATCTCCGAGGACGGCTCGAAGCTCTACGGGCTGCTGGAAGGCCCGCTGTTCCAGGAAGACGGCACCGTGGAGACGGCGGACGGCATGACGGCGCTGCGCATCGCCGAACTCGACACCGCCTCCAAGGCCTGGACCGGCCGCTCCTGGCTCTACCCGCTGTCGGAGGGCGGCGAGGCGATCGGCGACTTCAACATGGTTGATGCCACCACGGCGCTGGTGATCGAGCGCGACAATGGCGCCGGCACCCCGGACCTCGCCTGCGCCGATCCGAAGACGCCGGAGCCGACCTGCTTTGCGGCACCTGCGAAGCACAAGCGGATCTACAAGATCGAGATGACCGACGCGAATGCCGGCCAGGCCGTGCGCAAGATCGGTTATATCGACCTGATGCAGATCAAGGATCCGAACGGCGTTGCCCGCCAGGGCGGCAGCGAAGGCGGCTACACCATGCCGTTCGTGACCATCGAGAACGTCGATGTGGTGGACGCGACGCATATCGTCGTCGGCAACGACAACAACCTGCCGTTCTCGGCCGGGCGCGCGCTCGACAAGGCGGACGACAACGAGTTCGTGCTGCTGGAAGTGGGCGAGTTCCTGGCCGCGAAGTAAGGCGGGGGCTGCTGCTGCCCCTCACCCTCTCCCCGCTCGCGGGGAGAGGGACGCCGTCCGCCTATTCGAACCGGAATGCCAGACGCTTGCCGGTGAGCTTGGCGAGCTGCTGCAGCCGACCATCGAGGCGTTCGCCGGCGAAATCGGCGTGCTCGTGCGGGACGACGAACTCGAGGTCGAGGTCGGGCGACGACGCGGGGCGGAAGGCGAGGCTGTTGATGATCCCGGGCATGGAGGCCGAGAAGAGGTAGAGCACCCGCAGGATACCGCCCAGAAGCTTGGCGAGCTTAACGTATCGCGCCGTGGTAATCGAGGCGAAATTGTTCGACGCACTGTCGTCCTGCAGGCCTTCGAAGCGGTAGTAGTTGGCCAGGGCGAGATAGGCGCGGCCCGGATGGGTGATGCCCACGAGCGAGGAATGGGCGATCAGGTTGAGCGCCTGGGCGCCTCGGTAGTCGGGATGGGCGCGCCAGCTGATGTCGGCGAGCAGGCAGGCGGCCTGGCGGTAGCGGCTTTCCTCCTCGCTCTCGTCAACATCAAAGAGCGGCACCATGCGGCCGGTCCAGGCGGCGAGTTCCCGCGCGTGCTCCGGGGAGCGCGCCCTCAGGATCGCCAGCTGGTCGGCGGCAAGCAGCAGAGGGTCCGTCGCCTTTTCCTCGTCCGTCAGCTGCGAATAGAGATAGCCCTCGCGCACGCCCTGTGCGGAAAACGTCACGTGGGACGGTTTCATCGCCCGCAGAACCTCCTGCATGGCGACGGCACCGAACGGCAGAAGCGTGCGGCGGTTCTTGGAGACGGCCTGCCAGGCGGGGTGCTTGGTGTCCTTGCCGTCGACGATGGTATCGAGGAAGGACAGGGTCTCGTCGAGGCCGAGCTTGTAGCCCTGCATCATGTGCAGCGGATAATCCGTCATCTCCATGTGCAGCTTGGCGATGTTGCGCCAGGTGCCGCCGACCGCATAGAAGGTGCGGCCTTCGCCGTTCTTGAGGAACTTTGCCCGGGCCACATGCTCGCTTGCGAGCGCCCGTGCCTTCTCGAGCGACTGCCCGGATGTTTCCGACAGGCGCAGGCCGCCCAGCGGCAGCGTGATGCCGCGGCCGATCTTCTCGCCCTTGACGTCGATCAGCTCCAGCGAGCCGCCGCCGAGATCTCCGGCGATGCCGTCTGGCTCGTGGAAGCCGCTGATGACGCCATAGGCGGAGTACAGCGCCTCTTCCTCGCCGGTCAGGACCTGGACCTTGCGGCCGATGATCTTTTCCGCGTCTCGGATGAATTTCGAGCCGTTGGAGGCTTCGCGCGCCGCAGCGGTGGCGAGCACGTAGATCTCGCTGGCGCGGGCCTGCGCGGAGAGAGCCCGGAAGCGCTTCAGCGCGTTCAGGGCGCGCTCCACGGCCGTTGTTTCCATGCGGCCCGTGGAGGCCAGGCCCTTGCCCAGGCCGCAGAGCACCTTCTCGTTGAAGAGCATGGCCGGCGCGCGCGACAATCCTTCGTAAATCACGAGACGGACGGAGTTGGAGCCGATATCGACGACGGAGACCGGTGCGATACCGGGCAACCGTCCCTGGGCTTCAGATCGTACCATACTGCCTATTTCTTGCGCCCTGACATGACGCCAGCAATGAGTTTCGGCGCACTCGATTTCAAAGCTTCGCCGCGGCCCGAAAGGCTCGGATTGGTCATGAAATACTGTTGCGTGTTAAATGGTTCCTCGCCAGGGCGCACTTCGATGCGCCGTGACGTGCCGTCGGCCAATATCTCGTAGCTCTGCTGATTGTCAATCAGGTTGCCGAGCATGATCTGCGACAGCAACTGCTCGTGCACGGTCGGATTGAGGAGCGGCACCAGGGTCTCGACGCGGCGGTCGAGGTTGCGCGGCATCATGTCGGCCGATCCGATGTAGACCAGCGCATGTTCGGACGGCAGGCCGTGGCCATTGCCGAAGCAGAAGATCCGGCTGTGTTCCAGGAAGCGTCCGATGATCGACTTGACGCGGATGTTGTCGGACAGGCCCGCCACCTGCGGACGCAGGCAGCAGATCCCGCGGATGACGAGGTCGACGTCGACGCCGGCGCGGCTGGCGCGGTAGAGCGCGTCGATGATCTCCGGATCCACCAGCGAATTCATCTTCATCCAGATTGCCGCCGGGCGACCTTCCTTGGCGTGCACGATCTCCTCCTCGATATGACGGAGGATGCGCGGCCGCAGGGTATAGGGGGAGACGGCAAGCTTCATGCTGTCTTCCGGCTCGCCATAGCCGGTGATGAAGTTGAAGACATTGGCCATGTCGTGGGCAATCTTCGGATTGCAGGTGAAGAAGGACACGTCCGTATAGATCTTGGCGGTGATCGGGTGGTAGTTGCCGGTGCCGAGGTGGCAATAGGTTCTCAACTTGCCTTCCTCGCGGCGCACCACCATCGACATCTTGGCATGCGTCTTCAGCTCGATGAAGCCGAAGACCACCTGGACGCCGGCCCGCTCCAGGTCGCGTGCCCAGCGAATGTTGGCCTCCTCGTCGAAGCGGGCCTTCAGTTCGACCAGGGCGGTCACCGACTTGCCCAGATCCGCCGCGTCGATCAGCGCCCGGACGATCGGGCTGTCGTTCGACGTGCGGTAGAGCGTCTGCTTGATCGCCAGAACATCCGGATCGCGCGCCGCCTGGAGCAGGAACTGCACCACCACGTCAAAGCTCTCATAGGGATGATGGACCACCATGTCCTTTTCGCGGATCGCTGCAAAGCAGTCGCCGGCGTGTTCGCGGACGCGCTCGGGAAATCGGGCATTGTACGGCTCGAAGCGCAGATCCTCGCGCGGCGCCTTGGTGATCTCGGAGAGGGTATTGAGGGCCAGCAGCCCCGGCAGAACCGCCACGCGGTTATCCGGCACGGCAAGCTCCTGCACGACGAACTGCCGCAGTTCCGGCGGCATCTCGCTGTCGGTCTCGATGCGGATGACCTTGCCGCGGCGGCGGCGCTTGAGGGCCGTTTCGAAGAATCGAACCAGATCTTCGGCCTCTTCCTCGAGCTCGATATCGCTGTCGCGGATTAGTCGGAAGGTGCCGGCACCGGTGACTTCATACCCCGGGAACAGCCGATGGGTGAACATGCCGACCACGTCTTCGAGCGTGATGTAGCGGATGGTCACGCCCTGATCCGGCAGACGGATGAAGCGATCGAGGGTGGGCGGCAGGCGCAGGAGACCGGTCATCGGCTCGCGGCCATGAAGGCTGCGCAGCTGCAGGACGATCGAAAACCCGAGATTGGGAATAAAGGGGAACGGGTGAGCCGGATCGATGGAAAGCGGCGTCAGGATCGGGAAGAGGTCATCGTCGAAGGAACTGGCAAGCCAGGTACGGTCGTCGCTCGAAAGCGCCGCCGGCCTGACGATGAGGATGTCCTCCTGCGCCAGATACTGCTGCAGCACCGCAAGCGAAGCCTGCTGCTCCATCTGCAGGTTGTCGATTTCCTGGAGAATGCTGTCGAGCTGTTCGGCCGGCGTCTTGCCGTCGGGGCTGCGCACGGAGATGCCCTGACGCACCTGCCCCTCGAGGCCGGCGACACGGACCATGAAGAATTCATCGAGGTTGCCCGCCGATATCGACAGGAAGCGGACGCGCTCCAGGAGCGGATGGGCGGTGTTGAGCGTTTCCTCGAGCACGCGACGATTGAACTGCAGCCAGGAAAACTCCCGGTTGATGAAACGGTCAGGGCTCGACATCATTTCGTCGAAGGCTGCCGCTTCCATGTCCTCGCTGTTGCTACCCGTCGTCACATCCATCGCTCAGCCCCCATTCTCACTTGCCCGCAGGTATTACAGTTTGGCGACCGAACTATGACAGTCAACCACTCTCGTCCGGATTCCCGACCTCGTTCAGGACCTCCGCAGCAAGATGGCGGGTAATCCTGGTGCCCCGCGCCAGCGCCAGGCGATCGAGACGCTCGACAACGGTCTGCGCTGCGGCGAGCGAGCGTTCCATACGCTGGACGATATAGCTGACAAGCTTGTCATCTATGTAAAGCTGACGATCGGCAAAAAGCTTCACGATCACCTGCGCCAGCAATTCCTCGTCGGGCTCGCCGATCTCCACCACCGTGGCAGCCTTGAGGCGCGAGCGCAGGTCCGGCAGCGTCACCGGCCAGGACATCGGCCAGAGGCGGGCGGTGATCAGCAGGCTGTGACCGTTTTCGCGCACGCTGTTGATGACGTGGAAGAGTTCGGCATCATCGAAGCCGCGGCGGTCGGCGTCCTCAAACAGCACGGGGCCATCGGCAGCGACGATCGCGGCTGCGGAGCCAGCCTTCGGATGGATGCTTGCAGCACCGCTGCGCTCGCGCCAGATCGCCGCCAGATGGGATTTGCCCGAGCCGACGGGGCCGGCGAGGATCACGACCGGGGACGGCCAGTGCGGCCACTGGTCAATGATCGACACGGCGGCACCAAGGCGCGCCGACACGAGCAGATCGTCGCGACCCGTGGCTGCGTCATAGGGGAATGCCAGCGGCAGCTGTTCGTGGCGCCGCCGGTCCTGATCGGGGATGTCTTTCATTCGCCGTCCTGAGACTGCTCCAGTGCTGGAGGCGGCATCTCCTGCCAGGGCAACGACGTGGACGCCTGGCCAAAGTAGAGATCGCTTTCAAGATAGCGCGACAGCGCAAAGCGGACAAGCACGCCGACGACGGCGGCTGCCGGCACCGCAATCAGCAGTCCGACAAAGCCGAACATGGCGCCGAAGGCAAACAACGCGAACATCAGCCAGACCGGATGAAGCCCGATGCGCGAGCCCATCAGCTTCGGCTGCAGGATGTTGCCCTCGATGAACTGGCCGGCGAAGAAGACGGCAGCGGTTGCGATGATCCAGGTGTAGTCCGGCCAGAACTGCACGAGTGCAAGACCGACCGAGAGGATCAGCCCGATGAAGGAGCCGACATAGGGGATGAAGCTGATCATGCCGGCGACGAAGCCGATGAGCAGGCCGAAGTTCAGCCCGATCAGCGACAGGCCGAGCGCATAGAAGATCCCGAGGATGAGGCAGATCGACCCCTGCCCGCGCACGAAGCCTGCGATGACCGCATCCATTTCCCGGGCGAGCCGGCGGACGGTGACCGTCTGGTCGCGCGGGATCCAGCTGTCGACCTTGGCAACCATCTTGTCCCAGTCGAGCAGGATGTAGAAGGCGACGACAGGCGTCACGACCAGAAGAGAGACGACGTCGAGGAGCGTCTTGCCGGATGCCCAGATCTGCTTGATGAGGCCGCCGATGAAGCCGGCACCCTCGGACATGACGTCGGAGAAGTTCTGCTTGACGGTTTCGATCTGCGCGCTCAGCCAGTCCGGAAGGAAGGCGTCCGGGCTTGCGACCAGCGCCTGCAGCTGGGTGACGTAGCCAGGAAGCGCCAGGGCGAACTGGTTCAACTGGCCGACGATGATCGGGATGACGATCACCAGCGAGAGCGCGAAGATGAGCACGAAGCAGACGAGGATCACCACCGTCGCCATCATGCGACTCAGGCCCCGCCGCTCCAACCAGTCGGCGACGGGATCGAGGAAGTAGGCGAGCGCCATGCCGGCGACGAAGGGCAGCAGGATCGACCGGAAGGCCCACAGGAAGAGGCTCAGAACCAAAAGCGCGGCAAACCAGAACAGGAGATGGCGCCGAAGGCTGGCACCGCTGATGTGATATCTCATCTTTGGATTTTCCCGATGATGGCCAAGCCAGCGACACCGATAGGCTGGCAGCGTGGGGAAGGTCAAGTGCGGCAGTTCTTCGCCTGTGGGTTGCCCTGGCAAAGCCCGGCGTGGCGCTTGCATAAAACGGCGTCCCGTGCAATGGCGCGTGGCACCAGAGCGAGCGGAGACAGGCGATGAGCGAGACGGGCAAAAACGGCCTCACCTATAGCGATGCCGGCGTCGACATCGATGCGGGCAACCTGATGGTCGAGAAGATCAAGCCCGCCGTCCGCTCGACGCGCCGTCCGGGCGCCGATGGCGAGATCGGCGGCTTCGGTGGCCTGTTCGACCTGCGCGCCGCGGGCTTTACGGATCCGGTGCTGGTGGCCGCCAACGACGGCGTCGGCACCAAGCTGAAGATTGCCATCGACGCGGATCGCCACGACACCGTCGGCATCGACCTGGTGGCCATGTGCGTCAACGACCTCGTCGTCCAGGGCGCCGAGCCGCTCTTCTTCCTCGACTATTTCGCGACAGGCAAGCTCGACCCTGACCAAGGCGCCGCCATCGTCCAGGGCATCGCCGAGGGCTGCCGCCAGGCCGGCTGTGCGCTGATCGGCGGCGAGACCGCCGAAATGCCGGGCATGTACGCCGGCGGCGACTATGATCTTGCCGGGTTTGCCGTGGGTGCGGCCGAACGCGGACAGTTGCTCCCGGTCGGCGATATCGCCGAGGGCGACCTCATCCTCGGGCTGATGTCGTCGGGCGTGCATTCCAATGGCTATTCGCTGGTGCGCAAGATCGTCGCCGTCTCCCGGCTTGGCTGGGACGACGCCGCACCGTTTGCAGAGGGCAAGACGCTGGGCGAGGCCCTGCTGACGCCGACCCGCATCTATGTGAAGCCGCTTCTGAAGGCGATCCGGGAAACCGGCGCCATCAAGGCACTGGCCCATATCACCGGCGGCGGCTTTCCGGAGAACATCCCGCGGGTGCTGCCGCAGAACCTCGCGGCCGAGATCGATCTCGACTCCATCCCCGTGCCGCCCGTGTTTTCCTGGCTAGCCCAGACCGGCGGCGTGGAGGCCAACGAGATGCTGCGCACCTTCAACTGCGGCATTGGCATGATCGCGGTCGTCGCCGCAGAGAATGTCCAGGCTGTCACCGACATTCTGACGGCCGAGGGTGAAGTGGTGATCCCGCTCGGCCGCATGGTCGCCCGCGCCGAGGGCGGCGCCGGCACGGTCTACGAGGGCACGCTCAGCCTATGAGAGCAGCGCCGGCCACCGGGAATGCCAAGCGTGTCGTCGTCTTCATCTCGGGCGGCGGCTCCAACATGCTGGCGCTGGCGGATGCCTGCGCCGCGCCCGACTTCCCGGCCGAAATTGTCGCGGTCATCTCCGACAAGGCAGAGGCCGGCGGATTGGCGAAAGCGAAAGCCCGGGGTATCCGGACCTTTGCATTCGAGCGCAAGAGTTACGCCAGCAAAGCGGAACACGAGGCCGCGATCCTTGCGGCACTCGACGAGCTGCAGCCGGACATCCTCTGCCTTGCCGGCTACATGCGGCTGATCTCGGGCGCCTTCATCAGCCGCTACGAGGGCCGCATCCTCAACATCCATCCATCCCTGCTGCCGCTGTTTGCGGGCCTCCATACGCACCAGCGCGCCATCGACGCCGGGATGAAGATTGCCGGATGCACCGTGCATTTCGTCACCGAGGGCATGGACGAAGGGCCGATCATCGCCCAGGCCGCCGTTCCCGTGCTCGGCACCGACACCGCCGAGACGCTGGCCGCGCGGCTGCTCGGCATCGAGCACCAACTCTACCCGCTGGCGCTGAAGCTGGTGGCCGAGGGCATGGTGCGGGTGGAGGGCGGCCGGGTTGTCTCGCCGCCCGGTGCTGATCAGCGCCTTGCGGACCAGCGGCTCGTGTCCGCCGGCCTCTGACGGCACTGATTGATTAGAGCCTCCGCTAAAGCTATCCTGCGGCTCCCAGGTGGAGCAGAGCGATGACCATCAAGATCGATGTCGGCGATGCCGACCTCACGGAACTGCTGGCGAAGGTCGAAGCGGGCGAGGACGTGATCCTGCTTCGCGACGAGATGCCAATTGCCATAATTTCCGGCATGACGTCTTCCGTCAACCGGGCGGAACTCATCGAAACCATCATTCGCGAACGTGCTGGCCGAAAGCCTGTGACCCAGGAAGAGGTCGCGGAATGGAAGCAGATCGGGCGTCTTTAGGAGCAGTCGCCGTCGACGCCCCCTTAGCCGTCGTTTGGTTTCTGCCAGATGAAGTCAGTCCTATCGCCGATGAAGCACTCAGGCGGCTGAACCACGGCGTGGCAATCGTGCCGGATCTTTTCTGGCACGAGATGCGGAACGTGCTGATGATTTCCTACCGCCGCTGAAGACTGTCGCTGGAAGAGGTCTGGCACTCGATGCATCGCCTGGAACAGCTTCGCATCACGACAGTCCCGATCACCAACAGCACTATTATCCTCACGCTTGCCGAGCATCACGGCCTGACGGCCTATGACGCCGCCTATCTCGCCTTGGCGCTGGAGCAGCAGTCGCCGCTGGCGACCCTCGACCGCCGCCTTGCAGAAGCAGCGGCACGCGAGGGAGTGCCGCTGCTGTCGTAAGCCAAGAGCGAGTTCAGCTCCGCAGGAAGTCCATCAGGTCGGCAGTCAACTGCTCCTTGTGGGAGGCAAACAGGCCGTGCGGGGCACCGTCATATTCGATCAGCCGCGATTGCGGGATGGCTTTGGCTGCCGCGCGTCCGGCCGCGTCGATCGGCACCGTGTGGTCACTGGTGCCGTGGATGATCAGCGTCGGCACACGGAAATGCGAAAGATCCGGGCGGAAGTCTGTGGTCGCAAACGCTTGCGCGCAGGCCAGCGTCGGTTTCAGACCTGCCATCATTGCCTGGCTGACGGACCATTCCACCACCTCGTCGCTGACAGATCCCGTCAGAATGCCGACGCCGTAGAAGCTTTTGAAGAAGCTCGCGAAGAAATGCGCCCGATCCTCCTTCATGTCCTTGGTCATCCCGTCGAAGGTGGATTGCGGCGTACCGTCCGGATTGTCGGAGGTCTGCAGCATGTAGGGGACGACAGACGAGATGAGCGCTGCCTTGCTGACGCCCTTGCCGCCGTGACGCGACATGTAGCGGGCGACTTCGCCGCCGCCCATCGAGAATCCGAACAATGCGGCGTCCTCAGCACCGGTTGCCTGCATCACGTCTGCCAGATCATCGGCGAGCGTGTCGTAGTCGTAGCCGGTCCATGGCTGGCCGGACCTACCGAAGCCGCGACGATCGTAGGCGATGGCACGAAAGCCGCCCTCGGCAGCGGTCATGGCAAAATCGTCCCAGGTGTCGGCGGTCAGCGGCCAGCCGTGCAGCAGGATGACCGGGCGACCGGTCCCCCAGTCCTTGACGTAAAGCTCCACACCATCACGGGTCTTGATCATCGGCATCGGTAATTCCCTTTCCTGCAATCAGGACCTACCCAACCTTCACCGCCGGCCTTCGTTCCGCACCGCTTCGGATTTCACTTTTAAATCAGGCTGATAAACTATCACGATTGAGGGCTGCCCAATGCAGCAGCATGATCGTCTTGCCGTCGCAGATCTCGCCGGTGCCGATCATGGCGAGCGCTTCGTCGAGGGGAACTTCCAGGACCTCGATGTCTTCGTGCTCCTCGTCGAGGCCGCCGCCGTCGTTGATCTTGTGGCCCAAATCGATTGGCGCATAGAAGAAGTGGATGCGCTCGGTGACGGCGCCGGGGGACATGAAGCATTCAAAGAGGAAACGGACGTCGCGGACCTCGTAGCCGGTCTCCTCGACGGCCTCGCGACGGATCGCCTCTTCCGGATGGTCGCCATCCAGAAGCCCCGCCGGGGTTTCGATCATCCAGCCGGAGTGCCCGTTAACATAGGCCGGCATGCGGAACTGCTTGACGAGGACGACCACCTGCCGCTTAGGGTCGAACAGCAGGATGGTGGCGCCATTGCCGCGATCGTAGACCTCGCGTTCCAGCCGGTTCGTCTGACCGCCGGAGCCGGTGTAGTCGAAGGTGAGTTTGCGCAGGTGGTACCAGTTGTCGGAGAGCGTCCGGTCCTCGACGATCTCGACCTTCGCATTTTCCAGTTTCGTCATTCGCTATCCTTGCGCAGCCAGACGTGGTTGTCGTGGAAGGCTGCGCCGCCATAGGGCGCCACGGCATCGGCGCCGGTCAGGACGTTGATGCCCTCGCCGTCGAGGTGCGCCTTGTTCGGCCACAGGCCCTCAGCGATCAGCACGCCGGGCCGGGCGCCGGCAACGATGCGGGCATGCAGGCGGATCTCGCCGCGGCCGTTGCCGAGCCGCACGACATCGCCATCGACGATGCCCAGGGCGACGGCATCGGAGGGCTCGACCATGATTTCGGGGCGACCTTCCTTCTGCACCGAGCTCGGCGTCTCGGCGAAGGTGGAGTTCAGGAAACTGCGCGCCGGAGAGGTCGCAAGGCGGAACGGATGCTCGGCGTTGGCGACCTCGATGACTTCCACGTAGTCGGGAAACTGCGGCAGCTCGGCCATTGGGCCCATGGCGCCCAGGCTCTTGGGCGGACGATTGGGCGACGGGCCATTGGCCCAGTCAGGGCTGAAACGGAAGCGGCCATCGGGATAGCCGAAGCCCTTCAGGTAGTGCGCCGTCTCGAAATCCGGCTGCGCATCGATCCAGCGCTCAAGCGCCAGCGTCTCGTAGCCCGGCCAACCGCTGGCCGCCAGCATGCCATCGATGTGCTCGCGTTCGGTGAGGCCGAAGCCGGGGTAGTCGGAGACGCCAAGGCGTTTGGCCAGTTCCTCGATGACGAAGAGGTTGGTGCGCACCGTTTCCGGCGGCTCGACGAGCTTGGGGCCGAGCAGGATATGGTTCTGGCCTCCGGCGCGGTAGAGGTCGTCGTGCTCGACGAACATGGTCGCCGGCAGCACGATGTCGGCCATTTCCGCCGTCTCGGTCATGAACTGCTCGTGGACGGCGACGAAGAGGTCATCGCGCTTGAAGCCCTGCTTCACCAGACGCTGCTCAGGCGCGACGTTCATCGGGTTGGTGTTCTGGATCAGCAGCGCGGTCACCGGCCCGCGGTGGCGCAGCGCCTCGGCGTCGCCCGTCAGCACGCGACCGATCTGCGACTGGTCGAGCATGCGGATGTCCGGGTCCGCATAGGCCGTGCCCATCAGTTCGGCCTTGTTCAGGCGGAAGATGTCGCCGTTGTTGTGGAAGGCGCCGCCGCCCTCGTGCTGCCAGGAGCCGAGAACCGTGGAGATAGAGAGCGCGGCGTGCATCGAGACGGTGCCGTTGCGCTGGCGGGCAAAGCCGTAGCCGAGGCGGAAGAAAGTTTTCGGCGTCGTCCCGACGAGGCGGGCGAAAGCCTCGATCTCTGCGACGGAGAGACCGGTGATGGCAGACGCCCATTCGGGCGTCTTCGTGCGCAGATGCGCTTCGAGCCCCGCCGGATCGTCGGCGAAGCGAGCCATGTAGGCGCGATCGGCGTAGCCGTCGCGGAAGGCGATGTGCATAACGGCGCAGGCGAGCGCGGCATCGGTCCCGGGCTTCAGGATGAGGCCCATGTCCGCCTGTTTCATGGTCGGGTTGTCGTAGATGTCGACGACGACGATCTTGGCGCCACGTTCCTTGCGGGCCTTCACCGCATGGGTCATCACGTTGATCTGGGTGGAGACGGCATTGGTGCCCCAGATCACGACGCAGTCGGATTTGGCCATCTCGCGCGGATCGGGGCCGCGCAAAGCGCCGGTGCCCATGACGTAGCCGGTCCAGGCCATGTTGGTGCAGATGGAGCCGAAGAAGCCCGAATATTTCCTGGCGTGGCGCAGCCGCTCGATCGAATCGCGCTGCACCTGGCCCATGGTGCCGGCGTAGAAATAGGGCCAGACGGCTTCGGAGCCGTGCAATGCTTCCGCCTTCAGGAAGGCCTCCGCGATTTCGTCGAGCGCGTCGTCCCAGACGATTTCCTGCCAGGCGCCCTCGCCCTTGGCACCGATGCGGCGCTTGGGTGTCAGGAGCCGATGCGGATGGTATAGTCGCTCGGTATAGCGGGCGACCTTGGCGCAGATTACGCCGGCGGTATAGGTGTTCTCGCTCGAGCCGCGGACGCGGCCGATGCGGCCCTCCGCCGTCAGGTCGATATCGAGCGCGCAGGCGGAGGGACAATCATGCGGGCAGACCGTATGGCCGACGCGCGTGACATTCGAGGCAGCTTTTGCCGTGATCGGGGTCGCAAGGTTCATGGGTTTTCTATATGCGAAGGAGAAGGCTGCAAAAAGCGTGATCTGCAGCGCATCAATTTAATTCATCCGGGGCAGAAGCAAGCATGAACTATCGGCACATCTACCATGCGGGCAATTTCGCCGACGTGCTCAAGCATGCGGTGCTCTCGCGTCTCGTCATCTACATGCAGAAGAAGGACAAGGCCTTCCGGATGCTCGACACGCATGCCGGGATCGGGCTTTACGACCTGTCTTCCGAGGAGGCGCAGAAGACCGGCGAATGGCGCGAGGGCATCGGCCGGGTCATGGCCGCCGACCTGCCGGCCAAGGCGGCCGATCTGCTGGCGCCTTACCTCTCGGCGGTCCGCGAGCTCAACCCGGGCGCGGAGCTGAAGCTCTATCCCGGCTCGCCGAAGCTGGCGCGGATGCTGTTTCGCCCGCAGGACCGCCTGTCGGCCATGGAATTGCACCAGGAGGACTACAACCGCCTGGCACGGCTGTTCGAAGGCGACTACCAGGTGCGCGTGACGGAACTCGATGGCTGGCTGGCGCTCGGCGCCCATCTGCCGCCGAAGGAAAAGCGCGGCATCGTGCTGGTCGATCCGCCGTTCGAGGTGGAAGGCGAATATGAGCATCTGGTCAGCGGCCTGGCCAACGCCTACCGCCGCTTTCCTGGCGGCACCTACTGCCTGTGGTACCCGTTGAAGAAGGGCGCGCCGATCAAGGCCTTCCACCAGGCACTGCACGCCCTCGACATCCCGAAGATGCTCTGCATCGAACTGACGGTCTGCAGCGACCGCGAGACGGAAGGACTGAACGGCTCGGGGCTCATCGTCGTCAATCCGCCCTTCACGCTGAAGGAAGAGATGCACGTGATGCTACCGGCCCTCAAGGAGGCCATGGCACGGGATCGGTTCGCCTCGCAACGCGCCGTCTGGCTGCGCGGCGAGGAAGTCGATCACGATTCTTCCGAGGACTGAGTGGCACGGAACTGGGTCCGCTCGAACACGAAGATCACTCCGAGCGCGATGGCGAAGGGTATCAGCAGGTAGAAGAGCCGGAAGACCAGCAGCGCGGCGATGACGTCGGCCGGGTCCATGTCCGGCAGTCCCATGACGAAGACCAACTCCAGGACACCGAGACCACCCGGCGCGTGGGAGATCAGGGCTGCCGAGAAGGACACGAGGAAGATCCCGAGGACAACGATAAATCCGGGATTGCCCACTTCCGGCAGCGCAAAATAGATGATTCCGGCAGCGCCGATCAGTTCGAGCGGGCCGATGATCAGCTGAGACAGGACGAAACGGGGCGACGGATAGGTCATCTGCGTCCCGCCGATCGTCACCGGCCTCAGCCGCAGGAAGCTGGCAGCGGCGTAAAGGCCAACGAGGGCCAGAATGGCATAGCCGGTGGCCGAGGAAGCGCTGATGGCAAAACCATCGCCGAACCGCTCGGTAATGTGGGGCTTCAGGATCAGCACGAGCCCGGCCAGCACCAGCGTGCCCAGCATGAAGGTGAAAGAGCAGAGGGCGATCAGCGCACCGATCTCGCGTCCGCTTAAGCCCTTGGACGAATAGGCCCTGTAGCGCACCACGCCGCCGGAGATAACCGAGGCCCCGACATTGTGGGACAATGCATAGGTGGTGAAGGAGGAGACGGTGATGAACCAGAGGTTCACGTTCTTGCCCAGATGCGTCAGCGCAATCCGGTCATAGCCAGCGAGGGCCGCATAGGCGACCAGTGTCGACAACCCCGCGAGAAGCCAGTGCATCGCCGAGATCGCGGTCAGGCTGTCCCAGACATCATCAAGTGAGAGCCCACGCAGTTCCTTGTAGAGAAGCCAGCCACAAACGGCTATCGTCGCGGTGCCCACCGCGGGCCAAAGGTATTTCTTCAGGGTCATTCCGTCTTGCCGATCTTCGCTCCTCCAAAGCACATCAGCAACTGCAGGGCGTTGACTGACTCGTCTACATTGGAGGCAATGGATTGAGGTATCAACCTTTCAAGGTCGTTTTTGCTCTCTTGTGCCTTGCCGCATCAAACGCTGCCGCATACGGGCAGTCGTCCAGCTTCGATTTCTATGTCCTTTCCCTCTCCTGGTCCCCAACCTACTGCGCGTCGCCGCAGGGACAACGTAGTTCACAACAATGCAATGGCGAGGGCGATTATGCTTTCGTCGTGCATGGGCTCTGGCCGCAGCGCGAGCAGGGCTATCCGGAGTTCTGTCCGAGCCGGGAGCCGCAGCGGGTGCCACAGGCGCTCGGAGAGACGATGTTCGACATTATGCCGTCGATGGGACTGATCGGCCACCAGTGGCGCAAGCATGGAAGCTGCAGCGGGCTCAGCCAGAGCGATTACCTGGCACAGACCCGGGCGGCCTTCGAGCGTGTCGTCATTCCTGCAGCGCTGGCCGGTGGCGAAAGCCGGCTGACGCTGTCGGCCGAGGACATCGAGACGGCCTTCGTTGCAGCCAACCCCGGCATGAGCCCCGGCGGCATCGCTGCCAGCTGCGAGGGCCGGCTGCTGGAAGAGGTGCGTATCTGCCTGACCAAGGACCTGCAGTTTCGCGACTGCGCGGAAGTAGACCGCCGCGGCTGCCGGCTCGATCGGGCCGATCTGCCGCCGGTCAACTGAACACGATCACCACCCAAGGAAACATCCATGAAGCTCCTCTACTCCCCCGCCTCCCCCTATGCCGCCAAGGTGCGCATGGCCGCCCGCCAGGCCGGCATCGAGATCCAGACCGTTGCGACCGCCACGGGGGACAATCCGCCGGAACTGCTCGACAACAATCCGCTCGGCAAGATCCCGACGCTGCTGCGCGACGGCGAGCCGCCGATCTACGACAGCGTCGCCATCATGCACTATCTCGACCGGCTGTCGGGCGGAGTGCTCTATCCGAAGAAGGAGCCTAAGCGGACGGACGCGGAGGTGCTGGAGGCGCTCTGCGACGGGATGATGGACAGCCTGCTGGCGATCATGAACGAGCGCCGCAGCCGGCCGGAGGACAAGGTCCACCAGCCGTGGCTCGACAAGCAGTGGGAAAAGGTCAGCCGGGCGCTCGACCATCTGAACGGCCATCTGCCGAAGACGGGCAGGAAGCTGCATGGCGGCCATTTCGCACTCGCAGCAGTGCTGAGCTATCTGGATCTGCGTTTCGACGAGCGGAACTGGCGCAAAGGGAGATCGGAGCTCGCAGCCTGGCCGAAGTCGTTCCTGAAGCGATTTCCGGATTATGCCGAGCTGAAGGCCAGCGCCTGAAACGAAAAATGCCGGTGACCAAGGTCACCGGCATTTCCATGACGGGTTCGATCAAAGATCAGAACTTGAGGCCGATACCGACCTTGACGCTGTGGTCGTCGTAGCCACGCGAGAACGTACCGGAGTCGAGGGTGTAGGTGTCGCTGCCGAGGTCGGTGTAGCGATACTCGACGCGGGCCGTGATGTTCTCGGTGACCATGGCTTCCGCACCGGCACCGACCGTGTAGCCGACCGCCGTGGTGCTGTCGGACGAGGTGGCGTCGGACAGTTCGTTGTCCTGCAGGGCCACACCGGCCGTACCATAGATCATGAAGGGGTTCAGGTCATAACCGACGCGGGCACGGGCCGAACCGTTCAGGCCGGCTTCGCCGGTGACGCCGGGGGACACGGTGGTGTCGACGCCGCTCTTGCCGATGTCGGCTTCAACACCGTAGATGACCTTGCCGCTCTGCATGTTGTAGCCGCCGTAGACGCCGCCGCCGAAGGCACCGTCACGATCCGAACCGTCGAACTTGCCTTGGTCGTAGGCGCCGTAGGCACCAAGATAGAAGCCGCTCCAGTCCGATACGGCTGCTACCGGCTGCTCGTATGCAATCGGCGCCTCCGGGATCTGATCAACGGCGTCGGCAGCATTGACAGCCGAAAAGGCGGTGAGTGTGGCGACCGAAGCCACCAGGGTCGCGATGAGTGTCCGCATTACAAATCTCCTTCTGCTGTGCAGGGCCTGTGCCGCAACGGGAATGTTGCGCCGGCGCCCTGTCCGCTGAGGTCGAAGATGGTGGGCAAATGCGGACAGGAAAGAGCTGAAAAGTGAATTGTTTGTGGCCCGCGAATGGCGAAAGGATGATGTTGCATTGCCGCAACATGATGTTTTTTAACCATAAATCCAAACAGAGGCCGGTCGTGCGGCAAATGCTGCCAATCCCGTGCCTCCGGATCGAACGCGTTAGCGAATTCTTCACCGGAGGGTTTTCTCTCCTGCCAGGCGTGGAGGCCATGAGGGTTCAGCCGGAGAACCGGTCGCTGCTTCTTTCATTGCAGCCCTCGACGCACTACCTCTAGGACAATCACCAGGATGCGATTCGAGGCCCTCGCCGTGAGCGCTGCAGCGCTGCCTTTGTGCACTGCCGCGACGGAAACCGGGCAAAGAGGATGGAATGAATTCAGCCAAGCTGCCGGATGGCGGCGTTCTCTACGACGGAACGGAAGACGACGAGGACGAAGGCCTGCCCGTCGTGCCGGAGATCGAGCGCGCGCTCGGCATCGACTGGAGAGAGGCTCTCAAGAACGAGAGCGGGCTGAAGGGCGCTGACCTGATCGCCGAATTCGTCAAGCACCTGCCGAATGCGCCGGGCGTCTACCGGATGTTCAACGAGGCCGGCGACGTCATGTATGTCGGCAAGGCGCGCAGCCTGAAGAAGCGTGTCGGCAACTATGCGCAGGGCCGGGTTCACTCCAACCGGCTTTCGCGCATGGTGCGCGACACGACGCACATGGAATTCGTCACGACGCGGACGGAGACCGAGGCGCTGCTGCTCGAAGCCAACCTCATCAAGCGCCTGCGCCCGCGCTTCAACGTGCTGTTGCGCGACGACAAATCGTTTCCCTACATCATGATCACCGGCGATCACCGGGCGCCGGCCATCTTCAAGCATCGCGGGGCGCGCGCCCGCAAGGGCGACTATTTCGGTCCGTTCGCCTCCGCAAGCGCCGTCGGGCGGACCATCAATTCGCTGCAGCGGGCCTTCCTGCTGCGCACCTGCACCGACAGTGTCTTCGAGTCCCGCACCCGCCCCTGCCTGCTCTACCAGATCAAGCGCTGCTCCGGCCCCTGCACCCACGAGATCAGCGACGAGGACTATGGCGCGCTCGTCGGCGAAGCGAAGGATTTCCTCTCCGGCAAGAGCCAGAACGTCAAGTCAGCGATTGCCCGGCAGATGGCGGAGGCTTCCGAGGATCTCGATTTCGAGCGTGCCGCGATCTACCGCGACCGCCTAGCGTCGCTCAGCCACGTGCAGAGCCACCAGGGCATCAACCCGGCCGGTGTCGACGAGGCGGACGTGTTTGCGATCCACCACGACGGCGGGCTCACCTGCATCCAGGTGTTCTTCTTCCGGACCGGCCAGAACTGGGGCAACCGCGCCTATTTCCCGAAGGCCGACCCGCAGATGACGGGGGCCGAGGTGCTGAACGCCTTCCTGGCGCAGTTCTACGACGACAAGCCGGTGCCGAAGCAGATCCTGCTCTCCGAGGCTGTCGAGGAACAGGGCCTGCTGGCGCTGGCGTTTTCGGAGAAGGCGACGCACAAGGTGACGATCCTCGTGCCGCAGCGGGGAGAGAAGCGCGATCTTGTGGATCACGTGCTGGGCAACGCGCGCGAGGCGCATGGGCGCAAGCTCGCGGAGACGGCCTCGCAGGGCCGCCTGCTGCAGGGCTTTGCCGAGACGTTCGGGCTCTCCTATGTGCCGCGCCGGATCGAGATCTACGACAATTCGCACATCATGGGGTCTGATCCGGTGGGCGGCATGGTGGTGGCGGGGCCGGAAGGCCTGGTGAAGAGCCAGTACCGCAAGTTCAACATCAAATCGACGGACATCACCCCCGGCGACGACTTCGGGATGATGCGCGAGGTGATGACCCGCCGCTTCAGTCGTCTTCTCAAGGAAGAAGGCAGGCCCGACCGGACGCAGGCGCCGGTCGAGGATTCGGCAGACGCCGCCTTCCCCGCCTGGCCGGACGTGATCCTGATCGACGGCGGCCAGGGCCAGATGTCAGCGGTGCGCAAGATCCTCGATGAACTCGGCATCCGGGACGTGGTGACGGCGATCGGCGTCGCCAAGGGCGTCGACCGCGACGCCGGGCGCGAACGCTTCTTCGCCGACGGGCGCCACGACTTCTCGCTGCCGCCGCGCGATCCGGTGCTCTATTTTGTACAGCGGCTTCGCGACGAGGCGCACCGCTTCGCGATCGGTTCGCACCGGGCACGGCGCAAGAAGGAGATGATCAGCAATCCGCTCGACGAGATCTCCGGCATCGGCCCCGGCCGCAAGCGCAAGCTTCTGCAGCACTTCGGGACGGCCAAGGCCGTCTCCCGCGCCGGGCTGAACGACCTGATGGCGGTGGAAGGCATATCCGAAGCCGTGGCCAAGCAGATCTATCATCACTTCCACGAAAACCAGTCCGGCTGAGGCAGCGGCCGCCGGTAATTGTCTGCCGCGGTGTTGACGCCTCGGGTCGGAAGGGTCAACTAAGCAGAATTGAACAACAGGTCCCGATATGGCTTCGCGCGCATACAATATTCCCAATCTATTGACCTACGCGCGCATTGTCGCCGTACCGATCATCGTCCTTTGCTTCTTCGTCGAGGGCAGACTCGAAAGCTCCGATTTCGCGCGCTGGGCGGGGCTCGCGATCTTCGTCGTCGCCTCGATCACCGACTATCTCGACGGTTATCTCGCCCGCATCTGGAACCAGACGTCGAACATCGGCCGGATGCTCGACCCGATCGCCGACAAGCTGCTGATCGCCTCCGTGCTGCTGCTGATGGCAGCCGACGGCACGATTGCCGGCTGGTCGATCTGGGCGGCGATCGTCATCCTGTGCCGCGAGATCCTCGTCTCCGGCCTGCGCGAATATCTGGCCGCGCTGAAGGTCGCCGTGCCGGTGACCCGCATCGCGAAATGGAAGACGACGATCCAGATGGTATCGATCGCCTTCCTGCTGGCCGGTCCCGCCGGCGACAAGGTGCTGCCCTATACGACCGAGACGGGCATCACGCTGCTCTGGATCGCGGCCGTTCTGACGATCTACTCCGGCTATGATTACTTCCGGGCGGGGCTCAAGCACATGGTGGAGGCGGAATGACCGTCAAGCTCGTCTATTTCGCCTGGGTGCGCGAACGCATCGGCAAGCCGGAAGAGGAGATGGAGCTTCCGGACGACGTGAAGACGGTGCGCGACCTGCTCGTCTACCTGAAGACGCTGGGGGACGAATACGAGGCGGCGCTGCAGTATCCGGAGGTGATCCGGGTCGCCCTCGACCAAGAGCATGTGGAGCACCACGAGGCCATCAAGGGCGCCCGCGAGATCGGCATCTTTCCACCGATGACCGGCGGATGAGCGTGGCGCCGACCATTCGCGTGCAGGCGCAGGATTTCGACCTGCAGGCGGAGATCGACGCCCTTGCCAAGGGCCGCCGGGACATCGGCGCCGTGGTGACATTCACCGGGCTCTGCCGCGACGAACAGGGAGCGCTCGCCGCGCTCGAACTGGAACACTATCCGGGCATGGCGGA
>JBKBXP010000018.1:0-22155 GCA_046314035.1 Pseudorhizobium sp. | reverse complement strand
GGATTGTCCGCCGCCGATCCCGCAGCACGTGACAGCTCCACCCAGAGAGCACCAACGTCCGGGTCGAGCGAAAGTGCACCACGGTAGTTGTAGACGGCATTGTCCACATTGCCGGCCAGAAGCTCGCCCTGGGCGATCGTCTTCAGCTCCTCGCCGCCGTAGCCTTGTTGATTGTCGCCGAGCTCCAGTCCGTCTTTCTGCGCAGCGGCCTGCTGCAGCAGATCGTCCGACAGGAAGGAGAGGCGCGGGGCGGCACCCAGATCCGGCTCGCTCGCCACCTCGACGACCTTGCCTGCAACGGCGCCCGGGAAGCTCATGAGCTGGTTGAAGTCGGACTTCAGGAAACACCATTGCGCCTTGGTGTTGTAGGTAAAGGCCTTGCAGGCCTTGTCGCCGATGCAGGCAGCCTCGCACTGGTCCTGCGACACGCTCTGCACCGTCCGGAGGTCAAAGCCGAAGTAGTCGGCATCCGGCGTTGTCTCGATGCGCCGTTCGGCAGCGATCGAAAGGGAGCTGAATGCGCAGAAGGCAAAGACAGAAATGCTGAAGAATAAGCGCTTAGACATCATGTCCCCCCGAACGCAGTCGCCGTGGCGGCACTCTTCTGCTTTGGCAGACGGATGTCAACGCGCGATATGAGGGCGCGTTCGCCCGACCGAAGAGCGAACGCGGAGCATGATCTCGGTGGTGCTTGCCGGTCGCCCTTCAAGCGACCGGCTGAGGATCAGATCCCCAATGCCAGACCGTCCTTGCGTGTGTCGGATCCACCCAGAAGCACGCCCCTTTCCCAGTCGATCCAGATCGCCTGGGCTCCGCCCATGGCCGAGTCCGGCGTCCGCAGCTCGAACCCGCGCTGCACCAGTTCCGCACCGATGCTGTCGCGAAGACGCCCCTCGATGTCGACCTGGTTGGTGCCCGGCAGCGGAAACAGCCGCGGCAGCTCGATGGCCGTCTGCAGGTCGAGCCCGTAGTCGAAGATCTTCGACAGGAAGTGCGCATGCCCCATCGCCTGGTAGTGCCCGCCCATGACGCCGAATGGCATCACGGCCCGGCCGTTCTGCGTCACCATGCCCGGGATGATCGTATGCATCGGCCGCTTGCCTGGCGCGATCGCGTTCGGGTGCTTCGCATCGAGTGAAAAACTCTGGCCGCGGTTGTGGAAGAGAACCCCGCTCTTCGGCGCCATGATGCCGCTACCATAGGGCGAGAAGATCGAGTTGATGAAGCTGACGGCATTGCGGTCGCTGTCGACCACGCAGATGTAGACGGTGTCCGTATGAGCCACGTCGTCGAAGCGCGGAAGGGTTTCGATCGCCCTGTCGAGCCGGATCTGACCCGCGAGCTTGCGCGCCAGCTCGTCCGACAGAAGCGCCTCGACCGGCACCGTTCCCATGCGGGGATCCGCCAGCAACTCCTGCCGCGCGGCATAGGCAAGCCGCGTCGCCTCCACCTCCACATGCAGGCGGTCGACATCGAGCGGATCACCCGAGCCCGGAAAGTGCGACAGGATATTAAGGATCATCAGCGCGATGACGCCCTGCCCGTTCGGCGGGCACTCGTGAACGTCGTATCCGCGAAAACGCGTCTTGATCGTGTCGACGTATTCGCCCTCAGCCCCGCTGAAATCCTCTAGCGTATGCAGCCCTCCGTCCGCCTGAAGTCGCACCACCATGTCCTCGGCGATTGCGCCGCGGTAGAAGGCGTCGCGCCCTTCCCGACCGATCGCCTCCAGCGTATCCGCCAGCTGCGGCTGGTACTGGATCGTGCCGGCTTCCGGCGGCTTGCCGTCGATCAGGAACGTCTCTCGTGTCGTAGGGTCCCGTTCCACCGTGGCAAGCTGCGCCGCCAGATCATGCGCCACCCTTGGCGACAGGACGTAGCCGCCCCGCGCGAGTTCGATCGCCGGCGCCAGCACCTCGGCCATGGGCAGCCGCCCGTGATCGGCGACCAGCCGCGTCCAGGCATCGACGGCACCCGGCACGGTCACGGCATGCGGCGACCAGCGTTCGAGCGCCGTGACGCCCTGCGCCGTCAGGATCTCTGCAGAGACCCCGGCCGGCGCCCGACCGGAACCATTGTAGGCCAGGATGTTGTCGCTCCCCCCGAGGGAAAGAAGCGCAAAACAGTCACCGCCGACCCCGGTGGACCCGGCCTCCACGACGCATTGAACGGCACAGGCGGCCACCGCCGCATCGATGGCATTGCCGCCTTGGCGCAGGATGTCGACCGCAGCAAGCGTCGAAGCCGGATGAGAGGTGGCAGCCATTCCGGAACGGCCGACAGCGAGCGAGCGGCCCGGCAGCGAGAAATCTCTCATCGTATTCGTCTCCCTGGGAAAGTCGGCAGAAATCGCCGTCGGTATACTTGTGGCAAGTAGTGCGCCCGGTCAACCAGGCCCGTCGCCACCTCTCCGCCTGATCACGCAACGACTACCGCGGGAACATTGACCCCCCGTGAGGTCTCCAGTAGAAGGCGGCATCCTGCCTCGGCGAGACTGAGGCTCGCACGCTCGGAGTTGCAGCGGATGGCGCTAATCCCGCCGACATCGCGGGTATTTGATCGGCACTGCAGACCAATGCGGGACTGCTGGCTGTCGCTGGCGCTTGGCCTGTTCCTCATGGCGTTTCTCGGGCTGGTCGTCGACACCGTCCGCGAGGTACGCCTGAAGGGCGGCGCCGTCGCGGCGCAAAACGCATCCGACGTTCCGCACCTTTCCAAGCGCGACCCTGCACGTCTTTTGGCTGCAGAGCAGCGTCGGGATGGAACTGCCTCGACGCCTTTGGAGAGTGCCGGTGGCCTCCTGCCGCGCACGGTCCTTCCCTTTGCCAAGGGCCATGGGAGAGCCACACAGGCGATCCTGGGCGCCAGCCGCAGTCCGTCCGGAGAAATCGCTGCGTCCTTCCAGCCGAGGGCTCCGCCTCTCGCTGCCTGACTGATGGCCATGAGCCGTCCGCATCCGACTTGAATTCAGTGCCCCGGCTGCCATGCGCCTGAGGGCTCAACAGGAACCGCTTTAATGAAAAATTCCCCTTGGGTGGTGGCGAGCTACGCCTTCATCGTTTTGATCGGCATGCTGATTGCGCTGCCGAACGTTCTTCCGCAATCGACGCTCGACAGGATGCCGTCATGGCTTCCTCACAGCCGCGTTTCGCTCGGTCTCGACCTGCGCGGCGGTTCGCACCTCGTCCTGGAGGTGGACCGCGCCGATCTCGTCAACGAGAGGCTGCAGAACCTTCTCCAGGACAGCCGCCAGGTCCTGCGCGACAATGGCATCGAGCCGTCCGGGATCCGTCGCACGGGCGACGTGATCACGGTGACGTTGCGCGACCCGGCCCAGCGCAACGAGGCGGTAACGCAGCTCGAGACCTTGGCCAATCCGGTCGGGCTCGGCACCAGCGTCGGCCAGTCGGATCTGGACGTCGAAACGCCGGGACCGAACAGCATAACGCTGCAATACACCGAAGCCGGTATCACCTCGCACGGAAGCGCAGCGGTCGAGCAGAGCCTCGAAATCATCCGCCAGCGCGTTGACCAGGTGGGTGTCGCCGAACCGACCATTCAGCGCGTGGGTTCCGACCGGGTTCTCGTTCAGCTTCCGGGCGAGCAGGACCCATCGCATCTACGCCAGCTTCTCGGCTCCACCGCCAAGATGAGCTTTCACCTGCTCGGCAACGGTCCGAACGAACCGGGCGTCACCATGCTCTCCGACGAAGAGGGCAACCCCTATCCCGTTATGGACCGGGTGGAATTGTCCGGCGACCGGCTGACAGACGCCCGTGCGGCCTTTGATTCCCAGACCAACGAACCCATCGTCAACTTCCGCTTCGATACGGCAGGCGCCAACCGCTTTGCCCAGATCACCCAGGCGAACGTCGGCCGCCCCTTTGCCATCGTCCTCGATAACAAGGTATTGAGCGCGCCGGTCATCCGCCAGCCGATCACCGGCGGTTCCGGCCAGATCTCCGGCGGTTTCTCCGTCGAGGAAGCCAACACGCTTTCCGCCCTGCTGCGCGCCGGCGCCCTGCCGGCAAAGCTGACGGTCATCGAGGAACGCACCGTCGGTGCCGACCTTGGTTCCGACGCCATCGAAATGGGCATCTTCACAGGCTTCATCGGCTTCCTGCTGGTGGTCGGCTTCCTTGTCCTGCTCTACGGCGGATGGGGCGTCATCGCCAATATCGCGCTGTTCATCAACATCATCCTGACCTTTGCGGCTCTGACGATGCTCGGAGCGACCCTGACCTTGCCCGGCATCGCGGGTATCGTTCTCGGGATCGGCATCGCCGTCGACGCCAACGTCCTGATCAACGAACGCATCAAGGAAGAGACCCGCAAGGGGCGCAGTGCCTTCGCGGCCATCGACGCCGGCTTCAAGCGCGCCTATTCCACCATCGTCGACAGCAACGTCACGACGCTGATTGCAACCGTGCTGCTCTTCTGGTTCGGCTCCGGCCCCGTCCGCGGCTTTGCCATCACCATGGGCGTCGGCATTGTCATTTCGATGTTCACCGCCGTGGCCATCGTCCGGGTTGCCATGCTGTGGACCGCCGGCCGCATGAAGCTGAAGAAGATCGAACTCAAGCCTCTTCTGCCGATCGGGCTCGTTCCTGATGGCACGCATATTCGTTTCATGAAGGCACGCTTCTTTGGCCTCGGCATATCGCTCTTCCTGTCAATTGCTTCCCTCATTCTGTTCTTCACGCCCGGCCTGAACTATGGTGTCGACTTCAGGGGCGGCATCCAGATGGAGGTCGTGACGGAAGGACCCGCTGATCTGGCAGCCTTCCGCAGCGAACTCGGCCAGCTTGGCCTCGGTGATGTGGCCCTGCAGGAGTTCGGCAGCCCGAACCACCTGCTCGTCCGCGTCGAGCGTCAGGAGGGCGGCGAAGAGGCGCAGACCACCGCCGTCGAACGCCTTCGGACCGCCGTGGTCCAGATCGACTCGACGGCAGAAATCGAGCGGACGGAGGTCGTCGGGCCGAAGGTCAGCGGCGAGCTCGCCACCGCAGGCATTCTGTCTGTGGTCCTCGCATCGATCGCCATGCTGATCTACATCTGGGTCCGGTTCGAATGGCCCTTCGCGGTCGGGGCCATTGCAACCCTTGTCCTCGACGTGACGAAGACGATCGGCTTCTTCGCCATCACCGGCCTCGACTTCAACCTGACGGCCATCGCCGCGGTCCTCACTTTGGTCGGCTACTCGGTGAACGACAAGGTGGTGGTCTACGACCGCATGCGAGAGAACATGCGGCTCTACAAGAAGATGCCGCTGCGGGAGCTGATTGATCGGTCGATCAACGAGACGCTCGCCCGAAGCCTCTACACATCCGCGACCACCTTCCTTGCCATGCTGCCCATGGCGATCTGGGGCGGCAGCGCGGTGTCGAGCTTCGCCATCCCGATGGTCTTCGGCATCATCATCGCCACCTCTTCCTCCATCTTCATCGCAGCACCGATACTGCTCTTCCTCGGCGACTGGCGCACGCGCCGGGCTAAGGAAGCCGCAGCCGTTGCCGGCGAGCCGGCGACGGAAGAACGCGACGACTTCCGCAAGGCCTGACGGCGGCGGAAACCTGCCATCTGAAGGGGCGGTCAAACCGCCCCTTCTTTTTTGGAGAGAGCAAGATGTTGCTGGCCATCGGCGCCTATGCCGGCCTCTTCGGCGCGGCCTTCGTGGCCGCCACCCTTTTACCGATGCAATCGGAAGCCATCCTCGTCGGACTGATACTGTCCAGCGATTATTCGGTTCCGCTCCTCGTCTTCGTCGCCTCGGTCGGCAACACGCTGGGTGCGGTGGTCAACTGGTTCCTCGGACGCGGCATTGAACGTTTCAGGGACCGCCGCTGGTTTCCGGTGTCCCCGCAGAAGCTGGAAGACGCGCAGCGCTGGTACCAAAAATACGGAAAGTGGTCGCTTCTGCTAAGCTGGCTGCCCATCGGGGGCGACGCGATCACGGTTGTCGCAGGCGTTCTCCGAGAGCCGCTTCTCCCTTTCCTTCTTCTGGTCTTCATCGGGAAATCGGCACGCTATGTGGTCGTTGCCGCCGTGACGCTCGGTCTTTTTTGAAACTGACCTTGGCAGCGGCCACCACTCACCACGCAGCGCGATAGATCGCGTGGGCATCAGCCTCGCCAATTTGGCGCGGATTGTTGACGAGCAGCCGCGTCTGCAGCATCGCGTCGCCCGCCATCTGTGCCAGATGCTCCTCACCGATTCCCACGTCCCGCAGTCGAGACGGTAACCCAAGTCGTTGCGGCAGGTCTGCCAGCCGTTCGATGAAGGCGCTGCACCGCGCCTGCGGTCCTTGGATGGCAATGAGATCCGGAAAGGCATCGACCGCGAGATCGCCATAGGCCGATGTTGCCTCCGGCGCATTGAAGCGCAGGACATGCGGCAGCACGAGCGCATTGGAGAGACCGTGCGGGATGTGGAACCTGCCGCCGATCGGATAGGCAAGCGCATGCACGGCCGCGACCGGCGAATTGGCGAAGGCCTGTCCCGCCAGCATCGAGCCGAGCAGCATCGCACCGCGCGCAGAAAGGCTGCCTGCGTTGAAGACAGCCTCCTCGATATGGCCACCCAGCAGGCGCAGGGCCTGGCGGGCGAGCATTCTCGAAAGAGGATTGTTGTTGGGGTTCTTCGACGTATAGGCCTCGATCGCATGGACCATGGCATCGATGCCGGTTGCCGCGGTGATCTGCGGCGGCAGGCCGAGCGTCAGGCCCGGATCGAGAATGGCGATATCCGGCAGAAGGATGGGTGAGGAAATGGCGCGCTTCTCCACGCCTCCCACCGTGACGATCGCGACCGGCGTCACCTCCGATCCGGTGCCCGCGGTGGTGGGCACCAGGATCAGCGGCAGGCGTGGCCCCTGGGCGTTTCCCACGCCCCATGCATCCGCGACGTCCTCACCCGACCCGAGAAGCAGGGCGGCGACCTTGGCAACATCGAGAGAGGAGCCGCCGCCGAAGCCGATGACGCCGGTAACCTCCCCCTGCCTGCCCGCCTCCACTGCCTTCAGGATCGTATTGAGGGACGGATCAGCCTCGACCTGGTCGAAGACGACGACCTCAACACCCGCTGCCGACAGAGCAGCAATTGGCGCGTCGCACAACCCAAGGCTCCGAAGGCCGCTGTCGGTCACGAACAGGATACGGCTTCCGCACCTGGTTCTGGCCAGGCTGCCGATATCGCTGCCGGCACCGACGCGGAAGATGATCTGCGCGGCAGTATTGAAGACGAACGGATCCATGCACTCCCCCTGATGACGCTGCCGGATTGAATGTCCGGCAGCCGCGACATCAAAGGCGCAGTGATCGTCCGTTGCAAGTGCTGCCTGTTTAGCCGATCGCCATCAGGCTCGCATTGCCTCCTGCCGCCGCAGTATTGACGGAAGTCGAGACCTCTTCGAGCAGCCAATTAAGGGAATAGGCGTCGGGACCTCGTGCCTCCTCGACTGAAGCGGCCTGAACCAGCACCAGCGGACCCGGAAGCGCAGCAATCCTGGTCGTGGCGGAGCGTATCCGTTCCGCATCCCCCTCGATCAGCGCGCCGGCATAGGGCCCATCGGCTGACCAGTCCCTGGACCAGCGAACGCGGGCGGCAACGGAGGCAGGGAGGCTTCCCAATAGCGACTTGAGGGAACCGATCTCCTCGACGACGGCGGTGTTGCCGGTGGCGAGCACTGCACCCAACTGATGATACAGCCCGGTTTCCGTCTCCGGCACCAGCAGGATCTGGCCGCGCGCATGCAGGCCGTAAAGGTTGCTCTCGCCAACAGGTCCCGGCAGCTGGACGTTCAGTCCGAGCGCCGACGCGCTTCCCATCGCGCCAGCCATATCGGCTTCCGCGGCGTGGCCGCGCCCCTGAAGCCAGCGGACATAATCGAGAAGCACCGGATCCGTATGGACCGAACTGTGGTGCGGCGGGACGGGAGGAGATTGGACGAGACGCCCGATGTAGAGCGGTCCGCCGGCCTTCGGTCCCGTGCCGGAAAGGCCGCGACCGCCGAACGGCTGCACGCCGACCACCGCGCCGATGATGTTGCGGTTGACGTAGAGATTGCCAGCGCGGATCCGGCTCGTGACATGGGCGATGGTTTCGTCCAGCCGGGTATGGAGCCCGAAGGTGAGCCCGTAGCCGGTGGCGTTGATATCGTCGATCAACCGGTCCAGCTCGTCGCGCCGATAGCGGATCACGTGCAGCACGGGCCCGAAGACCTCCTTTTCGAGATCCTTGAGCGAATTGATCTCGACAATCGTCGGCGCCACGAAGGTGCCGGCTTCCGTTTCGGCTGGCATCCCGGTCTGCTCGACCTTCAGTCCCCGCCCGCGCATCGCCTCGATATGATCCTCGAGAGTGCGTTTTGCCTCGGCCGTGATCACCGGCCCGATATCGACACTGAGGCGGTCGGTGCGTCCGATGGAGAGTTCCTGGAGGGCGCCCTTGAGCATCGTCAACGTCCGCTCGGCCACCTCCTCCTGCAGGCAGAGAACGCGCAGCGCAGAGCAGCGCTGGCCGGCACTGTCGAAGGCAGACGCGATCACATCGCCGACCACCTGTTCGGCAAGCGCCGAGGAATCGACGATCATGGCGTTCTGCCCGCCGGTCTCTGCGATCAGCGGAATGGGCTTGCCGTTCGGCAGCAACCGGCCGGAAAGCTGCTTCTGGATCAGCCGGGCCACCTCAGTCGAACCGGTGAACATGACGCCACACGTTTCCGCGGCACCGACCAGCGCAGCGCCAATCTTTCCGTCGCCTGGGGCGAACTGCAGGACGGCCGAAGGGACGCCGGCCTCATGCATCAGGCGCACAGCTTCAGCGGCAATCAGCGGCGTTTCCTCCGCCGGCTTGGCCAGCACCGGATTGCCCGCCACCAGCGCCGCGGCCACCTGGCCGGTGAAGATGGCGAGTGGGAAATTCCATGGGCTGATGCAGACGATCGGCCCGAGCGGCGCATGCGTAACCCCGAGGGTTCGTCGGGCCTGCTCCGCATAGTAACGCAGGAAATCGACGGCTTCGCGCACCTCGGCAATGGCGTTCGGCAGCGACTTGCCGGCCTCGCGCATGATCAGCCCGAGCAGGATCGGCATGCGTTCCTGCATCAGGTCTGCCGCCCGCTCCAGATGAGCGGCCCGCTCCGACGCCGGCGTTTTGGCCCAATCGGGTGCAGCCTGTGCGGCACGACGGGTCGCTACCCTCGCCTCGTCTTCCGTCGCCTCGGTGACATGCCCGACGATGTCCTGATGATCGGCCGGATTGGCTACCGGACGCGGATTGCCGCTGCTTGTGACGCCTGCAGTCATGGGCGCTGCGATCCAGTCGAGTGTTGCGCTTCTCCGAAGTTCTTCGCTCAAACGCTCCAAAGTGCTTTCGTCGGAAAGGTCGAGCCCGGCGGAATTGCGCCGTCCCGTTCCCAGGATGTCCCGCGGCAGGGCGATCTTGTCGTGCATGGTGCCGGGCGCTGCCATCGTCCGCACTTGATCGACCGGATCCGCGGTGAGCTCATCGACGGAAACGGCCGGATTGGCGATCCGATTGACGAACGACGAGTTCGCGCCGTTTTCCAGAAGCCTGCGCACCAGATAGGCGAGCAGCGTCTCGTGCGTTCCGACAGGGGCGTAGATGCGGCACGGACGGCCGAGCTTGTCCTTGCCCACCACCTCGTCGTAGAGCGGCTCGCCCATGCCGTGCAGGCACTGGAACTCGTATCTGCCGCGCTCGAACTCCGGGCCTGCTAGATGATAGATCGTGGCGACGGTCTGCGCATTGTGGGTGGCAAATTGCGGAAAGATCACATCGGTCGCGGCCAGAAGCTTCTTGGCGCAGGCGATGTAGGAGACATCGGTGTGCACCTTGCGTGTGAACACCGGAAAGTCGGCAAGACCCTCGAGCTGGGCACGCTTGATCTCCGCATCCCAATAGGCACCCTTGACCAGTCGGACCATGATGCGGTGCTGGGACCGACGGGCGAGATCGATGATAAAATCGAGCACGAAGGGGCAGCGCTTGCCATAGGCCTGGACGACGAAACCAATGCCGTTCCATCCCTTCAGCGCCTCGTCAAGGCAGAGTTCCTCCAGAAGGTCGAGCGACAGCTCGAGCCGATCCGCCTCTTCCGCGTCGATGTTGAGCCCGATGTCGTAGGACTTGGCGATCAGCGCCAGCGCCTTCACTTTCGGCAGCAGCTCCTCCATCACCCGCCAGGCCTGCGCCCGCGTGTATCGCGGATGAAGCGCCGAAAGCTTGATGGAAATGCCGGGCCCATCGGTGACGCCGCGACCGGCGGATGCCTTGCCGATGGCGTGGATCGCCCTCTCGTAGTCCCGGTAGTAGCGTGCGGCATCGCTTGCGGTTGTCGCAGCCTCCCCCAGCATGTCGTAGGAATAGCCGAAGCCGCGATCCTCGAGCCGTTTGGCCCTCCGCAGCGCCTCCTCGATCGTTTCCCCGGTCACGAACTGCTCGCCCATCATCCGCATCGCCATGTCGACGCCCCGGCGGACGACCGGCTCGCCGCATCGCGCGATCAGCCGCGTCAGCGCGGCGGCAAGGCTGCGGTCGTTGACGGTGGAGGTCAGCTTGCCGGTGACGACAAGCCCCCAAGTCGCGGCATTGACGAAGAGAGAGCGCCCGCCGCCGATGTGGGACTTCCAGTCGCCATGCGAGATCTTGTCGCGGATCAGCGCATCACGGGTGGCCGCATCGGGAATGCGCAGCAGCGCCTCCGCAAGGCACATGAGGGCCACGCCTTCCTGGCTGGAGAGCGAATACTCCTGCACCAATCCCTCGATACCGGAGCCCCCACCCTTGGCGCGCAGGGCCTCGATCAGCTGCCGACCGGTTGCCTTGATCTTCTGCCGGGTCTGGCCGGGAAGCATGGCTGCATCGGCCAGCGTCTCCACGCACGCAACCTCCGGCAGGCGATAGGCCGAGGTGATGGCCTTCCGAAGTGGCCCCTGCGGCCGAACCGGGGGGGCGAAATCAAAAAACGGGGGGCGGGCTTCGGGGGCGTCGGACTGAAACTGGGTGCTCATCTGAAGGATCCGGGGGCGAGAGACAGGGTTGCCTCGATATTACCTCAAGATTTTTCAGGACCATGACTTTTCATGAGCCGAGCCATGGTGATATTCACCTAACACTGCGGCCAAGGAGGTGAATTTCACCATGAAAGTCCCGAAGGAAAGCGAACTTGACACCTATGACCGCAAGATCCTCGAGATTGTCGCGGACGACGGTCGAATTTCGCTCACCGAGCTGGCCAGCCGCATAGGCCTGTCGAAGACGCCGTGCACCGCGCGGCTGAAACGTCTGATCGACGAAAGCTTCATCCAGGGCTTCCGGGCCGTGCTCAATCCGCAGAAGCTTGGGCTGGATCACGTGGCTTTCGCGGAGGTCACCCTCTCCGACACCCGCGAAAAGGCGCTTCTGGAATTCAATCAGGCGGTGAGCAGGATCAGGGAGGTCGAGGAGTGCCATATGATCGCTGGCCGCTACGACTATCTGCTGAAGGTCCGGACGCCGAACATCCGCCGCTACCGGGAGATCCTCGGGGAGCGCATCTCCAGCCTGCCGCATGTCGCCAGCACATCGACTTCGGTCGCGATGCAGTCCGTGAAGGAAAAGTGAGAGCCGCATTCCGTGCGGCGAGCGGCTGATCCGGCGGCAGGGAAGCCACCGGATCAGTATCAGTCAGATCTTACTCGGCCGTGTCTGCGGAGACGGCGTTCAGCAGGCCGTAGCGCTCTTCGCCGATCTTGCCGAGCAGGTCGAGCTGCGTTTCGAGGAAGTCGATATGCCCTTCCTCGTCTGCAAGCAGTTGTTCGAAAAGCTTCATGGAGACATAGTCTCCAGCCGCGTGACAGACGTCGCGCGAGGCCTTGTATGCATTGCGGGCATCGTATTCGCCGGCGAGATCCGCCTCGAGCACTTCCTTTACGTTCTGGCCGATCCGCAGCGGCGCAAGCGTCTGCAGGTTCGGATGCCCTTCGAGGAAGATGATGCGATCAATGATGCGGTCGGCGTGATGCATCTCTTCGATGGATTCTTCACGCTCTTTTTTCGCCAGCTTGGCAAAGCCCCAGTCCGACAGCAGACGGTAGTGAAGCCAATATTGGTTGACGGCGCCCAGTTCGAGGAAAAGTGCCTCGTTAAGCCGCTCGATGACGCTGATGTCGCCTTTCAATGTCCGCTCTCCTGTTTTCTTCGTGGAATTGTTTCAGGCGGGACATATAGTCGATAACTTCCGCTTCCGTCGAGTGGCGGTGAGCGTGATAGTCTTCGGTGGTCTTGATGATGAGTTCGACGACGTTCGGGAAGCAGCCGCAGCAACGGCCGCGCTTGTTCATGGCGTGATACACCTTCGCCGGAACGATCAGCTGCCAGCAGTCCTCATCGAGGAGCTCGACGATGACGTCGCGGATGTCCTTGTCGGTGATGTAATTGCAGCTACAGACCAGCATTCTCGGTCAACCCATCAAACATGACCCTTAACATCCGCTTTTTGCGAAAGAGCAGCGCTTCTGTCAAGAAAAAATCGCTCACGTATTAGAGAGGGCTTGCGCTTGGTTGCCGCACCCACGCCCGAAGACAAGGCCTAATGAAAATTTCGGCCCCTCGGCATGACGTCTTCCGGCCGCAGATCCAGTTGAGGTTGCCCTCCCTCCACGGTGTGCCCTGAGGACTGTCCATCCCCGTCGGCACTTCTCCGCTTGCGGTAACTGCCACCCCCGGATCCCAGCGTCTCGTCCGAGCGCGGCGAGCCGAAGCGACGCCCCTCCTTCTGGAGGATGCCCAGCATGGGGGTAATGTCCTCTATGTGTTCGACGACCGTGTGGATGACGCCATGCACGCTCTGCAGGCGTCCCCGGATCTTCACCAGCCGCGCACGCATGACGACGGCCCGGTAGCGCTCGAAGGTCTTCGGCCAGACGATCGCATTGGCAACCCCGGTCTCGTCCTCCAGTGTCATGAAGATTACCCCATTGGCGGATCCCGGACGCTGGCGTACCAGCACCAGGCCGGCAATCACCGTCATGCGACCGCTGGGCACCGAAAGAAGATCGACGCTGCGCGTCACGCCCATCCGAATGAACTCCTCCCGCAGGAAGGATGTCGGATGCGCCTTCAGCGACAGCGACAGATAGCGATAGTCCTCGATCACCTGCTCTCCGGGCAACATGTCCGGCAGCTGCGTCACGGGCTCCACCTGCAGCTCACCCTGCCTCGCCTGATCGAAGAGCGGCAGCTTGTCGACGGCCTTCCGGGCATCGAGCGCCCGTACCTGCCAGAGCGCCTCGCGGCGGGAAATGCCGATGGAGCCGAAGGCATCGGCATCGGCCAGCCGTTCGATGTCCCCCTTGTCGAGGCCGGAGCGCAGCCACAGGTCCCGGATGGAGAGATAGCCCGACCCACGATTTTCGATCAGGCGATCTCTGATGGCCCGCTCCGAGAGCCCCTTGACCTGCCGGAAACCCAGCCGCACCGCTTTCGCTGTGCGGATTACCTGGCGCATCTCCCGATGCCGCGGATCGATCCTGTCGCGGCGGAAGTCTGTCTCTTCCAGCCCGCAGTCCCAGTCGGAAAGATTGACATCGACCGGCCTCACCTCGACCCCGTGCTCACGGGCATCGCGCACCAGTTGGGCCGGCGCATAGAAGCCCATCGGCTGCGAATTCAAGATCGCGGCGCAGAAGACGTCGGGATAATAGGTCTTGATCCAGCAGGAGGCGTAGACGAGAAGCGCGAAGGAGGCCGCATGACTTTCCGGAAAGCCATATTCGGCAAAGCCTTCGATCTGGCTGAAACAGCGTTCCGCAAACTCCTTCCGGTAACCCTTCTTCAGCATGCCCTGGATCATGTCGTCCTTGAATTCCTCCACCCGGCCCGAGCGCTTGAAGGTGGCCATCGAACGGCGAAGCCGGTCGGCCTTGGCCGGTGAAAAGCCTGCCGCAGTGATGGCGATCTGCATGGCCTGCTCCTGGAAGAGCGGCACGCCAAGCGTCCGCTCCAGAACCGCCCTCAGCTCCGGCCGCTCGTAGACGATCTCCTGTCCCCGGTCGCGCTCATCCCGCCGCTTCAGATAGGGATGCACCATGTTGCCCTGGATGGGGCCCGGCCGCACGATCGCCACTTCGATCACCAGATCATAGAACTGTCGCGGTCGCAGCCGCGGCAGCATACTCATCTGCGCCCGGCTTTCGATCTGGAAGACACCGATCGTGTCGGCGCGGCAGATCATGTCGTAGACCTCGCCCCTCTGGTCCTGGAGCAGGCCGGCCAGCGTCTCGCTCTGCCGGTAATGGCTGCGCATCAAGTCGAAGGCCTTCCTCAGGCAGGTCAGCATGCCAAGCGCCAGCACGTCGATCTTCAGGAGCTTCAGCGTGTCGAGGTCGTCCTTGTCCCATTCGATCATGTAGCGGCCGGGCATGGCCGTCTTCATGATCGGCACGACCTCGTCCAGCCGGTCGCGGGTGATCAGGAAGCCGCCGACATGCTGCGTCAGGTGCCGGGGAAACCCTAAGAGAGCGCGCGCATGCGTGATCACTTTCCGGGTGGTCGGATCCGTCACGTCGAGCCCTGCCACCTTCGCTTCGCGTTCCGAAATCCCGGCGTCCGACCATCCCCAGACGGTGCTCGACAGCGCCGCCTGCACATCCTCGGAAAGACCGAAGGCCTTGGCGACTTCACGACCCGCCATTCGGGTGCGATAGCTCGTCACCGCCGCCGTCAGCCCCGCATGGCGATAGCCGTAGTGCCGGTAGATGTATTGGATGACCTCTTCGCGCCGCTCATGCTCGAAATCGACATCGATGTCGGGCGGTTCGTTTCGTTCGGTCGAGATGAAGCGCTCGAACAGGAGGGTCGTGAAACTGGGATCGACCTCGGTGATCCCGAGACAATAGCAGACGGCCGAATTGGCGGCCGACCCCCGTCCCTGGCAGAGGATCTTCAGGACGTGGCGGGCATGCCAGACGATATGGCGGACCGTCAGGAAATAGGGCTCGTACTGCATCTCGGTGATCAGCTGGAGCTCATAGCGGATCAGCTGCGCGACCTTGTCCGGAACACCCTCCGGATACCGCTCTTCGGCCCCCTCCCAGGTCAGCCTCTCAAGCGTTCGCGCCATGGTTTCGCCGGCGACGCTTTCGTCGGGATAATTGTGTTGCAGTTCCTCGAGCGAAAACCAAAGCTGGCTAAAGAACTTCTCGGTGTTGGCCACCGCTTCGGGATACTTCCGAAACAGACGCATCATCTCGAAGGCCGGCTTCAGGTATTTTTCCCCGTTCGGGGCCAGACGAAAACCCGCCTCCGCAACCGGGACATGCTCGCGGATGGCGGTGACCACATCGGCCAGCGAGCGTCTGTCGGGATGGTGATAGAGCGGCTGGTTGGTGGCGAGCAGCGGCAGGCGGTGCCGTTCGGCAAGCCGCACCAGAATGGCAAAACTCACGCTGTCGCGACCGTCATAGGCCGGCGACAGCGCCAGGAAGAGCGACCCGCCGAAGCGCTGGCGCAGCCGCGGCAGGCGATCCTCCAGAATGTCTGCGTAAGCACCCTCCTCCAAACGGACGTGATCGGGCAAGACGGCGAGCATCATCTCCCCGCCCCATTCGAGGATGTCCCATTCCTCCAGAATACATTCGCCCTTTTGTGCCCGCAGATTGCCGCGGCTCAACAGGCGGCAGAGATTGCCCCACCCTTTGCGGTTCTTGGGGTAGGCCAGAATGTCAGGCGTGCCATCGGCAAAGACCAGCCTGGCGCCCGGTTGAAACCGGGTGGGCGGGATCGCCTCCGGCTCCTCCGCTTTGCGTCCGTGTTTCTGCTGATGCTGCACCGTCTCCTGCATGTCGCGGGCGTGGGTGAAGGCCCGCACCACGCCGGCCACGGAATTGCGGTCGGCAATCCCCAGACCTGCCAGGCCGATGGCCGACGCCTGCTGCACCATCTCCTCCGGTCTCGACGCCCCTTCCAGGAAGGAGAAATTGGTCCGTGCACCGATCTCGAAGAAAGAGGGCGCAACCGTCATGCGAAGACCCCCTGCACATACCAGCCGGGCGCCATGTCCTGATGATAATGACCCTTGCGATAGAGCCACAGGCGCTGCCCGGTCTTCACCTCGAGGCGGAAGTAATCCCGCTCCCCCGGATCCTCCTCATCCAGCCACCATTCGGGCGAAATCCGCTCCGGCCCCTCCGCGCGCAGCACCTCGTGAAGGATGCGCCGCCAGCGAAAGCGGAAGGGCGGTCCATCCGGGACCTCCGCCACCGCCTCGACCCTCTCGGGGTAGCGCAACAGGCGCACGGGCCTGTTGCGGACCTGGAAACCGCAGCCGACATCATCCCGCTTCGGCACGGCCAGCATATCCAGGGCCGGCAGGAAGACAGACGCGCGCTCCGGGACATGGCTTTGACGCAGCGCGACCCCCTGCAGGGAATGGCTCCCGAGCCGCGCACTGACCCGGTCCACGAAATCGCCGAGTGACGATGCATGTTGCCCCTGCCCCTCGAAGTCCGTTTGGGTGGATCTGAAATCCTCGTGCCGCAGCACGTTGAGGCGAAGGATCTCGAAGCCATAACCGGCATCGAGATCGTCATGAACCGCCTTGAGGCGCTCTGAAAAAAGGGCGGCGATCCGCTGGGGCTCCCGCAGCGGCTGGGAGGCACCGGCCTCGATCCGGAACACCTGTCCGTCCACCCGGAAAAGCACCAGTTCGAAGACGCGGCCGCCGGCGCCGCGGGCTTCCAGGCTCGGCAACAGGAGAAGTGCTACCTGGCACGCCAGATGCAGGATGTCCTCTTCCGCCCGGATCGGCTCGAGAAGCCGCCGCTCGCAGGACAGCACCGGCACCGGGCGGCGCGGAGAGATCGGCTCCTCCACATGGCCCATCAGTTGGTCCAGCCGCAGCAGAACCTGCGTGCCGAAGCGGCGGGCGAGTGGCGCGCGTGGGAGGAGAAGCATGTCCCCGATGCGCTTGAGGCCAAGCTTCTGCAACGCGGCCACCAGATCCCGCTCCAGCCTGAGGGCCGCCACCGGCAGCGGCGCGGCAATCGCCTCCCTCTCCCTGTCGGCCACCACACCGCCATGGCCGAACCGGGAGACGGCCCAGGACAGGCCGGGCCAGCCGGAAATGGCGCCCTTCGCATCGAAACCCATCTGGAACAGCCGCAGCATCACGTCGTTCAGCAGCAGCTCCTCGCCGCCGAACAGATGGGCGCAACCGGTGATGTCGAGAAGCAGTCCATTCTCCCCGTCGATCGCCACCAGCGGCGTATAGCGATCGCACCAGTCCGCAACCGCTTCGAGGAGCGCCCGGTCGGCAGCCGGGTTCTCGTCAGCAACCTCCACGGAAGGATGAATGGCTCGCGCCTCCGCCAGTCCCTGCCCCAGCGTGAAACCCAGTGACTCCGACATTTCGTCGAGCGACGTCAGCCGCATGGCATTCTCGTGCCGCCCGGCGCAGAGGATCGGCGGATGGTCAGGACGCCCGGTCGAACGCCAGGAGGGACCCCACTTCAGCCGGGCGATCCGGTCGGTCGACAGATGCGGGGAACGATCGACAGGATGCGCTGTCCCGATCCCGACAGGGACAGGGAGGCTTGAGGGGCGGGCGAGGAGAAATTGACGGTCACGGGAATTCCACTCCAGAAGGAAGGAGAGCGGAGCCGGATTGCGGCTCTTCTCTAGGGTAAGACGGAAAACCGGATGGCCGAGGCTACCGCCCAGCATCGAACCATCGGGGAGGCGCCGTTCAAGGGCCGGCGCCGGTTCGGCACGAAGGCGGAAGGCGGCACTGCTCGCCTCCTCCTCGCCCGCATGCCGGAGAACGAAGAGCGGCCGACCCGCCGCCTTTGCTCTGAGGGCAAGTCGCCGGCTTTCCGTCAGACCGAACGCTGGAAGATTGCCACGAACTTCCAGAATGGTGGCTGCGAGAGCTCTGCTGGCCAGCGCCAGCTCGGCAATCCAGAGCGCGTCCTCCAGCTTCCGCGGCAGCGCAAACAGGAACTGCTCGGGTCTGAGCCCGAACTCCATCAACCCCAGGGCATACGGCAGGCCAGCCTCCTGCACGCAGGCCGTATCACCGATCCACAAGACGGGTTCCAGTGGCGCCTTCGCATCCTTTCCGGGCGCCCCCATCAAACGGGAGGTCAGTGCCAGAAGAAGAGCCGTTGCGGCACCGGAGTCCCGGAAAAGCTGCGTCCTGATCTCTGTCAGCCCATCAAGAGGCAGGCCCCCGTCCAACAGGGAGTCGATCTCCTGGACGCCGAAGCAAAACCGGGGTGATGATCCCGTAACAGCTCCTTTTGCCGCACCGGCAGCGTCGGCCTGTTCGGCTGCCGCCTTGGCTGGCAAGACCTTGCCTTCCAGTCGAGCGATCGTTTCACGCAGGGCAAAAAGTCTCTCCTGCGCCGTGGCATTTTTGGCCATGGCGTCAGCTCCATTCTTATGTTCACTTTATGTTCTAATGGATTCCAGAGCTGCCCAGAAGAGTCAACAGCCATTTTGGCGCGCAAGCCCGTTTGCCCGGGAGGCTGATGAATCCTCTCGAAAATTTCCTGAAATGAATTATATGAGCTCCCACAAGGAGCATGTATGGCCCGTATTGACCAAACTGACGACTGGCGGGACCGCCACGCGCCCACGATCAGTGCCTTCGAGTCCTTGGCGATCGAAGCTTACGGCAACCTGCCGGAAGAATTCCGTGCGCTGACCGCGAACCTGACCATCGAGATCGAGGAATTTCCCGACGACGATATCTTTGAGGACATGGCGCTCGAAACCCCCTTCGACCTGCTCGGCCTCTTCGAGGGGCGCGGCATCTCGGAGCGTTTCACCATGGAAACGGGGGAACTGCCGAACCGTATCCGGCTCTACCGTCGCCCGATCCTGGATTACTGGGCGGAAAACGAGGAGACTTTGGGCGACATCATCACCCATGTGCTGATCCACGAGATCGGTCATCACTTCGGCCTGAGCGACGACGACATGGAGCGGATCGAGGCCAGCGCCGAGGAAGCCACCGAGCGCTGACCTCTGCCCGAAAAGGCTTACTGCTCGCCGAGCTTGATGTCGGGATGATAGTCCTTGCCGTGCACCGTCTTCACGACGGCCTGGCCGCAGTACATTTTGTTTTCGGCGGCGTTGAAGCTGTGGCTGGGCGATCCGTGCAGGTCCCAGCCCTTGTTGAGGGCATCCGTGACCCGGTGGCAGAAGGAAGAATCGTCGGGGCCTGTGAGGAAACGGTAGACTTTCATGCGCGTGTCTTTCTGCTTTCGATGAGATGCAGCCGGGCGAGAAGCCTTTCGGCTTCTTCCAGATGCAGGCGTTCGACCATACGGCCGTTGAGGTTGATGACGTTGAGCTGCGCCGCCTCCGGCTCCCGGAAGGCGGCGGTGATGGTTTGGGCCTCGGCGATTGCCTCCGGGGCTGGTCCGAAGCTTTCGTTGGCCGTTTCGATCTGTGCCGGATGGATCAGCATCTTGCCGTCGAACCCCATGGCGCGACCCTGAGCGCATTCGGAAGCAAACTCGTCCACGTTGCGAAAATCGTTGAAGACGCTGTCGATGACGTCCAGGCCATGGGCGCGCGCAGCCAGAACCACCTGCATCATCCAGGGCACTAGATAAACCCGTCCCGGCTGCGGCAAAACACCCGTTGCCTTGCGCAGATCGTTGAGGCCGATCACGAGGCAGTCGAGCCGCCCGCCTGATTTTCGTCCCGCCGCGGCAATGGCGGCTGCATTGAGCAGACCCAGCGGCGTCTCCATCATCGCCCAGACCCGCAGGCTTTCCGATACGCTCAGGAGCGCTTCGGCCATCTGCCGGATCTCGGCCGGATCCTCCACCTTGGGCAGAAGCACCGCATCCGGCTCCAGCTCCAGGACCAGCTCGACGTCCTCGCGGCGAAACTGCGTATCCGCACCATTGATGCGGATCACCGTTTCGCACGCCGTGAGCGGCGTCTCCCGGAAGAACCGCCGCAGGTTGTCGCGCGCTTCGGCTTTCTTGTCCGAAGCGACGGAATCTTCCAGGTCGAAGATGACCACGTCGCAGTCCAGCCCGTGCGTCTTGTCGAGGGCACGCTGATTGATCGCCGGCACGCTGAGGCAGGAGCGGCGAGGGGGCGAAACGGGCGCCGAAGGGGAGGTCATGAATGTCATCGCGATTTTGTGACAAGCTTTTCGACGCGGCGCAATATCGCAAGGGGTGGAAAAGCCTTGCAAGGCAGACCGGCAAGGACCACATTCAGGTCCACAGAAAGGTCTGGACCATGCAAAACATTCGATCGTTCCTCCTTTTCACCACCGGTGTCGCTCTCTTCGCACTGGCTGCTCTTCTGACCGCGTCCCTGACGGTCGCCTTCATGGGCATCGTCGGCGTTATCGCGGCAGGCCGGCTCCTATCGGCGCGGCTGAAGCCCGTCCCAGCGAAGGCCAAGACGCAGAAAGACGACATGCGCGTCTGGAACGACGGTCGCGGCACCATCATCGACCTTTGATCAAGATCCGCCAGGCGGACGGAAAGCTTGATTTTCCGGCGTCTGGCGTACCGCCTTGGGCCATAACGGACCTTCAAATCGCCGCGGATTTGCTTTAAGGGCTTCCGCAGACAGTCGATGTGGAGGCAGATCATGGAAAAGTTCGTCAAGCTCACGGGCGTTGCAGCGCCGCTTCCGGTCGTCAACGTCGACACCGACATGATCATTCCGAAGGACTACCTGAAGACGATCAAGCGCACCGGCCTGGGCCAGGGGCTTTTCGCAGAGGCCCGATACAATCAAGACGGGACCGAAAATCCGGATTTCGTCCTCAACAAGCCCGCCTACCGCAATTCCAAAATCCTCGTGGCCGGCGACAACTTCGGCTGCGGCTCGTCGCGCGAGCATGCACCTTGGGCGCTTCTCGACTTCGGCATCCGCTGCGTCATCTCCACGAGCTTTGCCGACATCTTCTACAACAACTGCTTCAAGAACGGCATCCTGCCCATCGTCGTCAGCCATGACGATCTGGACAAGCTGATGGATGACGCTTCGCGCGGCTCCAATGCCGTGCTGACGGTTGACCTGGAAGCGCAGGAAATCACCGGTCCCGACGGCGGCTCCATTCGTTTCGACATCGACCAGGCACGCCGTCATATCCTGCTTGAAGGCCTCGACGACATCGCCAGCACGCTGAAGAGCGAGGCCGTGATCGGCAACTTCGAACAGCAGACGACCGCTCAGCGGCCCTGGCTCTGAGCCGGTCGCCCGCCGATGATCAAACGCATCTCCTCCGGCTCGCCTTTCGAAGCACGCATCGGCTATTCCCGTGCGGTGGTGGACGCAGACATGGTCTATGTCTCGGGCACGACCGGTTATGACTACGCCCGCATGACGATGCCGGACGATGTGGCCGACCAGACGCGCAACGCCCTGGCCACCATCGAGAAAGCCTTGCGGGAGGCCGGCAGCAGCCTCAAGGATGTCCTTCGCGTCCGCTATTACATCACCGACATGAACGACTACGATGCGATCGTCGACGTCCTCGGCGAGGCTTTCGCCGAGATCCGGCCGGCAGCCACCATGATCGTCTGCGGGCTGACGACGCCCGAGATGAAGGTCGAAGTCGAAGTGACCGCGCGCATCGGAGCCGGAACGTCCTAATAACACTGAGATCGACCTCCTCCCTCGGCAGGCTCGGAGAAGGTTGCGATGGCACGATATCGGTCGTGCGGAGGGTGAGCCGGCCAGTCAGAGGAAATCATATGACCAAGTCTCTCTTCCTGCTTCCCGGCGACGGCATCGGCCCAGAGGCCATGGCGGAGGTCCGCAAGATCATCGCCCACATGAACAGCACGATGGATGCCGGCTTCGTCACCGACGAAGGATTGGTTGGCGGCTGCGCCTACGACGCCCATGGTGCAGCCATCTCGGAAGCCGACATGGCCAAGGCCAAGGCCGCGGATGCCGTCCTCTTCGGCGCCGTCGGCGGGCCGAAATGGGATGAGGTTCCCTACGAGGTGCGCCCCGAGGCGGGTCTTCTCCGTCTTCGCAAGGATCTGGAGCTGTTTGCCAATCTGCGCCCCGCCATCTGCTATCCGGCGCTGGCCTCCGCCTCGTCGCTGAAGCCCGAGCTCGTCGAAGGTCTCGACATCCTGATCGTCCGCGAACTGACCGGCGGCG
>JBKBXP010000017.1:0-22385 GCA_046314035.1 Pseudorhizobium sp. | reverse complement strand
GAGATGAACGGCTGGGCGGCCGCCATCATGCGGATGTGGCTTTCGACCGAGAGGTAGCGCTTGCCGATCTTGCCGCAGGGGTTGGCGCAATCGAAGACGGCGAGATGCTCGTCCTTGAGGAAGGGCGCGCCTTCGAGCGTCATGGCACCGCAGACGTGGATGTTGGCCGCCTCGATCTCCTTCTTCGAGAAACCGATGTGTTCGAGCAGGTTGAAGCTCATGTCGGCGAGCTGCTCGTCGGAGACCTTTAGTGTCTCCTTCAGGAAGTCGATGCTGAGCGTCCACTGGTTGAAGACGAACTTGATGTCGAAGGCCGCCTTGGTGGCGCCGTTGATCGCCTCGATCTTCTCGTCGGTAAAGCCCTTGGCCTTCAGCGAGCCGGGGTTGACGCCGGGCGCCTGGTTGATGTTGCCGTGACCGACCGCATAGGCCTCGATCTCGGCCAGCTGGCTCTCGGAATAGCCGAGCGTGCGCAGGGCTTCCGGAACGGCGCCGTTGATGATCTTGAAGTAGCCGCCGCCGGCAAGCTTCTTGAACTTGACGAGGGCAAAATCAGGCTCGATGCCGGTCGTGTCGCAGTCCATGACGAGGCCGATCGTGCCGGTCGGCGCGATCACGGTCGTCTGGGCGTTGCGATAGCCGTGCTGTTCGCCAAGCGCGATCGCCTTGTCCCAGGCAGCCTTGGCGTGGGCGACGAGATCCTGGTCCGGGTTTTCGGAATGGATCAGCGGCACCGGGTTGACCGACAGGCCTTCGTAGCCGGTCGCTTCACCATAGGCCGCGCGGCGATGGTTGCGCATGACGCGCAGCATGTTGTCCCGGTTGGGGGCAAAGCCGGGGAAGGGGCCGAGTTCCGAGGCGATCTCGGCAGAGGTCGCATAGGAGACGCCGGTCATGATGGCGGTCAGCGAACCGGCAATGGCGCGACCTTCCGTCGAATCATAGGGAATGCCGGTCGACATCAGCAGGCCGCCGATGTTGGCATAGCCGAGGCCGAGCGTGCGGTATTCATAGGAGCGTTCGGCGATTTCCTTGGAAGGGAACTGCGCCATCATCACGGAGACTTCCAGGACGACGGTCCACAGGCGCACCGCATGCTCGTATTCGGCGATGTTGATGCGCTTGGTGCCGGCATCCTTGAACTGCAGGAGGTTCAGCGAGGCCAGGTTGCAGGCCGTGTCGTCGAGGAACATGTATTCCGAGCACGGGTTCGACGCGCGGATCAGGCCGGCAGCCGGGCAGGTGTGCCAGTCGTTCATCGTCGTGTTGAAATGCAGGCCCGGATCGGCCGACGCCCAGGCGGCGTAGGAGATCTGCTCCCACAGGTCGCGCGCCTGCAGCGTCTTCATCACGCGGCCGTCCTTGCGGGCGGTCAGGTTCCACTCGCCGCCGTTCTCGACGGCGCGCAGGAAGTCGTCCTTCAGCGAAACGGAATTGTTCGAGTTCTGGCCCGAAACGGTCAGATAGGCTTCCGAATCCCAGTCGGTGTCATAGGTCTTGAACTCGAGATCCTTGTAGCCCTGGCGGGCGAACTGGATGACGCGCTTGACGTAGTTTTCCGGAACCTGGTCCTTCTTGGCGGCCTTGATCTCGCGCTTCAGCGCCGGGTTCTGGTTCGGGTCGTAGCAGGCGTCATTGTCGCCTTCGCAGTTGACGCAGGCCTTCATGATCGCCTTCAGGTGCTTGGCGACGATCTTCGAGCCGGTCACGAGCGCTGCGACCTTCTGCTCTTCCTTGACCTTCCAGTTGATGTATTCCTCGATATCCGGATGGTCGATGTCGACCACCACCATCTTGGCGGCGCGGCGCGTCGTGCCGCCCGACTTGATGGCGCCGGCGGCCCGGTCGCCGATCTTCAGGAAGCTCATCAGGCCCGACGACTTGCCGCCGCCCGAAAGTCTCTCGCCTTCGCCGCGCAGGTACGAGAAGTTGGAGCCGGTGCCGGAGCCGTACTTGAAGAGACGCGCCTCACGGACCCAGAGATCCATGATGCCGCCCTCGTTGACGAGGTCGTCGCCGACGGACTGGATGAAGCAGGCATGCGGCTGCGGGTGCTCGTAGGAGGACTTCGACTTCGTCAGCTTGCCCGTAAAGGGGTCGACGTAGAAATGGCCCTGGCCGGGACCGTCGATGCCATAGGCCCAGTGCAGGCCGGTGTTGAACCACTGCGGCGAGTTGGGCGCGACGCGCTGGGTGGCGAGCATGTAGGCCAGCTCGTCCTTGAAGGCGGCGGCATCTTCTTCATTGGTGAAATACTTGCCCTTCCAGCCCCAGTAGGTCCAGGTGCCTGCAAGACGGTCGAAGACCTGGCGGGCATCGATCTCCGACCCATAGCGCTGGTCTTCCGGCAGGGCGGCGAGCGCCTTCTCGTCGGCAACGGAGCGCCACAGGAAGGAGGGAACATCGTTTTCCTCGACCTTCTTCAGCCGCGCCGGGACGCCGGCCTTGCGGAAGTACTTCTGCGCCAGAACGTCGGTCGCGACCTGCGAAAACTGCGCGGGAACCTCGATGTCGGCAAGCCGGAATACGATCGAGCCGTCAGGGTTGCGGATCTCGCTGACAGCCTTGCGGAAGGCGATGTCGGCATAGGCGCCCTGGCCCGGCTTGGTGAAACGACGTTCGATGCGCATTGCCTTGTGTCCTCGACTGTGGCCCGATTTCAGGGCGCAAAATTTCTGCCCGGCGGCTCGCCATCATGGGCAGCCGGGTCATCATCTGGTCCAGGTGAATCATCTGGGATGTCCAACCTGTATCTTGTGTTGATGGTGGGCTGCAACACTAAATATAGCGTTAATGGCCACTTTTTACCAGTACTAACATTACGCTGCAGTGACCCGAAGCCGACACGAAAATCCCCAGGCCAACCGCTCCATGGGAGCCGCAGGACCTTCGTCATTACCGTCTGAATTCGAAGAAGGAACCGGCCTCGTTAGTTCCGGTTCCGCCACCGTCGCAACATGTCCGGCAATCTCCTCCTGCCCGGCAGATTCGTCAAGCCGTAGAACGCCATACTTTCTTAACCACAAGATATTGTGTCGCTACCCTGTGGAAAACGGGGACAGTCAAAAGAATCAAAGGACTCAAGCATTTGCGGGGGGAAGTTGCGTCCGACGAAGCGTTAGGAGCGGTTTCGTCCACAGTCGGCGCAGGGCGCAGACGATATCAACGGGCAGGTGTTGCAGATTGGTTTGCAAACAAAAAACCGGATTGACCGGCGTCGGCGAGACGCGGCAGAAAAAAGCTCTGCCGCGTGATCCGTTGCTCAGGCCTTTGGGGCCTTGGCGATCGGTTCCTGGTAGGTGAACCCCATGTCCCAGGGGAAATAGATCCAGGTGTCCTGGCTGACTTCGGTGATGAAGGTGTCGATCATCGGCACGCCCGAGGGCTTGGCGTAGACGCAGGCAAAATGCGCCTTCGGCAACATGCCGCGCACTTCCGATGCCGTCTTGCCCGTATCGGTCAGATCGTCGACGACGAGCACGCCTTCACCGCCATTGGCCGCCAGTTCGGGTGCCACGCCCTTCAGCAGGTTCATTTCGCCCTGGTTGGCGTAGTCGTGGTAGGAGGCGATACACACCGTCTCGATCAGGCGGATGTTGAGCTCGCGCGAGATGATCGCCGCCGGCACGAGCCCGCCGCGGGTGATGCAGACGATGGCGCGAAACTCCTGGCCTAGGCCGGCCAGACGCCAGGCCAGCGCCCGGGCGTCACGATGGAATTGATCCCAGGAGACGGGAAAGGCTTTTTCTGGAAGAGACATGAGGGAGCCATTTGCGAGAGCACATGAAGTGCCCTCGCTCTTAACCGGGAAACCGATCCAAAGGCAAGACTGCCGAGGGCCGTGGCTACCGCGACATCAGCGACAGCGCCGTCATCGATTCGAGCAGACTGCGGGTAACGCCGCCAAACAGCATCTCCCACCACCGGGACGTCCCGTAGGCGCCCATCACCAGAAGATCGACGCTGTTGTCGGCCAGCCGGTTCTCGATCGCGTCGGCCGCCGAGACGCCGCCGCCTTCCTGTGCCGTGAGCGTCACGGTGACGCCGTGGCGCGCCAGTGCCGCCGCCAGCTCGACGCCGGCAAAATCGGTGGCATGATTGGGTCTTTCGGGCGGATCGACGCAGAAGATCTCGACGCTCTCGGCCCGCTTCAGAAAGGGCAGGGCGTCGAAAGTCGCACGCGCCGCCTCGCGCGATCCGTTCCAGGCGATCATGACGCGCCGGATCTCCGTCGGGACCTTCATGATGTAGGGCACGAGCAGGACGGGTCGGCCACTGTCGAAGAGCAGGCTTTCGAGCTCCGAGCGGCTCTCGCTCGCCGGATCGCCCTGGCTTGCGATGATGAGGTCGGCCGCCCGGATCGCCTCCAGCACGGAGGGGGCGGCGTAGCCTGCCGGCGAGACGAAGCTGCGCCAGTCGGAGGGCACGCCTTCGCGCGCGACCCGCTCCTGGAAGATTTTTTCCACATCGGCCGTCTCCCGCCGTGCCATCGCCTGCAGCGCCTCGATCGCGGCCGGATCCGGGATCTCCATCGGCGCGATCAATGGGACGGCCGCCAGCGTTTCGGAGTGGATGGCGAGCACATGCGCGTCGAAGCTTGCCGCCACCGCGAGGGCGAAATCGGTGATCTGCGCTGCATGCGCCGGCGTGTCGAGAATGGCAACGATCGTCTTGTAGGTCATGGATCTCTCCCCTGAACTGGTGCCTGTCGTCTCTGCCAATCTGGCCCCTCAGCCTCGCCCCTTCCTTGATGCCGGTCAACTGGCGGGCCTTCGTCCGCCGGTTGCAGCCAGATCATGCGTCTGCAGAGCCGTTCGAAGGCAAATGCTTCTCTTCCAGATCCCGCACCATCTGCTCTACGTCCACAGCTGCCGCCTCGACTTCGGAGTCTTGGCGGGCGCGCACGACGATCTCGGTGGAAAACCGCTTGCCGTCATACTTGGGGTAGGAGCCGATGCTGGTCTGCGGATGCGCCTTCTGGATGGCCGCCAACGGCGTCCCGATGTCGCCTTCGCCGAAAGGGCAGGCGATGGCGCGCGACAGCATCTTCGATCCCGTTCGCAGTTCCGGCAGGACATTGTCGACCATGGCCTGGAACACCTGCGGGACGCCGGCCATGACATAGACGTTCTCGACGATGAAACCGGGCGCCGTGGAGACCGGATTGGCAATGTGCCGGGCTCCCTCGGGCATGCGCGCCATCCGCTGCCGCGCCTCCGTGAACGGCATCTCGCGACGCTGGTACATGTCCGCGAGCAGCTCCATGGCCTTGGGGTCATGGACACACGGCAGCCGGAAGGCTTTCGACACAGCATCGGCCGTGATGTCGTCATGGGTCGGGCCGATGCCCCCCGATGTGAAGACGTAGTCGTAGCGGCCTCGCAGCACATTCAGCGCCTCGACGATCGCCTCCTCCTCGTCGGAAACGATGCGGACCTCCTTCAGGTCTATGCCGGCAAGCGTCAGGATGTCCGCGAGATGGCCGATGTTCTTGTCCTTGGTACGGCCGGAGAGCAGTTCATCGCCGATGGCGAGCATGGCAGCGGTGACGACGGTGGACGGCATGGCGGGCTGTGACATGGGATGTGGGTCCTGATGTTCGGCAAAGGTTGAGACAGTCGTAGGCCCGATTCGCCCCTGGCAGAAGTACCTGTTTCACGACTCCGGAAATCTCTTCGTATCGGAACGATAGACGGATCAGCCGGGTTCGTATGCTAAAAGCGAACACTGCGTAGACCTCTGCAGGGGCTGCGGAGGGAGCGCGAAGCGTTTAGACCGATCGCGACATCTGCAAAACCAACCAACGGAGACGAAACATGGCGAAGGTACTGGTTCTCTACTATTCGGCCTATGGGCACATCGAGACGATGGCGAAGGCCGTCGCGGAAGGCGCCCGCGCTGCCGGTGCGGACGTCACTATCAAGCGCGTGCCTGAACTCGTTCCCGAAGAGGTCGCCAAGGCGTCTTATTACAAGCTCGACCAGGAAGCGCCGATCGCCACCGTGGCGGAACTTGCCGACTACGATGCCATCATCGTCGGTGCCGGCACGCGCTTCGGCACGATGGCGTCGCAGATGCGCAATTTCTGGGACCAGACCGGCGGTCTCTGGGCCGAGGGCAAGCTCGTCGGCAAGCTCGGCTCCGCCTTCACGTCCACGGCAACCCAGCATGGCGGCCAGGAATCGACGATCCTGAGCTTCATCCCGACCTTCCTGCATCAGGGCATGGTCGTGGCCGGTCTTCCCTATGCCTTCCAGGGGCAGACGGGTGTGGAAGAAGTCAAGGGCGGCTCCCCTTACGGCGCCAGCACGATCACCGACGGCGACGGCTCCCGCCAGCCCTCGGCCGTGGAACTCGACGGCGCCCGCTACCAGGGCGGCTATGTGGCGCAGCTGGCGGCCAAGCTCTCGGCCTGATCGGCTACGGACCATCATGACGTCAAGGACGCGGCTTTCGGGCCGCGTTTTTTGTGCCGCGGCACGGGTGGCTGCGGTGCCGCCGGCGTGAGCGCGAAAAACCTGCAGGGCTTTTGACTGACGGGAGCCCCGGTTTGGGGCAGGGGAGTGCACCGGGGCTCCCGGCCGCGCAAATGGACCGCGCGACCCCTTGAAGATGGCGTCGACAGCGGCCAAGTCGAGACCTGCGGTGATGCGGTGGTTGATCGGCAGCTAACGCATCACGCTGCGTCCCCAGCCGGATGAGAGGACGCCAGGTCCACGACAAAAAAAAGCCCTGTCGCGAGACAGGGCAATAAAGGGGAAAAAGCCCGGCTTTCTCAATCGGGCAAGGCTATCTTACATGTAGCGAAAGGACCTGCGAGTGCAGTTGCCGCTCTTCCGGTACGGTTGGAACATTTTTGGCGCCGCCCGTCAGAGAGCTTTCTTCAACGCCCCCTGACGCTGCCGAAATCAACAGCCTATGGCTGACAGCATGGGCCGTATCTGCCACGCGAACCTATCGCCGCTACCAGTCGTGGTGCGGGTTGGCCACGAAAACACTCAGCGCCGAATCTCCCCCGAGAGCCGCTTGGGCGAGCGCTACGCAGCGCGCCCGCTCCTGCTGCATGCCGTCGGCGATCATCTTCGTGACGTCCTTCTGCCCCGCCGTCAGATGCCGTGCCGCGATCGCCCAGGCACTCCGTTGGATGTCGTCTGTGAAAACGGGCCCCTCGTCATCACTGAGCGCCGCAGCTGCACATGTCATTGTGATTGCTCCCAAAATCGATGTGCCAAATGACGCTCCCAACATTGCCCGAAGCTGGCGGCCCGAACGACTGGCCGCTTGCGGGAAAACTAAGATGTCACACATGACGAGGAAGTTGGAAGAAACGGGTCGTGTTGGGCAAGGCTGAAAGATGCGAAGACCTCGCAGCGGTGAGGGCGCCAGGGAGCTTCACTCCAGAGACCGGCATCTGCTGGCACGCGACCGGAATGCTCACGAAGCCATTCAAATATGATAAGCCCACTCTTGTTTTTTTCTTGGCAGGGAGGTTATACCGCAACCGCCCTTTCCGACCGGCCCCGAAGGGCCAAATACAAGGACTTTACCCGTGACCGCACTGAAATCGATTGTCGCCGTTTCCAGCCTTTGCGCCATCTTCGGATGGACCGCACTGCCTGCTTCAGCCGCGCCGACGGCCTACCCCCTGACACTCGACAATTGCGGCGCGAAGGTCACCTTCGAGAAAGCGCCGGAGAGTGCGGTCGGCCTTGGCCAGAACAGTGCCGAAATCATGCTGCTGCTCGGCCTTGAAGACAGGATGGCTGCCACCGCCTTCTGGCCAAGCAAGGTTCTGCCGCAGCTTGCAGAAGCGAATGAGAAGGTGACACTGCTGACGGTAGAGTTTCCGACCCTGGAATCGATCCTGGCACAGGACCCGGACTTCGTCGCCGCTGCGCTGCCGACCCTCGTCGGTCCGACCAGCAAGGTCGCCAAGCGCGAGGATTTCGAGCGGCTGGAGATCCCGAGCTACCTCTCGCCCAGCACCTGCCTCGGCGCGGAGGAGGTCAAGGACCTGTACGGCAGCCGCGAAGTGCTTTGGAACATGGATCTTCTCTACCAGGAGATCGATGAGCTTTCTCAGATCTTCGATGTGAGCGATCGCGGCCAGGCGTTGATCGCCGACTTCAAGGCCCGTGAGGCGGCGCTTCGCGCCAGCGTTTCCACCGAGGGCAAGCCGCTCTCCTACATCTTCTGGTTCTCCAGCCCCGCTCCCTCGGCCGACGCCTATCTCGGCGGCAAGAACGGCGCCTCGGGCTTCATCGCCGACGTCCTGGGCGGCAAGAACGCGATCGACACGGAGGCGGAATGGCCGACGCTTGGCTGGGAAAGCATCATCGCTGCCAACCCCGACGTCATCGTCGTCGCCGATCTCGACCGCAACCGCTGGGAACTCGACAAGCCGGAAGCCAAGATCGCGTTCCTGAACAGTGATCCCGCCGTTAGCCAGATCGCGGCGGTGAAGAACAAGGCAGTCGTGGTGATGGACGGCCAGGCGATGAACCCGACGATCCGCACGATCTACGGTGCCGAACAGGTGGCCGAGCAGATGAAGGCGCTCGGTCTCCTGAAGTGACCGAAACGGGCCATTCCGTCCGCGGGTTTGCGGCACTTGGAGGATTTTTCCTGGTGTCCCTGGCGCTGATCGCCGTCGTCATCGGCATCAGCGTCGGGATCGGCGATCTGCCGATCCCGCTGTCGACGACGTTTGCCGCCGTCACCAACCGGCTCGGCTGGACCTCCGTCGAGCTGAACCGGATCCATGAGACGGTGATCTGGGACTACCGGCTGAGCCGGGCGCTGGTGGCTTCGTGCTGCGGCGCAGGCCTTGCGCTATCGGGGGCCATCATGCAGTCGCTGCTGCGCAATCCGCTGGCCGAACCCTATGTGCTGGGCATCTCCGCAGGCGCCTCCACCGGCGCGGTCGCGATCGTCATTCTCGGCCTCGGGGCCGGCACCGTGACGCTGTCCATGGGGGCCTTCGCCGGCGCATTTGCGGCCTTCTTCTTCGTGGCGCTCCTGTCCAACGGCACGCGCGGCGGGGCGGACCGCACGATCCTGGCTGGCGTTGCCGCCTCGCAGCTCTTCAACGCCGCAACCTCCTACGTGGTCACCACCTCCGGCAACGCCCAGCAGGCGCGCGACGTGATGTTCTGGCTGCTCGGCAGCTTCGGCGGTGTGCGCTGGCCGGAATTTGCGCTGGTCTCCGTCGTCGTCGGGTTCGGGCTTGTCGTCTGTCTCTTCTATGCCCGGGTGCTGGACACCTTCGCCTTCGGCGACGAATCGGCCGCTGCCCTCGGCGTCGACGTCGGCCGCACCCGCATTCTGCTTTTCGCGTTGACGGCGGTGATGACGGCAACCATCGTCAGCATGGTCGGCACCATCGGCTTCGTCGGCCTCGTCGTGCCCCATGCGGCACGCTTCGTCGTCGGCCCGCTGCATGTGCGTCTGCTGCCCGCCTGTGCCGTGTTCGGCGCCATCTTCATGGTGCTGGCCGACATCGCCTCCCGCGCCCTCGTTCCGCAGCAGGTGCTGCCGATCGGCGTCGTGACGGCGCTCGTCGGCGTGCCGGTCTTTTCCATCATCCTCTATCGGTTCCAGCGCGCGTCATGAGCATCAAGGCGGAAGACCTCGTCTGGAGGATCGGCAAGAAGACCATCATCGACGGCGTCTCGCTGGAGGTGAAGCCGGGCCGGATGCTCGGCCTCCTCGGTCCCAATGGCTCCGGCAAGACCTCGTTGCTGCGTCTGCTAGCGGGATTGAAACGTCCCCAGGCGGGCTGCATTACGCTTGACGGCCAAGACCTCAAGGCCATTGACCGCCGCCAGATCGCGCGCCGCGTCGCCTTCGTGGAACAGCATGCCACCACCAACGCCAGCCTGAAGGTCGTCGACGTCGTGAAGCTCGGCCGCTTTCCGCACCGCTCGATGTTCTCCGGCTGGACGCTGGCCGACGATGCCGCCGTGGCCGAGGCGCTGGAGCGTGCCGGCATGACGGAGAAGCGTAACGACCCCTGGCAGAGCCTCTCGGGCGGCGAAAGGCAGCGCACGCATATTGCCAGGGCACTGGCCCAGGCGCCGCAGGAACTGATCCTCGACGAGCCGACCAACCACCTCGACATCCAGCACCAGATCAGCCTGATGCGCCTCATCTCCAGCCTCTCGATCACCAGCATCATCGCGCTCCACGACCTCAACCACGCGGCGATGTTCTGCGACCAGCTGATCGTCATGGAGGAGGGCCGCATCGTGGTCACCGGCGCGCCGCAGGAGGTGCTGACGGAAGAGCTCCTGAAGACCGTCTTCCGCGTCGATGCCCGGATCGAAACCTCTCCCTATCACGCGCGGCCGCATATTCACTTCATGCGGTGAGGAGATCGGGGCTACCGCGTGCTCATCGCCGCGCCACAGAAACAGGCGTTGGAATTCATCCTTCACAGCCCTTCCATTTCGCGCCCTTGGACGATACTGAAACAGCGATGCGGACGTGGCGAAACTGGTAGACGCAAGGGACTTAAAATCCCTCGGCCTCGGTCATGCGGGTTCGAGCCCCGCCGTCCGCACCAGAATACGCTCGCAGCCGCCTCACTGGCGCCAGAAGATCGGTGTCAGCAGGACGAGCACCGTCAGGATTTCGAGGCGGCCAAGCAGCATCATCAGCGACAGGAGATAGAGTGCGGGGTCACTGATGGTGGCAAAATTGCCGGCGGGGCCGACGATGTTGCCGATGCCGGGGCCGACGTTCGAAAGTGCGGTGATCACCGAGGAGGCTGAGGTCAGGAAATCATAGCCGAGCACCGTCATCGCAAGGCTGCCCACCGCCCAGAGGAAGATGTAGAGCGCGACGAACAGGAAGATGCCCCGCTGTGCCTCGGGCTCGATCACCGACTTCCCGTAGCGCACCGAATAGACAGCGTTCGGATAGACGAGCCGCTTCAGGCCGGTACCGACGATGTTGAAGAGCACCACGAAGCGGTAGGCCTTGATGCCGCCTGAGGTGGAGCCCGTGCAGCCGCCCATGAAGGTGGCGAAGAAGGCAAGCGCCACGGCAAACGGCCCCCAGGCGGTATAGTCGGTGCTGGCATAGCCGGTGGTCGATAGGATCGACGAGATGTTGTGGAAGGAATGCGCCAGTGCCGTGCCGAGGCCGACGTCGTTGTTCAGGTGATGGTAGACGCCGAGCGCCACGGCGAACACGAAAAGATAGCCCACGAAGACGATGATCTGCGGGTCGCGCAGCGAATCGAGCCGGCGCCGGACCACGAAGATGATCAGGAGCGAGAAGGGCAGGCTGCAGATCGTCATGAAAATCGTGGAGATCCACAGCAGCGGAATGCTGTTGAAGTAGCCGAACGATGCGTCGTGGGTCGAAAAGCCGCCGGTAGCGACCGTGGTTAGCGCGTGGTTCAGCGCGTCAAATCGCGACATGCCGGCCCAAGCGTAACAGACCGCACAAACGAAAGTGATTCCCACATAGATGGCGAGAAACGCCCGCGTGAAACTGGCCAGTCGCGCAAACGGCTTGTCGCTGGTGTCGGAGGATTCCAGCTTGAAGAAGGACATGCCGCCGACGCGCAGGAACGGCAGCACGAAGAGCCCGAGCGCCACGATACCGATGCCGCCTAGCCATTGCAGCAGCGAACGCCAGAGCAGGATACCGGGCGGCATGTCGTCGAGGCCGACGAGGACCGTGGAGCCGGTGGTGGTGATCGCCGATATTGATTCAAACAGCGCCTGGGCGAAGCTCAGATCGTGATCGGCGAGATAGAGCGGGATTGCGCCCACCAGCGAGAAGATCACCCAGAGAAGGTTGACGAGCAGGAAGCCGAGCCGCTTGGTGAACACCGGCGGTGGCCCGCGGGTGGCGAGCGCCGTCATCAGCGAGATGCCTCCGACCATGAAGGCCGAGAGGGCAAACACCTGCCAGTCCTGGTGCCCGTAATAGAGATCCATCATCGCCGGCAGGAACATGGCTGTTGCCAGATAGAGGCCGCAGAGCGCCGCGATATAGATGGCCGGCCGGAGGAGACTGGCGTTCAAAATGGTGACCCGGTTGCTCGTGTGGCTCTAAAGATGATTTGGTCTCTTGCGGTTGGCTATGGCATAGCGGGAAGACATTGGAAACTCAATGGACGGAGACGACGTGAACAAGGCGGCAGTGGACGAGGCAAGCGTGGCGTTGCGGGAGATCTTCCCGGAAACGCCGCTCCAGTTGAACGAGCACCTGAGCCGCCGCTACGGCGCCGATGTCTGGCTGAAGCGCGAGGATCTCTCGCCGGTGCGATCCTACAAGATCCGCGGCGCTTTCAACTTCCTGCGCAAGGTGATGGTCACGGGCGGGCAGGGCCGGACCTTCGTCTGCGCCTCCGCCGGCAACCACGCCCAGGGCTTTGCCTTCGTCTGCCGGCATTTCCAGGTGCACGGCGTCATCTTCATGCCGGTGACGACGCCGCAGCAGAAGATCGACAAGACGCGCATCTTCGGCGGCGAGTTCATCACCATCCGCCTGATCGGCGATATCTTCGACCAGTGCTATGCCGCAGCCAATGCCTATGTGGCCGAGACCGGCGGCTTCATGGTGCCGCCCTTCGATCACGCCGACATCATCGAGGGTCAGGCGACGGTGGCCGCCGAGATCCTGACGCAGTTGCCGGAGGGCGTCCGCCCCGACCTGATGGTCCTGCCGGTCGGCGGCGGCGGTCTCTCCTCGGGTGTCACCGGGTATATGCAGGGGGAAATTGCGCCGGAGGGCTTCGTTCTGGTCGAGCCGGAAGGGGCGCCAAGTCTGAAGCGCAGCCTCGAAGCGGGCGTCGCGGTGCGGCTCTCCAAGGTCGACAATTTCGTTGACGGCGCTGCCGTCGCACGGATCGGCGACCTCAATTTCGGGGCATTGAAAGGTTTTGCGCCCGAGCAGGTGCTGCTGGCGCCGGAAAATGCCATCTGCGTGACGATCACCGAGATGCTCAACATCGAGGGCTTCGTGCTGGAGCCCGCCGGCGCCCTGTCGCTGACGGCGCTCGAGATGCTCGGCCCCGAGCGGCTGGCGGGCAAGACGGTCGTCGCGGTGGTCTCGGGCGGAAACTTCGACTTCGAGCGCCTGCCGGACGTCAAGGAGCGGGCCATGCGCCACCTCGGGCTGAAGAAATACTTCATCCTGCGGCTGGCCCAGCGGCCCGGTGCTCTGCGCGACTTCCTCAACCTGCTGGGGCCGGAGGACGATATCTCGCGCTTCGAATACCTGAAGAAATCGGCCCGCAACTTCGGCTCGATCCTGATCGGCATCGAGACGCGCGACCCCCGCAATTTTGAGGGGTTGCTCGCGCGTTTCGAGGCCGCCGACCTCGGCTACCAGGACATCACCGAGAACGAGATCCTCGCCAACCTGATCATCTGAGGCGCGTCACCGGCCGGTGATCCCGGGCGAGCGTCTTTCTCCAACCCCGCGATTATGATAGGCAGCGCATATGGCTTCTTTCCTTTCCGGCATCCTTTCGATCTTCTCCGGCGGCTCCAAGGCGGAGACATCTGCGGCACCCGCCGCCGAGCCGCAGCTCCACGGCGATTGCAGGATCTTTGCAACGCCGATGCGCGAGGGCAATCAGCTGCGGCTGGCCGGTCGCATCGAGAAGGACGTCGATGGCGAGGTGTTGGTGCGCAATTTCATTCGCGCCGACGTCTTCACCTCGATGGACGAAGCGGTCGATTGCACCTTTCGGAAGGCGCGCCAGATCATCGACCAGAACGGCCCGTCGCTGTTTGCCGACGGCGAGAAGTCCCGCTCCGCCTGACGCCGGTCGAAATGCCATCCCTCAGAGATCCAAATGGAACGGCCGCGGGCAATGCCGCGGCCGTTTCCTGCACCTGAAGTTGCCGTGTTCAGGCGGCTTCGGCCAGCCGCGACGTCGCTGCATCGGCATCGGCCAACGCCTTTTCAAAGGCTTCCGGTCCGAAGGCCGTGCCTTCCACATAGACGACCTCGACATCGGTCATGCCCATGAAGGCGAGCACGGTCTTCAGGTAGGGAACGGCATGGTTCATGCCCATGGCCGGGCCTTCCGAATAGATGCCGGCGGCCGACAGCACGATGTAGACCTTCTTGCCGGTGGCCAGACCCTGTGGGCCTTCTGCTGTGTAGCGGAAGGTCATCCCGGCGCGGGCGACATTGTCGATCCACGACTTCAGCGTCGAGTAGATGTTGAAGTTGATGAGACCGGTGGCGATCACCACTGTGTCGGCCGCCATCAGCTCGGCCACCAGCTCATCCGATACGGCAGCGGCAGCGGCCTCTTCCGGATTGCGGTCGGCAGACTGCTTGCGAATGGCAGACGTGGTCACGATGTCGAGATGGGCGATCGGCGTCTTGCCGAGATCGCGGTGTACCACGGCAGCCTCTGGCTTGCGGGCGGTCAGCTTGTCAACGAAGGCGGTTGCGACCTTGGTCGAGAGCGAATCGTCGCGGGGGCTCGAGGTAACGAGAAGGATGGATGACATGACTATCTTCCTTGGCTTGATCATTGGTCGACTTGGGAGGTCGTGGGCGACGCGGCGGTCGCCGCCAGCCATCAGATAGGTCTTGCCGCCCATCGATTTAACCGGGATAATCTAGAAGGTTCATATCGATCGATTGGATAGATGCATGGATGCCAATCCGACCCTCGACCAGATGCAGGTCTTTCTCGCCGTCGCCGAGACCGGCAGCTTTTCGGCCGCTGCCCGCGCGTTGAACAGGGCGCAATCGGTCATCAGCTACACGATCGCCAACCTCGAGGCGCAGCTTGAGGTTCCGCTGTTTGAACGCAGCGGCCTGCGGCAGCCGCGGCTGACCGACGCGGGCAGCGCGATGCTGCCGGATGCCCGCCGCATCGTCGCCGGCCTGCAGGTCATGCGGGCGCGTGCCAAGAGCTTCAAGGAGGGGCTAGAGCCGGAGCTTTCAGTTGCCATCAGCGTCATGGTGCCGGCCGAGGTCGTGGTCGACGAGCTGCGGGAGTTCGGCAGGCGGTTCCCGACTGTCGCCCTGAACCTCAACGTCGGCGAACTCGGCATGGTCATGGACATGGTCTCCACCGGCCGGGCCGGGATCGGGCTTGGCGGCGCGCTGCTGAAGCAGGACGACACGATCGCCGCGGAAAAGATCGGCCATTCCTCTATGGTGCCGATCGCTGCAGCGGAGCATCCTCTCGGACGGATCGATCGGCCGCTGACCCTGGCGGACGTCCGCGAGGAGACGCAACTGGTGGTCACCGATGCGTCCGGCCTGACGAATGGCCGCAATTTCAACGTGCTCTCCTACAAGACCTGGCGGGTCAGCGACATCGCCACCAAGCATCAGCTCATTCGTGGCGGCCTTGGCTGGGGCGGCCTGCCGTCCTCGCTGGTCCGCGAGGATCTGGAGAGCGGTCGGCTCGTGGCGCTGAAGCTCGACGCCTACGAGCAGGGGGAATACCCGATCTATGCGCTTCGCAAGGTCTCCAACCCGCCAGGGCCTGCAGGCACCTGGTTGATCGATGCCTTCCGGACCCGCCTGTCGAACTGCCCGAACCACGCCAGCATGACGGGCTTGGTGGAGCAAAGCCGCAAGATCGCAGTGCGTTCTGCGGCTGAATGAGGGCGTTGACCTTTGTGACGGAGCCGGTAAAAGAAGCAATCGGTCAGCAGTTCACCGAGGCGTCGCCGTCCCGCAAGGGAAGCTAAACCTGCAAGAGAAGCGATCATCAGCACTTATCCCGTGCCTGCTCGACAAGACGGCGACCATCGACACCTGAAATGGACCGGCACGTCGAGGATAAGAGATGACCAGAACCATCTTCCCGATGGAAGTCGCCGACCTGTCGGCCTTCGCCAAATCGTTGCGCGACCAGATCGCCAGGCTCGACCACGCACCGAGCCATGTCGAGATGCTCAACCTGTTGAGCCGCGCTGCAGGCTATCGCAACTACCAGCACTTCAGATCCACCGCCGGAACGACAGATCCGCTCCCCGACGTGGCCAGGACCGTCGACGCGCCGCCGCCGGCCGACGAGACGCGGGTGGCCAGGACCATTCGTGTCTTCGACACCGACGGCCGGATCATCCGCTGGCCGAGCAAGCGGTCCCAGCAGGAGCTTTGCCTGTGGTTGCTGTGGTCGCGCATCCCGCCGAAGCGCAGCTTCTCCGAGCGGGAGATCGGCGATCACCTGAATGGGCTTCATCTGTTCGGCGATGCAGCGCTCCTGCGCCGCGATCTCGTCGATCTCGGCCTGATACGCAGGAACCGCGACGGCAGCGACTATCGTCGCCTCGAGAAGGCTCCGCCGCCGGAGTTGAAACTGCTTCTGCAGAAGCTGGCAGACCCAACCACAAAGGCCGCCTGACGGCGGCCCTGGGAGTGGAGATGCGGCGTCTGGTGCTCGCCCTAGAGCACCAGACGGAATTTCGCGAATCCCTCGGCGCCGTCGCCGGCATCCTCGATTGTCGCACCCTTGATCTCTGCGGCATACTCGCGGCCCTTCGGCCCGGTCTCGAAGATCGCCGTCGTTCCCTCCATCGGCTTGAACGACCAGTTGGCGTCCGCCGACGGGTTGATCGTGCCCTGGTCCATGATGTAGCGGACGACGACGTCGCGGTTGGTGTCAGGCGCCACGAAGATCACCTTGTCGCCGGCAATCTCCGGGAACTTGCCACCGCCGCCGGCGCGGTAGTTGTTGGTGGCGACGACGAACTTCTGCGCCGGATCGATCGGCTTGCCCTCGAACTGCAGGTCGGTGATGCGGTGCGAGTCTGCGTTCACCAGTGCGCCGTCTTTGTCGAAGCGGGCCGGCTGCGACAGGTCGATCTGGTAGCTGACGCCGTCGATGACGTCGAAGTTGTAGGACGGGAAGCCGGTGTTGATCAGCGGCGCATCCTTGGCACCCGGCTCGACTTGGTTGAACATGCCGGCCGACATCTCCAGCCAGTTCTTCACCTGCTCACCGTTGATCAGCACCGCCTGCACCGTGTTCGGGTAGAGGTAGAGATCGGCGACGTTCTTGATCGCGATGTCGCCGGCCGGGACGTCCGTGTAGTATTCCGCACCGCCGCGTCCGCCGGCCTTGAAGGGAGCGGCGGCGGAGAGGACCGGATAATCCTTGTACTCGCCGTCCTTCAGCATGTCCTTGATGTACCAGACCTGCGCATTGGCGACGATCTGCACGGATGGGTCGTCGGCGACGAGGGCGAAGTAGGAATATAGCGGTGCCGATGTCTTGCCGACCGGGCGGCGGACATAGGCAAGCGTCGCCTCGTGATCCTCTTTTGCGGCGGCCAGCACTTCCGGCTTGTCCTGAACGTCGGCAACGACCTTGCGGTCCGCATCGCGATGGTAGATCGGCCGTGCCTCGGTGGTGAAGTCGACGATCTTCCAGCTGTTGCCGTCCTTTTCCAGCAGCAGGTCGATGAGGCCCATGTGCGAGCCCCAGAAGCCGGCCATCACGGCAGGCTTGCCCATCAGCGTGCCCTTGGCGGCATCGGCGCCGGCAATGCCCTCGAAATCCTTCGGGCCGGGGAAGACGAGATGCTGGTGACCGGTGAAGACCGCATCGATGCCCTCGACGCCGGCAAGATAGAGCGAGGCATTCTCCATGCGTTCGCTCATGCCCGAACCGTCGATTCCCGAGTGCGACAGCGCGACGATGATGTCTGCGCCTTCTTCGCGCATCACCGGCACCCAGGCCTGGGCAGCCTCGACGATGTCGCGCGTCTGCGCCTTGCCTTCCAGATGCTTGGCGTCCCACAGCATGATCTGCGGCGGCACGAAGCCGATGAAGCCGACCTTGACCGGGCTGGTGGCGCCCGAGCCATCCTGGATCTGCTTTTCGAGGATCACGTAGGGCTTGAAGAACAGTTCATCCTGTTTGGGATCGGATGCCAGCATGCCTTTGGTGAGATTCGCACAAACGTAGGGAAAGCCTGCGCCAGACAAGACCTTGAACATGAAGTCGAGGCCGTAGTTGAACTCGTGGTTGCCGAGCGTGCCGGCGTCGTAGCCGAGCACGTTCATCGCCTTGACGACCGGATGCTGGTCGCCTTCCTTCATGCCGCGCTCGTAGGCGATATAGTCGCCCATCGGATTGCCCTGCAGGAAGTCGCCGTTGTCGATCAGCATCGAATTGCCGGCCTCGGCGCGGATCGAATCGATGATCGAGGCGGTGCGGGCAAGGCCCATCGTGTCGTTCGGCTTGTCGCCGTAATAGTCGTACGGAAAGACGTGGACGTGGATGTCGGTGGTTTCCATGATCCGCAGATGCGCCTGATTGGCCTGCGCGCGCGCCGCAAAGGGGTGCAACATGACCAGCGCCGAGGTGGCGGCCAGGCCACCGAGCAGGGAGCGGCGGGTGATCGGAAGGAGAGGGGACGACGACATGGGGAACTCCGGTAGGGTTTGCCGATGCGAGATTAGGCGCAATTGCGGTCAAGTACACCGGGAAAGTGACCGCTCCACTACATCTCGATGCATCTAATGAGTGTGTTGATGATCGACGCAACCTTATATAAAGTAAGGCATCAACTGCAACTCGGGGGTTGCCATGTGGAAGATCACCTTGGTGGGTGGGATCGGGGGAGTTCTCCCAAGCCTGATGGACAAGGTGCAGGCCTGGAACAGCGGAGAGATCCAGAAGTGGCTGGAGACAGCGCCGAACTTCACGATCGCGATTGTCGTGGCCTCGGTGCCTACCATCGTCTATTTCCTGATAGGCGCCCTGGTGGCTGCCGTTTACGAGAGCCAGAGCGCGCAGAAGGCCCTTTTGATCGGCCTTGGGGCGCCGGCGTTCATCATCGCGTCCTTCAACAACAGCAGTCCGGAAAATCCGAAGATACTGCAGATCGCCAGCATACTGGATTTCCTGGCCGTCGATCGAGCGCATGCGGAATCGGCCCTGAATCCCCAAATTCAGTTGAATCTTCAAGCGTTCTCAGCCGACCAGAGATGTTCTACGTGTGTCGTGACCTATCTGAGTGCTAGTGGCGAAGCGATCGCGACCGAATCGCTTGCGTCGTCGCAAGCGCCGGACGTGCTGACGGTCCCCGACAACGCAAAGGTGCTCCAGTTTCGCGGAGACGACACCAATCCGGCGGAACTGGATCTTCGCCAGCTCGATGCAAGTCCGGCGCCGGACCGGGGTCCCACCATCATAGATGTCGGCGTTGCTCGCAGCTATTGGAATGATCTCAGCCGTGCTTTCGGTGCCAAGGGCGTCGAACCCTACAACTTCAGCGTGGAAGTCGAGAAACAGTAGTGTAGGGCTATCGCGCCAGCACCGGGACCTTGTGAAAGAACCGGAAATAAGACGAGACCTGGGCCAGAGCATTGCTGTTGAGGTTGATCTCGATGCCGATCCTGCTGCCGCGGCACCATTTGACGGTTCCCTCGATGAAGCCGAGTTCCTGGCTCTCGATCTTGACGCGGCTTCCGGTGGCGGCGGCGAATGCTTCCTGAAGCTCGAGCGCGATGCCTGTCGCCGACAGATCGACCACGCGCCCCTTGGCGGACTGATTGAAGTACTTCACCGTGCCGTAGATGCTGGTTTTCGTGCGCTCTGCGGCACGGTTCGTCATGCCAGGCTTGTCGATGTTCATCGGCTGCTGTCTCCCACTCCCGCTCAGCCAGCTTTAGCAGGCGCACCTTGCATTCCGCTTATGCCGAACTCTCGCATTTGATGGATCAAGCCGTCACAGCCCCACATTGGGACGGTCGATGATTTCCCGCAGCGCGAAGCTCGAGTTGATCTTGACCACATGCGGCAGTGCCGACAGCCAGTCACGGTGAATGCGCTCGTAGTCCTCCAGATCCTTGGCTGCCACGCGCAGGATGTAGTCGTATTCTCCCGACATCAGATAGCATACGAGGACGTTTGGGCATTTCTTCACCGCCGCCTCGAACTCGGTCAGCGTCTTGGCGAACTGCCCCGACAGCGAGATATGGACAATGACCATCATCTTGTAGTCGAGCGCCTTGTTGGAAAGGCGCGCGTGATAGCCGCCGATGATGGCGTCCGATTCCAGTGCCGCCAGACGGCGCGAACAGGCCGATTGCGACAGCCCGACCCGCTGGGCAAGCTCCGCATTGGATATCCGTCCCTCCTGCTGGAGGATGCGCATCATCGCAAGATCGATCGTGTCTGGCTGCTGCATCTGCAAGGATCTTCCGGTTTACGACCACTCGCGCAAATATCCACGAAAACCGGGCCTAAGCCAATCCAACTTCGCAAGGACATTGCTTGCGTTTTTTGGTCTGGTTTCCTCCTCGGAACAATTGGCTGAATGTCATCAGAGGAGAGGAACGCTGAATGCGTGTCGGATGCCCGAAGGAAATCAAGAACCATGAATATCGTGTCGGCCTGACGCCGGGCGCGGTGCGCGAATATGTGGCCCACGGCCACGAGGTGCTGATCGAGACGAAGGCAGGGGCGGGGATCGGCGCCGACGACGGCGCTTATATGGCAGCCGGCGCGCGGATCGTCGGCACGGCGAAGGAAGTGTTCGAGAAATCGGACATGATCGTCAAGGTCAAGGAGCCGCAGCCGCAGGAGTGGGCGCAGCTCCGCGAAGGACAAATCCTCTACACCTACCTCCACCTGGCGCCCGACCCGGAGCAGACCAAGGGCCTCGTTGCATCCGGCGTGACGGCCGTCGCCTACGAGACGGTGACCGACGAGCGTGGCGGCCTGCCGCTGCTGGCGCCCATGTCGGAAGTCGCCGGCCGGCTCGCCATCCAGGCCGGTGCCACGGCCCTGCAGAAGGCCAACGGCGGCCGCGGCATCCTGCTCGGCGGCGTGCCGGGCGTGCTGCCGGCGAAGGTCGCTGTGATCGGCGGCGGCGTCGTCGGACTGCATGCGGCAAGGATGGCAGTCGGTCTGGGAGCCGACGTCTCGATCGTCGACCGCTCGCTGCCGCGCCTGCGCCAACTGGACGACATCTTCAACGGCCGCGTCCACACCCGATATTCCACCATCGATGCCCTGGAGGAGGAGGTCTTTGCGGCCGACCTGGTGATCGGGGCGGTGCTGATCCCCGGCGCCGCGGCACCGAAGCTGGTCACGCGCGACATGCTGTCCGGCATGAAGCAGGGTGCGGTCATGGTCGACGTCGCGATCGACCAGGGCGGCTGCTTCGAGACCTCCCATGCCACCACCCATTCGGACCCGACCTACGAGGTCGAGGGCATCGTCCACTACTGCGTCGCCAACATGCCGGGCGCCGTGCCGGTGACGTCGGCGCATGCGCTCAACAATGCGACGCTGCAATTCGGCCTGGCGCTGGCAGACCGCGGGTTGCGCGCGCTTGCCGAGGACAAACACCTGCGCAACGGCCTCAACGTCCACAGGGGACGCGTCACCAATGCGGCAGTTGCCGAGGCACTGGGGTACGAGGCGCATGCCCCGGAGAGCCTGCTCGCGGTGGCCTGACGGTTGGGGAGGGCAGGGCGACCCGCGGTTAGGGCCGCCCTGCGCAGATCTGCCGGTCAGGCCTGGTCGATCCGGCACTGGTAGCAGTTGTTGCGCGCGGAGCGGACGTGGACATAGGCGACATCCGCCCGCGCCAGCAGCTCTTCGGCACGGGGGACGATGTTCTCCTGCAGCGTCACCGCCCCGGTCCCATAGACGATGCGGTCGTCGGAGCCATAGCCGCGGAGGATGAAGTCGGGGCTGGTGGTGAGGATCGGCGGCAGCACTTCGGTCGCCTGGTAACGGGGGCAGGCCTTCGCGTGCAGGAAGATCGGACCGGTTTCGGCGTAGGGCTGCAGTTCGGGGAAGGGCCGGTAGGAGACGACCAGCAGATCCTCGCCCTCCGTGATGTGATCGAGGCAATGCCGGCAAGGCATGCCTCCGCCCGGTGACACCATTCTCTCCGGCTGACGTCCATAGGCGTCGACGCCTCCGGACTGCAGCGCATGGGCGTGGTGGGTAGGCATGGCGTGAAAGATCAGCGCGGGCATGATGGGCGTCTCTCCCTGTTCGATCTGCCCATCAATCACGAGTGCGGAGGGACCAGCCACCCGATTCCTGCCGCCTTAGCCGTCGAGCACCTTCAACAGCTCTTTGTCGGTCATCGGCTGCACGATGGCTTCGCTGGTCGACACCGGTTGAAAACCCATCATCTGGTAGAGCTGCAGCGCACGCGGGTGGTCCAGCGTGTTCGTCGTGACCGTCACCTTCTGCGGCATGTCCTGCCAGGCGGCGTAGAGCGCCTGCAGCAGGAACCACTTGCCGATGCCCAGTCCGATGGCGTGTTCGAACAGCCCGAAATAGGAGAGCTCGGTCCAGTCACCGTTTTCCTTCGACAACTCGTAAAACCCGGCCGGTGCGCCGTTGACGTAGAGCACGGTCACCGAGACCCGAGGGTTGTGGATGATGGCCGCAAGCTGCTCGTCGG
>JBKBXP010000016.1:0-22832 GCA_046314035.1 Pseudorhizobium sp. | reverse complement strand
TTCAGCTTGTTCGCGTTGACGATGGCATTGTCGAAGGAGAGCGAGATCTCCAGGACCGCCAGCACCGCGCAGATGAAGAAGATGGTCAGCATGCCGCCGATCGTGCCGGTGGTCTGCCATCCGAGAAGGAGGCCAAGCAGAAGGCCGATCACCGTGACGACGATCGACCACTTCAGGTAGCCAAAGAGGGAGGTGTGTGTTTGCGGCTTGTTCATGCCCGTGCCTCCGTGGAGAGAAACTGATGCGACAAGACGTTTCCAGCGACGCCATCCTTGGCTTCGCTGCAGACCAATAGGTTGATTATCATGAGTTCGAAGTCCGCCGGCTTTCTTGCAGGCGGTACCGACATCGCGAGAGAGCCGATAAACTCTCGCCAGAGGGGCCCGGCACCAGTATCTGATCCACGCGATTTGCGGCACGGAGACGAACTGTACTTGTCCATTTCAACTCAATCGTCAAGATGGGGGGAGAGGGCGTGCTGGTGCGCATGCATTTTTTTCGGACGAGACGGGGAATGACATCTGGATGACAGACTGTCCTTGACCTTTGCCGCGTCACGAGTCATTGACGCCTTTACTTGATAAGAGCGTTGTGCCGCCTTCGGGCTGGGCACCGCGAAATCGCTCCGGAAGAGATTACAATGGCCAAAGCAACCTCCTCGGCGCCGTCCCAGCGCATGCTTCGTGTTGGAGAGCAGGTAAGAGCCGCCATCACGCAGGTGCTTCAGCGCGGCGAGGTTCGCGACGAGCTGCTGGAAAAGACGGTGATCTCCGTCTCCGAAGTGCGCATGTCGACGGACCTGAGGGTCGCCACTGCCTATGTCACGCCGTTGGGAATGCCCGACCACAAGGCCGTGATCGAGGCGTTGAACAAGCATGCCAAATTCATCCGTGGTCGGCTCTCCGGTCAGCTGCGGCAGATGAAGTTCATGCCGGAAGTTCGCTTCCGCGACGACACCAGCTTCGACAACTATCAGAAAATTGACCAGCTGCTGCGGTCGCCCGAGGTCCGACGCGACCTTGATGGCTCGGCCTCCGAAGACGAAGAATAAGAAGACAAGATGTCCAAACCGCGCAAACCCAAGGGCCGCCCCGTCTCGGGATGGCTCATCCTCGACAAGCCCGTCGATTTCGGCTCAACGGAAGCCGTGTCCAAGATCAAGTGGCTGTTCAATGCCCAGAAGTGCGGCCATGCCGGCACGCTCGATCCACTGGCCTCCGGCATGCTGCCAATCGCCCTCGGCGATGCGACGAAAACCGTGCCCTATGTGATGGATGGCCGCAAGGTCTATGAGTTCACCGTCAGCTGGGGCGAGGAGCGGTCCACCGACGATCTCGAGGGCCAGGTCACCATGACGTCGGAGACTCGTCCGAGCGAATCCGAGATCAACGCACTGCTGCCCGCCTATACCGGCACCATCAACCAGGTCCCGCCGCAGTTCTCGGCCATCAAGATCGCCGGCGAGCGCGCCTATGATCTGGCCCGCGATGGCGAGACGGTCGAGATCCCCTCCCGTGAGGTGGAGATCCACCGGATCACCCTGCTCAAGGCGGAAACCGACCGCGCCTTCTTTGAGGTCGAATGCGGCAAGGGCACCTATGTCCGCTCCTTGGCGCGCGACTTCGGTCGCGAGCTTGGCTGCTATGGTCACGTCTCGGGTCTGCGCCGGACCTTCGTGGCGCCCTTCTCGGAAGACCGTATGGTGCCGCTTGCCGACCTCGTGGCGCTTGAGGAGATCGAGGACCGCGACGAGCGCCTCGCCGCGCTCGACGCCTATCTCATCGACACCGCGGAAGCGCTTTCCAGCCTGCCGCATCTTCCCATCACCGACGATCAGGCTCATCGGCTGCGCATGGGCAATCCGATCATCGTGCGCGGGCGTGACGCGCCGCTCGAGGAGGCCGACGCCTATGCGACCGCCCGCGGGCGGCTGATTGCGATCGGCGAGATCGGCCAGGGCGAATTCCGCCCGAAGCGCGTCTTCGGCTGAACTGCCGCTGACCCCTTCCATTCCGGGGGCTAATGGAGTATAGGCAGCGCCAGCATGGCGTGCCCGGGCTGTAACTCCTCGGCATTCCCTTTGCTTTCGCGGCCATGGCTGGACGACATCCCGGCCTTTGGCGACCCAATGATCCTCATTTAGAAAGGACCTTCCGATGTCGATTACTGCTGAGCGCAAGACTGCGCTGATCAAGGAATATGGAACTGTCGAAGGCGACACCGGTTCGCCGGAAGTCCAGGTTGCGATCCTCACCGAGCGCATCAACAACCTGACCGAACACTTCAAGGGCCACAAGAAGGACAACCACTCCCGCCGTGGCCTGCTCGCGATGGTGTCCAGCCGTCGCTCCCTTCTTGATTATCTCAAGAAGAAGGACGAAGGCCGTTATACCAAGCTGATTGCCAGCCTGGGTATCCGCCGCTAGGATTTTTCTGGCGGGCGCCTCGTCAGAGGCGCCCGCCTTTTTCCATCTTCGGGAAACCGAAGGGTGGCCGAAGAGGCCACGACTGGCGGACCGGAAGGGCCGGCTCGCCAAATCAACCGCTGACCTGCCATGGGGCAGGATTGCCGGATGCTTTCGCCAGACCTGTCTGGCGCCGATGAATGGACGCCAAAGAGCTTCCATCCTCCAGAGAAAGCCTCCCGTTGTCTTGCCCGTGTCACGTCAACACCGCGCGCCGGGCCGTATCTATGGCATCGGCAGCGCCTTAGAGGACAAGACATGTTCAATTCGCATTCCGTCGAAATCGAGTGGGCAGGACGCCCGCTCAAGCTGGAAACCGGCAAGATCGCCCGCCAGGCTGACGGCGCCGTTCTCGCCACCTACGGCGAGACCGTCGTTCTGGCCACCGTGGTGTCGGCCAAGTCGGCAAAGCCTGGCCAGGACTTCTTCCCGCTGACCGTCAACTACCAGGAAAAGACCTATGCCGCCGGCAAAATCCCGGGCGGCTACTTCAAGCGCGAAGGTCGTCCGTCGGAGAAGGAAACGCTGGTTTCCCGCCTGATCGACCGTCCGATCCGCCCGCTCTTCCCGGACGGCTACAAGAACGAGACCCAGGTCGTCGTCACCGTCGTCCAGCATGACCTCGAGAACGATCCGGACGTCCTGTCGATGGTGGCCGCTTCCGCAGCGCTGACCCTGTCGGGCGTTCCCTTCATGGGTCCGATCGGCGGCGCGCGCGTCGGCTACATCAACGGCGAATACGTTCTCAACCCGCATCTCGACGAGATGGATGAATCGACCCTCGACCTGATCGTTGCCGGCACCGGCGACGCGGTTCTGATGGTGGAATCGGAAGCCAAGGAACTCAACGAAGACATCATGCTCGGCGCCGTCATGTTCGGCCACCGCGGCTTCCAGCCGGTGATCGACGCGATCATCAAGCTTGCCGAAGTGGCTGCCAAGGAGCCGCGCGAATTCGAACCGGAAGATCATTCCGCTCTCGAAGCCGAAATGCTGCAGCACTTCGAAACCGAACTGCGCGCTGCCTACAAGAACACGCAGAAGGCAGAACGCTATGCTGCCGTCGACGCCGTCAAGGCGAAGGTGAAAGCTCACTTCTTCCCGGAAGGCGTAGAGCCGAAGTATCCGAACGAAGTCATCGGCGCCGTCTTCAAGCACCTGCAGGCGAAGATCGTCCGCTGGAACATCCTCGACACCAAGAGCCGCATCGACGGTCGTGACCTCGATACGGTCCGCGCCATCGTCTCGGAAGTCGGCATCCTGCCGCGCACCCACGGTTCGGCCCTCTTTACCCGCGGCGAGACCCAGGCGATCGTTGTCGCCACCCTCGGCACCGGCGAAGACGAGCAGTATGTCGACAGCCTGACCGGCATGTACAAGGAACGCTTCCTTCTGCATTACAACTTCCCTCCCTATTCGGTGGGTGAAACCGGCCGCATGGGCTCCCCGGGTCGCCGCGAAATCGGCCACGGCAAGCTTGCATGGCGCGCCATTCGTCCGATGCTGCCGACGCCGGAGCAGTTCCCCTACACGCTGCGCGTCGTCTCCGAGATCACCGAGTCGAACGGCTCGTCCTCGATGGCAACCGTCTGCGGCACCTCGCTTGCACTGATGGATGCCGGCGTTCCGCTGGCCAAGCCGGTGGCCGGTATCGCCATGGGTCTCATCCTGGAAGGCGAGCGCTTTGCCGTTCTCTCCGACATCCTCGGCGACGAAGACCACCTCGGCGACATGGACTTCAAGGTTGCCGGTACCGCTGACGGCATCACCTCGCTGCAGATGGACATCAAGATCGCCGGTATCACCGAAGAGATCATGAAGGTCGCACTCGGCCAGGCACAGGGCGGCCGCAAGTACATCCTCGATGAAATGGCCAATGCCATCACCGAGAGCCGCGGCCAGCTCGGCGAATTCGCGCCACGCATCGAAGTCATGCAGATCCCCGTCGACAAGATCCGTGAAGTCATCGGTTCCGGCGGCAAGGTCATCCGTGAGATCGTCGAGAAGACCGGCGCCAAGATCAACATCGACGACGAAGGCACGATCAAGATCGCGTCCTCCTCGGCCAAGGAGATCGAAGCGGCCCGCAAGTGGATCCACTCGATCGTCGCCGAGCCGGAAGTCGGCGCCATCTACGAAGGCACCGTGGTGAAGACGGCCGACTTCGGCGCCTTCGTCAACTTCTTCGGCGCCCGTGACGGTCTGGTGCACATCTCGCAGCTCGCCTCCGATCGTGTCGCCAAGACCCAGGACGTGGTCAAGGAAGGCCAGAAGGTCTGGGTCAAGCTGATGGGCTTCGACGAGCGTGGCAAGGTTCGCCTGTCCATGAAGGTCGTCGACCAGGCCACCGGCCAGGAAGTCAAGAAGGCTGAAGGCGAAGCTGCCGAGTAAGGCGCCTCGTTTCCGACCATTGAGGCGCGGGAGAATTTCCGCGCCTTTTCTGTATCTATCCATGGAAAGCCAGCCGCGATGAGCCGTGACGCCTTGAAGACCCTGTTCCATCCTTTCGCAACCGGCACCGTTCCCGTGCCGGCCGAGGGCGACCGCGTGTTGTTCCTCGGGGCCGAAGGCGGCCATCCGCTGCCGGAGGGCTTCGCAGGCACGATCTCCGCCGTCCAGCCCTTCCGGCCGCTGTTCAGGACCCTTGGCGACGGCGCATTGCCGCTGGCCGAAGGTGAAGGCTACGACATGGCGCTGGTGCTGTGCGGCAAGCACCGCGGCGAGAACGAGGCGCGCGTCGCCGAAGCTCTGCAGCGTGTGGCCGAAGGCGGCATGATCGTCATCGCCGGCGGCAAGGAAGACGGTATCCAGACGCTGCGCACGACGCTTCTGAAGCTGGAGATCGACCTCGACTACACGCCGAAATATCACGGCGTCGCGATCTGGTTTGCGCGGCCCAAGCATGTGGAAGCGGCGATCACTGCCTTGACGAAGCCCACGGTCCAGATCGAGGGCCGCTTCGAGGCCGCACCTGGCATGTTCTCACACGACCGGATCGATCCGGGCTCGGAGCTTCTGGTGAGCCGTCTACCGACCGATTTCGACGGCAATGCCGCCGATTTCGGCGCCGGCTGGGGTTACCTGTCGGTGGCCTTCGCCAAGGTCTCGCCGCGCGTCAACCGCATCGACCTCTTCGAGGCCGACTACCGGGCGCTGGAGTTTGCCAAGACGAACATGGCCCGCAACTGCCCCGAGCTGCAGGCCCGCTTCTTCTGGCAGGATCTCAGCAGCGAGCCGCCCAAGGAAAAATACGACCTGGTGATCATGAACCCGCCCTTCCACGAGGCGCAGGCGGCCGATCCCGAACTCGGCAAGGCCATGATCCGGGCGGCAGCCGGAGCCTTGCGAGGCGGCGGCCGGTTGATGCTGGTCGCCAACCGCGGCCTGCCCTATGAGCCCGTCATGGCCGAGGTGTTCAAGGAGAGCGGCGAGCTTTGCCGCAACGCTCGCTTCAAGATCCTGCAGGCGCGCAAGTAGTTCCTGTTTCGATATCCCTGAAACCATAAAGGCCGCTCATTTCCTGATGAGCGGCCTTTATGGTTTTCGTGGACGGCGCGAAGCAGTTACTCGACGTCGGCCTTGCGCAGGCGTTCGAGGATCGGCAGCGAGGTGATGTTGTATCCGGCGTCGACGTAGTGGATCTCGCCGGTGACGCCGCGCGACAGGTCGGAGAGCAGGTAGAGCGCCGATCCGCCGATGTCCTCGATCGTCGCCGTACGGCGCAGCGGTGCGTTCTGCTTGTTCCAGGAGTACATGGCGCGGGCATCCGAAATGCCGGCGCCGGCAAGCGTCCGGACCGGACCTGCGGAGATGGCGTTGACGCGAATGTCCTGCGGCCCGTAATCAGCCGCCAGGTAGCGCACGGAGGACTCCAACGCCGCCTTGGCAACGCCCATGACGTTGTAGTTCGGAATGACGCGGGTCGAGCCGCCATAGGTCAGCGTCAGCATCGCCCCGCCGTCGGTCATCAGGCCGGCCGCGCGCTTGGCGATCTCCGTAAACGAGAAGCAGGAGATGACCATGGTCCGCGAAAAGTTCTCGCGTGACGTATCGGCATAGAGGCCCTTCAGCTCGTTCTTGTCGGAAAAGCCGATCGCATGAACGACGAAGTCGAGCTTGCCCCAGCGCTCCTTGATGGCGTCGAATGCGGCGTCGACGGTCGCCAGGTCTTCCACGTCGCAAGGCAGCAGGAAGTCCGACTGGAGCTCGGCGGCGAGCGGCTTGACCCGCTTGCCCAGGGCTTCGCCCTGATAGGTGAATGCCAGTTCCGCCCCCTGGGCGGCGAGCGCCTTGGAAATGCCCCAGGCGATAGAGTGGTTGTTGGCGACCCCCATGATCAGGCCGCGCTTTCCCTGCATGATACCCGTCATCAGATCTTATCCGTTCATGCGCTGGAAGACGAGCGTGGCATTGGTGCCGCCGAAGCCGAAGGAATTGGAGAGTACGGTGTCGATCTTGGCGTCATCGATGCGCTTGCGCACGATCGGCACGCCGTCGAATTCCGGATCCAGCGTCTCGATGTGGGCGCTTTCGCCAATGAACTTTTCCTGCATCATCAGGAGGCCATAGATCGACTCCTGCACCCCGGCGGCGCCGAGCGAGTGACCCGTCAGCGACTTGGTCGACTGGATGTGTGGGATCTTGTCGCCGAACACTTCGCGGATGGCGCCGATTTCCTTGCTGTCGCCGACCGGTGTCGAGGTGCCGTGGGTGTTGATGTAGTCGACGTCGCCCTTCACCGTGGCAAGCGCCTGACGCATGCAGCGCATGGCGCCTTCGCCGGAAGGAGCCACCATGTCGTAGCCGTCGGAGGTGGCACCATAGCCGACAATCTCGGCGTAGATCTTGGCGCCGCGGGCCTTGGCATGCTCGAGCTCCTCGAGAACGAGGACACCGGCGCCGCCGGCGATCACGAAGCCGTCGCGCGAAACGTCATAGGCGCGCGATGCGGTCGCAGGCGTATCGTTGTACTTAGAGGACATGGCGCCCATGGCGTCGAAGAGGTTCGACATTGTCCAGTCGAGATCTTCGTGGCCGCCGGCAAACATCACGTCCTGCTTGCCCCACTGGATCATCTCGGCGGCGTTGCCGATGCAATGCGCAGACGTCGAGCAGGCCGACGAGATCGAATAGTTGACGCCGTGGATCTTGAACCAGGTGGCAAGCGTTGCGGACGCCGTGGACGACATGGCCTTGGGCACCGCGAACGGGCCGATCCGCTTCGGGCTGCCGTTCTTGATGGTGATGTCGGCTGCCTCGATCAGGGTGCGGGTGGAGGGGCCGCCCGAGCCCATGATGATGCCAGTGCGCTCGTTCTCGCTGTAGTCCTTCTCCTCAAGTCCCGAATCCGCCAGCGCCTGCTTCATGGCAACGTGGTTCCACGCGCCGCCCTGGCTCAGGAACCGCATGGCGCGACGATCGATCAGGTCCGTCGGGTCGAGATCGGGCTTGCCCCAGACCTGGCAGCGGAATCCGTGGTCGGCGAAATCCGGGGCAAAGGAAATGCCGGACTTTGCCTGACGCAGAGATTCTGTGACTTCGGATGCATCGTTCCCAATGGAGGACACGATGCCGAGACCTGTGACTACAACCCGTCTCATCTTATGGACCTTTTCTGCTTGCTCGAACCATGGCGTCGCGCCGCGACGCTCAGGCCTCTTTGTCTTTTGACAGACCGACGCGCAGGTCGGATGCCTGGTAGATCGTCTCGCCGTCCGCCTTCAGCCAGCCGTCCGCGGTGCCGAGCACCAGGCGGCCGCGCATGACGCGCTTGAAGTCGATGCCGTATTCCAAAAGCTTGGTCTCGGGGCGAACCATGCCCTTGAACTTCACTTCGCCGGTGGAGAGGGCCATGCCGCGGCCCGGCTCGCCGAGCCAGCCGAGGAAGAAGCCGGTCAGCTGCCACATGCCGTCGAGGCCGAGGCAGCCGGGCATGATGGGATTGCCCTGGAAATGGCAGGGAAAATACCAGTCGTCAGGACGAACATCGTATTCGGCACGGATATAGCCCTTGTCGAATGCGCCACCAGTTTCGGAGATGTCGGTGATGCGGTGGACCATCAGCATCGGCGGCAGCGGAAGCTGCGCATTGCCTTGACCGAAAAGCTCGCCGCGTCCGCAGGCAAGGATCTCTTCGTAGCTGAAGCTCGACTGTCTATCTGTCATGTAACTCAGGTCCCCCTCATGCCGATGTGCGACCTTTATTGCAAAATCGGCAGAAATTGAAGCGCAACGATCATTTCGCGGCAATGGCTCTCACATACGGCAAGAGCCCGCAACGTCAGTCCGAATATAGGAAGCCGAACTTGCAAACCAGAGCCTCACGACCGAATATCGACTTTTTGCTTCGCCCGTACGGCCTGAGAGGCTATTGAAAGCCGCGTCAGCAAAAGTTATATCCCTAAGTCAAGATAGAGTGTCGCGGACAGACGTGGGGCATAACGGCAAGATGGCAGACGCCATGATCAGCATCGAGACGAGATTGCGCGACTGCGGCCTGCGGCCGACACGCCAGCGCGTGGCGCTTGCCGATCTCCTCTTCGCCAAGGGCGACCGCCACCTCACCGTGGAGGAGCTGCACGACGAGGCATTGGGTGCCGACGTCCCAGTATCGCTAGCCACCGTCTACAACACGCTGCACCAGTTCACGGAAGCCGGCATGATCCGCGTTCTCGCCGTGGAGGGCGCGCGTACCTATTTCGACACCAATGTCTCCGACCACCATCACTTCTTCGTCGAGGGCCGCAACGAGGTGCTCGACATCCCGGTCAACAATATCGAGATCGGCAATCTGCCGGACGCGCCGGAGGGGATGGAAATCGCCCATGTGGACGTCGTGATCCGGCTGCGCGAAAAGAAGGCCTGAAGCGGCCTTCACCGCTTTTTCATGGCATCATCAGGATTGCGGCCGGGCCGCGGCCGATAACGCGGGATCGTCCAGCCGTAGTGGATCGCGCCGCCGCGCAGCGCAAGCGCCACCGCAAAGCCTGCAGCAGAACTAACATGGGCAGGTAATCCGAACGCCTGGGCTGCCGTGAAGGCGCCGGCGCCGGCAAGCGCTGCGGAGATGTAGATCTCGGGCCGCAGCAGGACGGAAGGCTCTTCGGCAAGGAGGTCGCGAAGCACGCCGCCGCAGGTGGCGGTCAGCGTTCCCGTGACCATGGCGATCGTCGGCGAGCCGGTTGCTGCCAGCCCGAGTGCGGCACCCATCACGCAATAGGCTGCAAGTCCCACTGCATCGAGCCAGATCAGCAGCCGGTAGCGCCACTCGATCAGATGCGCGGTGAAGAACACCACGACGGCAGTCGCGACACAGGCGACGATATAATTCGGCTCGACGACCCAGAAGACGGCTCCCTGGCCGAGCAACAGGTCCCGCAGCGTCCCGCCGCCGACGCCGGTCACGGCGGCGAGAAACAGGAAGCCGATGAGGTCGAGCTGCTTGCGCGACGCGGCAAGGGCGCCGGTCGCCGCAAACACGACGACGCCAGCGTAGTTGAGGACAGTCAGCACTTTTCCCACCTCCGAAGCGGCTTCAAGCCACCAGCGTCGCGCAAGTGCGGGACGCTAACCTGCAAATATCTGATTCCTTCTTACGCGTGCCGTCGAAGGAGGCGAAGAGGGTCAAGGAGCTGCCGCCGTGAAAAAATATCTGATGATCGCCGTCCAAGTGCTCGTTCTGGCCCTGCTGCCCGCTGCCGCATCGGCCCAGCAGGAGTTGCTGAGCGATCCGGAGATCTACGAGAAAAATCATTTCCGCAAGCAGTGCACGACGGCTGAATTCGGTGACGGCTTCCTGACCCGCCTCGACATCAACAATGACGGCATCGTCGACGCCCTGACCAACCATGGCGAGCTGACCTGCAACGGCGTGCGCGGCAAGGACTGCAACGAAGACGGCTGCCCCTATAACTTCTACCTGCGGGCCGCGGAGGGCGGCTACTTCATGATCGCCACCGCCCGCATCTACGGCTACGACTTCATCAAGCGCTTCGGCAACATGGTCTTCGTGCTGAAGATGCACCCGCGCTTCTGCGAGCGGACCGACGAGAAGCCCTGCGAGACGACGGTTCGCGTCCGCGGCGGGCGTTTCGTCACCATCTCGTCTAAATAAAGTTACTCGGCCGGAAAGACGGCGTCGATCCGCCCGGTGGCATAATAGGCGATGAGGCCGATCCATTCGCGCACCGCCGTCGAGGTGAGCTGCGCGTTGGACGTCGGCTGCGTGAAGTCGAGGCCAAGGCGGAGGATCCCGCTTGTCCGGTAGTCGACCGGCCATGGTGTGACCGGGATGCCCGCCTTCCGAAACAGCGCCATGGAGCGCGGCATGTGGAACGCCGAGGTGACGAGGAGACAGTCGCTCAGGCCTTCGCGGGCCAGAACATCCTTCGTCTGGAGCGAGTTCTCGTAGGTCGTGCGGGACGCATTTTCCTTCACCAGCCGATCCGGTGAAATGCCGAAGGCAGTGAAAAGCCGTTCCGATGCCGCCGCTTCGCCCTCATAGTCGCCACTGATCGAGCCATCGCCGCCGGACACGAGGACGCGGGCATCGGGATGCCGGATTGCCAGGCGCAGGGTTTCGAGAAAACGCTCGCCGGCCTGGTTGAGTTCGATGCCGCCTCGGCTTGTCGTCACCTCGTTCTCCAGCGCGCCGCCGAGCACGATGATGCAGGAGATCCGGGCGGGCTCATCGGCGGGCTTGGCGAACCGTGCCTCGAGCACCTGCAGCGCCACGCCGCCCGCCGTTGTGTAGAGCACGACGAAGAGCAGCAGTGCTGCAAGGCCGGCAAGCGCCCCGCCGACGCGCCGCCAGCCGGCGAAGGCGACGAGTGCGCCAAGCGCGCAGAGCAGGAAGGCGAGCGAGAGCGGCTGCACCGCCAGCCAGAAGATCTTTGAGAGTAGGAACATGCCGCACCTGTCGCAACAATCGGCAGTGCCTGTCAACGCCGCCTTTGCGCGCCGGTATCGATCCGCTGCTGGAAATGCAGATGCAGCGGGCGGGGCAGGAAGACCGTGGCAATGGCCACGACGACGATCGACAGCGCCACCACCCAGAGCGCATCCTTGCCGAGCGCATTTGTCAGGAAGGCGCCGGTCACCGCACCGCAGGCCATGCCGGTCCAGGGCACCGTCTGGATCACCCAGCCGGTCGGGTTGCGGTCGCCCATGAACCAGCGGCCGATGCCGCGACCGAAGCGCGACAGGGCGCCGGTGATGTAGGTGAGGCCGATCGGCAGCCCCTCGATATGCTCGACGGTGGCGTTGATCATCCCCATGGCAAGGACGATGAGGTAGAACTGCACACGGGGATAGCCCTCGTCCGGCACCAGGGCGGCCAGGGCAATGGTCAGGGCAACACCGGTCAGCACCACGAATGTCCGGCGGCTGGAGAGCGTATAGGCCAGGATGATGCCGAGCGCATTGCCGATGACGAAAACCCAGAGCGCGAGAAACAGGATCAGCGCGTGGCCATAGTCGCCTTCGGCAAAGAACAGCGCCGCCCACGTCGTGTTGCCGGTCATGAACGACACGAAGTCGCCGGAAAGCAGCAGTCCGACGGCATCGGTCATGCCCGCGACGAAGGAAATTGCGGCGACCAGGACGAGCCCCGTCACGGTACGCCTCCTGCGAACCAGGTGTCGTCGTCTGGCAAGGGTCATGCGTTGTCGTCCCCCGGTCGGGCAAACCGTAACTCGGTTGCCGCCCGCTCCACTTTAGACGCGGATGGGGCCGGTTTGGAAGCTATTCCAACGTATGACGTCTTGTCGCCGGCTCGCCGCACAATCAGTGCCCGGAAAGCCAGTCCGTCATGCCCTGGCCGGCCGCGCGGCCGGTCGCGAGGCAGGCGGTGAGCAGATAGCCGCCGGTCGGCGCCTCCCAGTCGATCATTTCGCCGGCGACGAAGAGGCCGGGCAGGCGCGCCAGCATGAGCCGGGCGTCGATCTCCGCCCATGCGATGCCGCCGGCGGACGAAATGGCCTCCGCGATCGGCCGCGGCCGCAGGAGCGGGATCGGCAGCGACTTGATTGTCCTTGCCAGCGCTTGCGGCGTCATGCGCGGGGCTTCCGGTAGCAGTTCCCGCAGCAATGCCGCCTTGACGCCCTCGAGCCCCGCGCCCTTGCGCAGCCGATTGGAGAAGCTCGCCTTGCTGTCCTGACGGGCGAGGTCCCGCGCGAGCCTCTCCTCGCTGCGGCCGGGGGTGAGGTCCACCGAGAGCGCTGCCTGCCCGTCGTTGTCGAGCTGATCCCGCAGCGCTGCCGAATGGGCATAGACAAGGCTTCCTTCGATCCCGTGCTGCGAGATGACGAACTCGCCCTGCGAGGAGCCGGCCGCCGAACGGGCGACGACCGACTTCAAGGGTGCTCCGGCAAAACGCTCTCGAAAGCTGTCGCTCCAGGCAACGTCGAAACCGCAGTTGGCGGGACGGAACGGAGCGATCTCGATCCCCTTGTCCTGGAGCCACGGCACCCAGGCGGCGTCGGAGCCGAGGCGGGGCCAGCTGGCACCGCCGAGCGCCAGCAGCGTTGCATCCGGACGGATGACCACCCGGCCCTCCGGCGCGTCGAGGGCAAGGCCGTCACCCTCGAAGCCCATCCAGCGGTGGCGCTTCAGGAGCTGGACACCCATGGCCTCCAGTCGGCCAAGCCAGGCGCGCAACAGCGGCGAAGCCTTCATGGCGGTTGGAAAGACGCGGCCGGACGAGCCGACGAAGGTTTCTGTCCCCAGCTCCGCCGTCCACGCCCGGACGTCGTCGGGCGTGAAGGCATCGAGCGCCGGCCCCAGCCGTTCCGAGGCAGCGAAGAAACGGGTGCGGAAGGTGTCGAAATCTTCGGAGTGGGTGATGTTGAGGCCGGACTTGCCGGCGAGCAGGAATTTCCGGCCGAAGGTCGGCATGGCCTCGTAGACGCTCACGGCATGGCCTGCCGCGGCCAGTACTTGGGCGGCCATCAGTCCTGCCGGTCCGCCGCCGATGATTGCGATCTTGTGTCCACTCATGCCCAAACCCTTCGTCGCGTCTGCCTATCACGAGCCGTGGGACGATGGCAGATCGTTTTGAATTAGAGGGGATGGGGAGGTGAGGCCGGCACCCTTGAGGTGCCGGCCCGGGTGGTCGGTTATTCGGCTGCCTGGCTCTGCGCCGCGTTTTCACGCGGCAGCTTGCCCATCAGCACCTCTTCGGCGGACGCCTTGTGGTTCTTCACCGAGCTCGTCCACTGGCCCCAGGTCGACGGATCGATCATGTCGCCGTTGCTGCCGAGGTTCTGCAGGCGGCGCTGGTCTTCCTCGGTCAGCACCTGCTTCGGCAACGGACCGAGTTTCGCCACGTCGGCGACAGAGATGCCGAGCTTTTCCCCGACGCGACGGCCGTAGTCGTCGTGGACCAGGAAGAAATGCCAGACCATCCGTTCCTGCACGTCGCGCTCGCACTGGCCGAGCAGATCGCCCATGTTGAAGATCAGGTCGTCGCGTTCCCAGTCCATCATCGTGCAGAAGCGGCCGCGCGCCTGCACATAGTCGTTGCGGCGCTCGATGACGCTGCGGGTGAGCTGCCCCTTGATCTCCGGAGCGTTGTTGGGCTGTTCGACCGGGCTCTCCTTCAGACCGTCATGAATCGACGGCTCGTAGTTCACATGCGGGTTCTGCCCCGGCGCGAGATCGCGCTGGAAGCTCATCTGGCCGCCCGAGAGGTTTGTCGAGACCTTGGCGCTCTTCGGCTGGTTGACCGGCAGCTGCAGGTAGTTGGTGCCGACGCGGTAGCGCTGCGTGTCGGAATAGGAGAAGGTCCGCCCGACCAGCATTTTGTCGTCGGAGAAGTCGAGGCCGTCGACCAGCACGCCGGTGCCCATGGCGATCTGCTCGTTCTCGTTGAAGAAGTCCTCGACGTTGCGGTTGAGCGTCATCGTTCCGACGTGGCGCAGCGGAAAGTCCTTTTCCGGCCAGATCTTCGTGTCGTCGAGCGGATCCCAGTCGAGCTCCGGGTGGTCGTGGTCTTCCATGATCTGCACGAACATGTCCCACTGCGGGTATTCGCCGCGTTCGATGGAGGTGAAGAGGTCCTTGGAGGCCGAGCCGAAGTCCTGACCCTGCACCTTGGCGGCTTCCTCGGCCGTCAGGCTGGCGAGCCCGGCGCGCGGGTGGAAGTGATACTTCACCAGGAAGGTATCACCCTTCTCGTTGACCATCTTGTAGGTGTTGACGCCGAAGCCTTCCATGTGCCGGTAGCTTGCCGGAATGCCGCGCGGCGAGAACAGATGCGTCAGCATGTGCATGGATTCGGGCGTCTGGCTCATGAAGTCGAAGATCCGGTTCGGCTCCTGGCGGAAGGTGACCGGATCGGGCTTCAGCGAGTGGATGACGTCAGGGAACTTGATCGCGTCACGAATGAAGAAGACCGCGAGATTGTTGCCGACGAGGTCCCAGTTGCCGTCTTCGGTATAGAACTTCACGGCAAAGCCGCGCGGATCACGCGCCGTCTCCGACGAATCGCGGCCGCCGATGACGGTCGAGAACCGGATCGCGAGCGGCGTCTTCTTGCCCGCCTGCTGGAAGAGCTTGGCGCGCGTATAGGTGGACGCTGGCTCGTCGCCGATCTTGCCGGTCACCTCCAGCTCGCCGTAACAGACGAAGCCGCGGGCATGCACGACGCGCTCGGGAATGCGTTCGCGGTCGAAGTGGGTGATCTTCTCCAGGAACTGGTAGTTCTCCAGCGTGGCTGGTCCGCGTGCGCCAACGGTGCGCTGCGACTGGTTGTTGCTGATCGGGTGGCCCTGGCGATTGGTCAGGACACGGTCTTCCGTGCCGGGACGCATGCCGTTGCCGCCCTGAGGCATGTTCTTGTCGTCCATCATCTTTGCTCCTGGTGCGTGGATTGGTCTTTGCTGGGCGGCGCATGGCACACGCCCGCTCATTGGGAAAACCAGTGGGACCGGGATCAGTTCCCGGCACCGCGCCCTTTGACAATTGCAAGGGCGCTTCGTAGTTGTGCTGCGGGAAATGATGGGATGCGGGACCTGGTGCGGTCTGTCGCGCCGGTTGCCGAGGGAGCTGGAATGGCGGATCTGCAGGGCATCGTCGACGAGATTTACGAAGCGCTCGTCCCTCGGCTGGGTGAGGGCAAGGTTGCCGACTACATCCCGCAGCTGGCGCATGTCGACCCGCGCAAGCTCGGTCTTGCCATCGTCGATGTCGACGGCTCGGTCTACAAGGTGGGAGATTGCGACGAGGCCTTCTCGATCCAGAGCGTGTCCAAGGTCTTCACGCTGACGTTGGCGCTGGGCAAGCACGGCGAAAATGTCTGGCGGCGCGTCGGTCGCGAGCCTTCGGGCTCCGCCTTCAACTCGATCGTCCAGCTGGAGAACGAGGAGGGCAAGCCGCGCAACCCCTTCATCAATGCCGGTGCGATTGCTGTCAGCGATCTGATGCTGGCCGGCCATACGCCGCGCGAGGCGATCGGCGAGATCGTCCGCTTCGTGCAGTATCTGGCCAATGACGAGCAGATTGCCATCGATCCGGCCGTGGCCAAGTCCGAGCTTGCCACCGGTTACCGCAATATAGCGCTCGCCAACTTCATGCGCAGCTTCGGCAGGATCGATCATCCGGTCGATCATGTCGTCGGTGTCTACTTCCACCACTGCGCGCTGGCCATGACCTGCACCCAGCTGGCCCACGCCGGCCTCTTCCTGGCAGCGGCCGGTCGCAATCCGCTGACGGGCCACACGGTGGTGTCGCGAGAGCGGGCACGGCGGATCAACGCGCTGATGCTGACCTGCGGCCACTACGACGGATCGGGTGATTTCGCCTACCGCGTCGGCCTGCCGGGCAAGAGCGGCGTCGGCGGCGGCATCCTGGCCGTGGCGCCGGGCAAGGCCTCCATGGCCGTCTGGTCACCGGGGCTCAACCACAACGGCAATTCGCTGCTCGGCTCCCTGGCGCTCGAAATGCTGGCGCACCGCACCGGCTGGTCCGTGTTCGGTCCCTGATCCTGCCGGCATAAAAAAAAGGGAGCGCAGCCGAAGCCGCGCCCCCTTCGTCCTGGGAGGACAACTCAATCTTCGCTGCCGGCCACCTGGGACAGCACCTGCCCCTTGCCGCGGGCGCGAAGGATCATCGGAAGGACAAGCGCGACCAGAGCCAGCACCAGCAGGGTGGCGGCGATCGGGGACGTGAAGAGCACCGTGGCGTCGCCCTGGCTGATCGAAAGAGCGCGGCGCAACTGCTGTTCCGCCATGGGTCCGAGGATGAGGCCGACGACGACCGGTGCGATCGGATAGCCGAACACGCGCATCGCATAGCCCAGTAGTCCGAAGGTCAGCAGCATCCCGAGCTCGAAAACGGAGGGATTGGCGCCGATGGTGCCGAGCGTGGCGAACACGAGAATGCCCGCATAGAGCCAGGGCTTCGGGATGGTCAGGAGCTTCACCCAGAGCCCGATCAGCGGCAGGTTGAGCACGAGCAGCATGAAGTTGGCGATCAACAGGCTGGCGATCAGTCCCCAGACTAGCTGCGGATTGGTGACAAACAGAAGCGGTCCCGGCTGGAGGCCGAACTGCTGGAAGCCGGCCAGCATGATCGCGGCCGTGGCGGTGGTCGGAAGACCCAGCGTCAGAAGCGGAACGAGGGTGCCGGCCGCCGAGGCGTTGTTGGCAGCCTCCGGACCCGCCACGCCTTCGATCGCACCGTGGCCGAATTCCTCAGGGTTCTTGGCAAACTGTTTTTCGGCGGAATAGGACAGGAAGCTCGAGACGTCGGCACCACCCGCAGGCATGGAGCCGATGGGAAAGCCGATGGCCGTGCCGCGCAGCCATGGTTTCCAGGAGCGGCTCCAGTCTTCCCGGGTCATCCACAGCGAACCCTTGACGGCTTCCACCTTTTCGGGCGCCCGCGCGCCTTGCGCCGCGACATAGAGCGTTTCGCCGATCGCAAACATGGCCACGGCGAGCGTGGTGACCTCGATACCGTCCAGCAGGTCGGGAACGCCGAAGCTGAGGCGGGTCTGCCCCGTCAGCTGATCGATGCCGATGAGCGCAAGCGCAAGCCCGACAAAAAGCGATGTCAGTCCGCGCAGGGTAGAATCGCCGAATGCGGCGGAGACCGTCACGAAGGCGAGGACCATCAGGGCAAAATACTCACGCGGTCCGAAGACGAGAGCGAATTTGACCACAATGGGCGCGATGAAGGCGAGGGCGAGGGTGGCGATGAGACCTGCCACGAACGAGCCGATCGCTGCCGTGGAAAGCGCCGGTCCGCCACGGCCGGCCCGGGCCATCTTGTTGCCTTCCAGCGCGGTGACGATCGATGCACTCTCGCCTGGGGTGTTCAGCAGGATGGATGTGGTCGAGCCGCCATACATGCCGCCGTAGTAGATGCCGGCGAACATGATGAGCGATCCGGCGGGATCGAGCTGGTAGGTCACCGGCAGCAGGAGAGCAACGGTAAGCGCCGGCCCGATGCCCGGCAGCACGCCCACCAGCGTTCCGAGCGTCACCCCGATCAGGGCGTAGAAGAGGTTCATCGGCTGCGCGGCGACAACAAGCCCCTGCAGCAGGAAGTCGAAGGTGTTCATGGCAGGACCCTAGAAAAGCAGCCGTTCGAGCGGACCTGCGGGCAGCGAGAGCTGCAGCAGCTTGCCGAAGACGATCCACACGGTGAACGAAAGCAGGAAGCCGATCGGAAGCGAGAACCAGAACTGGCGCTTCCCGAATCCGGCGGCGGTGAGGGCAAACAGGACGCCCGTTGCGATCGAGAACCCGGCGGTGTTCAGAAGCAGCATCTGCCCGGCAAGGCCTGCCACGATCCAGATAACCGGTTTGTGTTCCTGCATCTCCCGTTCAGGGAAATCGCCGCGGAATGCCGCGACAACGGTCCATATGGCCAGCACCACCAGCGCCAAGGCCACCACCTCCGGAACGGTTGCCGGGCCAATGCCGGAATAGCCCGTGGCTCCCTTGAGGCGCGAGACATCCCAGAAGATCACCGCGGCGATCAGCACCAGGATGGGTGCAACGGCAAGCGCCGCCCCGTCGGGGCGGCGCTGCTTGGGTGTCGTGTTCGAATGGTCCAAGCTCATTGAACCAGCCCGATGTCCTTCAGAATGGCTTCAGTCGCGCTGATGTCCTTGGCCAGCTGCTCCTCGAAGGCATCGCCTGCGAGATAGGTGTCGGCCCAGTTCTTCGTCTTCAGCGTTTCCTGCCACGTCTCAGACTTCGCGAGCTTGTCGACGTCGGCAAGGATCGCAGCCTTCTGCTCGTCGGTGATGTCCGGAGCGGCCGCCACCATGCGCCAGTTCTGCAGCACGACGTCATAGCCGGCTTCCTTGAGCGTCGGGGCATCAACCCCTTCGAGGCGCTCTTCACTGGAAATCGCCAGCAGCCGCAATGTGCCCGCCTTCACCTGCGCCTCGAACTCGCCGTAGCTGGAAATACCGGCCGTCACCTGGCTTCCGAGAATGGCTGCCAGCGCTTCGCCGCCGCCGGAGTAGGCGATGTAGTTGATCTTCGTCGGATCGACGCCGGCAGCCTTTGCCAGCAGGCCGACTGCGATGTGATCGGTGCCGCCGGCGGAACCACCGGCCCAGGACACTGCGCCCGGATCGGCCTTCAGGGCTTCCACGAGCTGGTCGATGGACTGGATCTCCGACGATGCCGGAACCACGATGGCTTCATATTCGCCGGTCAGGCGGGCAATCGGCGTGACGTCTGCGAGCGTGACGGGCGACTGGTTGGTGAGGATTGCGCCGACCATGACATAGCCGCCGACGATCAGCGTGTTAGGATTGCCCTTCTGCTGGCTGGCGAACTGGGCAAGCCCGATGGTGCCGCCGGCACCGGGGACGTTGACGACCTGAACCCGGTCGGAGATGCCCTCTTCCTGCAGAACGGCCTGCAGCGAACGGGCCGTCTGGTCCCAACCACCACCGGGCGCGGCCGGCGCCAAGATGGTATAGTCGGCGGCATGAGCTGGCAGCGCGAGCGCGCCCGCAAGAATCGATGCAAGAAAGAACTGCTTCAAGGGTGTGTCCTCCATGGGCGTCACCGGGACGCGAAAGTTAGATTGTGCGAGAAAGGGATTTGTCCGCTGCCTGATCGTGGCTCGGTCTTCCCCCCATCGCATCGACGCTCCGCCTCCACGGATGTCGAATGGCCTAAGCGATCACATCTACCTGACATCTACCTGACATGGGTGCGCGGTTTCTCTGCGACCCCTTGCCGGAACAGGCGTTACTGGAGACGCAGGACCTCGTTCCACCGCGAAATCAGCCGGGCGCGCTTGACCTGGTCGAGGTAGACCATCAATCCCAGGCTGACCGGAACAGGCTTCAACTGCCCGCCCAGGATCTCCCGCATGGTCGTGGCGGTATTGTTGCCGGAAACTTCGGGGCTGACCGCCGGGATCTGCAGTTCGCGCGCCATGATCGTCTGGCCCTCCTTCGACATGAAGAAATCCAGATAGCGGCGCCCGAGTTCCGGCGAGGCGGCCGCCTGCGGCACGAGCCCGATGCGCGACATCACCACCGTATAATCCTTCGGCAGAACGATGCCGACATTGGGATGACGCGAGGCCCAGTCGGCGGCGTAGGAGCCGAGGATGTTGTAGCCCAGCACAAAGCGCCCGTCGGCAACCCGCTCCAGGATCGCCTGGCTGGTGGAATAGAGCTTGACGCCGGCGGCGCCCATGGTGCGGATCACCGACCAGATGTCGCCGAACTGCTCCTGGTCGCGCGACATGAACAGGAAGCCGACCCCGGAGCGTTCGATGTCGTAGGTGCCGATCTGGCCGTAGACCGCGTCCCCCCGGCGGTTGAGAAAGTCGACGAACTCGCGCCGCGTCGAGGGCGGCGCCTCGTCGATGAAGCTCGGCTTGTGATAGACGAAGACGGCAGGTTCGAAGGTCAGGGCATAGGCCGTATTGCGCCAGTTGGCCCAGGCAGGCCAGCGATCGCTCATCGGCAGGTCGCTCCGCTGGGCATAGCCGTCGTTGGCGAGCTTGACCTGCAGGTCCATGGCCGAGGAGAAGGCGAAATCCGCGCTCTTCTGCCCCGCGTCGGTCTCGCGCACGATGCGGTCATAGATCTCGCCGGTCAGCATCTCTTCGTAGCGCACCAGGACATCCGGATTGGCTGCCTGGAAGCCGGCGATCATCGGCTTGGCGAGCGGCTCGTCGAGCGAGGAATAGACGACGAGGACGGGTGCATCGCTGCGGCCGGACAAAGCCGGGTAGACGGTTGCCGATGCTTGCGCCGGATGAACGTCCAGAAATCCCAAAAGGGAGATGATGATGAGCAGCAGCGGCATGTCGCGACCATGCACCAAGGCGCTGTCCGAGACAAGAAGTGGCCGCGCCGCCGGCGCTGCCGCGTTCGGGAAAAGCCTTCGGGTGCCGAGCGGCCAGGCGCTTGTTTTCGCTGGTGGCCTGACTACCTGTCAGCGGTCGCGGCCACGCTGCCCAATTGAACAAGGACCCTGCCATGTCGCTCTCGCTCTATGACGTCAGCATACCCGTCTTCCTGCGCACCTTTCAGAACCTCTCCGACATCCTGAAGAAGGGCGAGGCCTTTGCCGATGAGACCGGCATTCCGCATTCCGACCTGCTCGAAGCGCGGCTGTTTCCAGACATGGCGCCGCTGACGGCGCAGATCCAGCGCGCCAGCGATACCGCAAAATTCGTCGCCGTCCGTCTCGGCGGCATCGTCAACGTCCCGATGGACGACAACGAGGCGAGCTTTGCGGATCTGCAGGCGCGCATCGACAAGACGGTCGCCATCCTCCGTTCGCTGCCCTCGGACGCCATGGATGGCAAGGAAGAGGTCGAGGTGGTGCTGAAGACCCGCGACAGCTCGACGACCTTCATCGGCCGCGACTATCTCCTCGGCTTCGCCATTCCGAACTTTTTCTTCCACGTCACCACGGCCTATGCCCTGTTGCGGCACAAGGGCGTTCCGATCGGCAAGATGGACTACCTCGGCGCCACCTCCTAGAGCATGCTGCCACGTCGTGACAGAGCCGCCGCTCCCCGATAGAATGGTCGTGTTGGGGAGTGACCGTGCGCATACTTCTAGTCGAGGATAACCAGACGCTGGCAGAGGGTCTCTCGACGATCCTGCGCGGCAGCGGCTATGCGGTTGATGTCGTGGCAGACGGGGCTTCGGCGGAGGCCGTTGCCGCCGCCGAAGCCTATGATCTGGTGATCCTCGACCTCAACCTGCCCGAGATGGACGGGCTTGACGTGCTGCGATCCATGCGCGCGCGCCACAACAAGGCGGCGGTGATGATCCTCACCGCCCGCGGCACGCCCGAGGAGCGGGTGAGGGGCCTCGACCTCGGTGCCGACGACTACATGATCAAGCCCTTCGACATTGCCGAATTCGAGGCTCGTATCCGCGTCCTGCTGCGCCGCCAGGCGGGCTTGCGCAGTTCCATCATCCAGCATGGCGGCGTCACCCTCGACCTGGCGTCGCGCACCTTCAGCAGCGACGGCGTGCCGCTCGACATTCCGGCCCGCGAGGTGGCCCTGCTGGAACTGCTGTTCCTGCGCGCCGGCAAGGTCGTCTCCAAGGATGCCATCGTCCAGTCGCTGACCGGCTTCGGCGACGATCTCTCGGCAAACGCCATCGAGCAGTACGTCAGCCGCCTGCGCCGCCGCCTCAGCCTCCACGGGTTGACGGTCAAGACTGCCCGCGGGATCGGCTACTATCTCGAGACGGTTGCTCCCGCCCAATGAACGCACTGGCGACGCCTCTCGCAGTACAGGCCTATTCGCTGCGCCGGCGGCTGCTTGCCTGGCTGCTCCTGTCCACGGCCGTGATCGGCGTGCTGGCGCTGACCGATACCTGGCGTGAGGCGGAAGAGACGGCAAACGAGGTGTCTGACCGGGTGCTGATGGGCTCGGCACTGGCGATCGCCGAGCGGGTGATCGTCTCGGAGAACGGCGACCTCGAGGTGGACATTCCTTATGTGGCGCTGGAGATGCTGACCTCGGCTGCCCAGGACCGCGTTTTTTATCGGGTCGACGGGCCGCCCGGCACCTTCATCACCGGCTACCAGAACCTGCCGTCCATACCGCGCGCGGAGGGGCAGGCGGCGGCCTTTGAGAATGCCACCTTCCGCGGTGAGCTGATCCGGGTTGCGACCCTGGCGCGTTCGGCGTCCACCGGCATCAATTCCGTGCCCTTCGTGGTGACGGTCGCGGAGACGACGATTGCCCGCCAGCAGCTGATGCAGACAATCCTCCTCCGCTCGGCGCTGCGTCTGCTGTTCATGATCGTCGGGGCAGCCATCATCGTCTGGGTGGCGGTCACCGTCTCGCTGCGGCCGCTCTATCGGTTCAGCGAGGCGATCGCGCAGCGCAGCCCCAATGACCTGCGTCCGATCG
>JBKBXP010000015.1:0-23629 GCA_046314035.1 Pseudorhizobium sp. | reverse complement strand
CAGAACCAGTGGACGTTTGTCCCAAGAGAGGCCGCTATGCGACAACCATCGACAGGGAGAAAGTCCTTAATCTCGGATCGCGTTGAGATCGGCCATGGGCCCTATCGCATCATTGCCGGCGACGTCGGTGGTATCTGCAAGGCTGTCGCCTACCTTGGGATGGGTGGCATGCAACCTATCGAGGCCGTGGAGGGAGCGACAGTGGACTCGGCGGTCGCGGCGATGATCGAGGTTCTGGACGCCCATATGACCGAGCTTCAGCGCCAAAGGCGTGACGGCATTCCCGGCTCTGGCGAATATCTCTGCGCGCTCGCCATGTTGCCCACGAAGATGCAAGATTTTGCAACCGCCTTGACTGCCGTCGCAGCCCGCCCCGCTGGGTATTCCATGACGTTGTCTGAACTGGAGCAAGAGCTGCGGTCTGCGTCTGCTGATGTGCTTGCAGAACTGCAGCGACTGGGGCGCAAGCTCAGTGCATTTCTCGGGTATGAGCCCGACAGCGGCACCGTCGGCAAAGGCCTGGGGCCACTTTTGACGTTTTCGAAAGTTGATTCCGCTGAAGGCGACGACACCGCCCGCATCACGTTTCATCCGGAGTTTTGCCAGGCACTGATGGATTTTCCGAAGCGTCGTCCCCCGAAGATTTCCGTCGCGCGCCGCCGCTAGGCATCCGCGTCAATATACATTTGAGGAAGATCGTGTGAGTAGTTTATTTGCTGAACTGGATTATCAGGTGACACCGCTTGGTACCCTGATCCTGCGCCGCCGTCGCGATCCAAGCGATGACCAGGACATCTTCGAGATCAAGCTCAACGACGAGTTTCTGATGTCATCGAAGTTCACGGCCTCGGAGGAGTATCTTGGACGGGTGCCTCTGAAGGATCTGCACGGGGATCGTCTTAATGTGGTGGTCGGCGGACTTGGCCTCGGCTACACTGCGGTTGCTGCCTTGGAGGATCCCAGGGTTGAGACTCTGCTGGTGGTGGAGGCTCTGCAGCCGGTCATCGAATGGCATCAATCCCAAATGCTGCCGCTTGGACGTATTCTTGCAGACGACGCCCGCTGCCGTTTTGTCCATGGCGACTTCTTTGCGCTGGCCCGCCTTCCAGGCGTTGGTTTCAACCCGGACACGCCGGGGTCGAAGGTCCACGCGATATTGCTGGATATCGATCATTCACCGCACGAACTGCTCAATCCCTCGAATGCCTCGTTCTATACCGAAGAAGGGCTTGGCCTTCTTGCCGAGCATCTGGTCGTCAACGGGATCTTTGCTCTGTGGTCCAACAACCCACCACAGCCTGCCTTCACGGCTCGACTGAAGGCGGTATTCGGAGCGGCTGAAGCCCATGATGTTGTCTTTGACAATCCACTCCAGGGCAATCAAGCAAGACAGGGCATCTATCTCGCACGACGCGCGGGAGATGCTGGATGAGCCAAGCCTTGCGGCGTGATGGTAAACGTCTGCCGGAAACTTTGGCTTGTCGCCTCTGCAGCGGCACAGACCTCCGCCCCATGGAGGTTTCGCCGACGCGGCCATATTGGCACTGCCAGCGGTGCGATACGGTCTTTGTCGATCAGGCCGCGCTGCCAGGCCCGGTTCTGGAGCATGCACATTATTGCCGCCATGAGAATGATCCTGCCGACCCGCAGTACCGGCGGTTCCTTGCAAGGCTCGGCCAGCCGTTGTTGGAGCGCCTTACGCCGCAATCCAGCGGCCTCGACTACGGGTGTGGACCTGGCCCTGGGCTCGCTGCCATGTTTCGGGAGGCGGGGCACGAGGTGGCACTCTTCGATCCCTTCTTCGCGCCGGATCGATCGGTGCTGGGCGCCCAATACGACTATATCCTCTGTTGCGAAGTCGCAGAGCATTTTCATCAACCCGGGGAGCAGTTTGCGAGGCTTACGTCCTTGATCAAGCCAGGTGGCTGGATTGGCATCATGACATGCTTCAGGGATCGGGAACGGTCTTTCGAAGGCTGGCACTACCGCAGAGATCCGACGCACGTGGCCTTCTACACCGGGGACACATTTGAGTGGATCAGCCGCCAGCATGGCCTTGCCATCGAGATCCCCAGGAAGAATGTCGTTCTCCTGCACAAGCCAAGAGCAGAAAGGGCCGTACAATAGCGTCTTTCCTCCATCAGCAGCGAATAGAGGCCGCGCGGTCAGTCATCCAGCAGCGTGCGCCGGCAACCATAGTGGATTTGGGTTGCGGCGACGGCGCTCTGCTAAGGCGCCTGCTCGCGGAGCCGCTGGTGACGTCGATCACGGGCGTCGATACGTGTCCAAGAGCACTGGATCGCCTGCGCAACCGGATCGGCTCTGAACCAGAGCGGCCGCGGGTCACGCTCGTCCGTTCCTGCGCGACACGGCTGAAAGTGGCGCCAAGCCAAGTTGACTGTGCCCTGCTGGTGGAAGTGATCGAGCATATCTCGCCCGACCGGCTGTCAGCGCTGGAGCGATCGGTATTTTCGCAAATGCGGGCTCGCACAGTTGTCGTGACCACCCCAAATGCTGACTTCAACGCGCTTCTGGGCGTCCCGGCTCACCGCTTCCGTCATCGTGACCACCGTTTCGAATGGGGCCGGAAGCGGTTCCGAGCCTGGGCGAATGGCCTGGCTGCGCGCCACGACTATCGGGTCGAATTCAGCGACATTGGTGGCAGTCATCCCACCTGGGGCGGACCAAGCCAGATGGCCGTGTTTGACGCGGTGTCTGTGCACAGGTCCACCAGAGCAGCGTGATTGCCGACAACCTGACGAGCGAGCGAATGGAATGAACGATCCGAGACAACAAGAAGAGCACCGCCTCGACCACTGCCTGCGCGGCATTGAGCACAATATCGATCTTGCTGCCGCTGATCTAAGGCACTTTGCCGACGAAGCGCAAAAGGCCAAGGATCATATGTGGGAAGCGCGGCGCGACATGGATCATATCGACAAGATTGCAATCCGCCAGGCGATCGAGCAGAAGCTGAGAAATGCCGATGTTCTTCAACAGCGGCACAAGAAGTTACAGAAGCTTCGCCGCTCGCCCTATTTCGGGCGCGTCGATTTCGCCCGCTCCACCACCCCTGAGGGTGAGGTCCCCTTCTACATTGGCGTTCATGATTTCCGCGATGAAGTGAGTGGTCAGACGGTCGTATACGACTGGCGGGCGCCGGTATCGTCTTTGTTTTACGACTTCGAAGCTGGACCCGCCTCCTACCAGGCGCCTGGGGGCATGATCCATGGAGCGATCGGACTGAAGCGACAGTTCCGCATCACCGACGGCCAATTGGAGATGATGCTCGATTCCAGCGTCAACATCATCGACGAGGTTCTCCAGCAGGAACTTGGTCGTGCCTCCGACGAGGGCATGAAAAACATCGTTGCAACGATCCAGCGTGACCAGAACGCCATCATTCGCGACGCCGATGCGCATACTTTGATCATTCAGGGCGTGGCCGGGTCGGGAAAAACATCCATTGCCCTCACCGGATCGCTTTCCTGCTCTACCGCTTCAAGGAGACACTGAGCTCCAGCGACATCCTTATCATTTCGCCCAACAAGGTCTTCGCGTCCTACATCGGCAATGTTCTGCCCGAACTGGGCGAGGAGCAGGTCGCGGAAATCGGGATGGATCAACTGGCCGATCAATTGCTGGAGGGACGCTTTCGGTTCCAGTCGCTGTTTGAGCAGACCAGCGACTTGCTGCGCCAGAAGGATCCCACGCTGATCGAACGCATTGGTGCCAAATCATCAGTGCAATTCCTCCAGCAGATCGATAGCTACGCTGAACATCTCGATGCCCAGTCCTTTCAAGCTGTAGAATGGCGCTCCGGATTGCAGCGACTTGTCCCCGCCTGGCATTTCCAGGAGACCTGGGACCGCCACCGGCGACTCCCTTTCGCGCAGCGCATCTCCGAGGTGGTCCAGGCCACGCAGCACAAGGTGTTCATGCACTACAAGCATGAACTGCGACCGGACGAGATCAAGGCACTGCGCCAGGCGGTCCGCGCCATGACCAGACCGATAACCTTGCGGGCTGCCTACAAGGGCTTGTTTGAATGGATCGAGCAGCCGTATCTTTTTCGACCCAAGGGCGCCCAGCTGGAGCATTCGGATGTCTTTCCGCTCATCTACCTCAAGATGAAGCTTCACGGCATTGATAATCCCTTCCAGCAGGTAAAGCATCTTCTTGTCGATGAAATGCAGGACTACTCCAACGTCCAGTACGCGGTCTTGTCGCGTCTGTTCTCCTGTCGCAAGACGATCCTCGGTGATGCGACGCAGTCGGTGAACCCCTATGGCGGCTCGGATGCGGAGCAGATCCAAAAAATACTGAAGGCATCGGCGCCGGTGAAGCTGACGCGCAGCTACCGGTCCACCTTCGAGATCATGCAGTTTGCGCTCGCTATCTCACCCAATGACGACCTTGAGCCCATGAGGAGGCATGGCGAGGCGCCGAAGATTGTCACCACCGCCTCTGCGAGCAGTGCATTGGCTCAGGTGATCGAGGACATCAAAAGTCTCCACCGGTCGCAGCATCGTTCGCTTGCGGTGATCTGCAAAACCGAATCTGAGGCTGCTGGTCTCCACCGCAAGCTGCTTGCATGCGGTATGGACGTGCAACTGCTTGGCCCCGGCAGTTCCGGCTTTACCACCGGCGCCTTGGTCTGCACCGCCCACGTGGCCAAGGGACTGGAGTTCGACCGCGTCGTCGTTGCTGACGCCGGCGCTAGGACTTATCAGACGGAGTTGGACCGGAACATGCTCTATGTTGCCTGCACGCGCGCCATGCACCTGTTGACCGTCATCGTCGTGGGCAAGCCCTCACCGCTGCTTCCGGGAGCGATTGCCGTGCCTGCTAATTACCACGTCGAGGACGAGGTCCCGCTAACGCCCACTCTTTAGGGCCAGGCCGCAAAGGTTGTGTCCTTTGCCGTGGCACCTTGTTTTAACTTGCTGCGCCGGTACCGTGCTGGCGGGAGGCCGCAGCGCTGGTGAAAGAACCGGTTGAAATACGCCGGATCGGAGAACCCCAGAAAACTCGCGATCTGATCGACAGGAAGCGTGGTTTCTGACAGCAGCTTTTCCGCTTCACGGATCAGCAGGTCGTGAACGACCTGCTTGGGAGACCTGCCCAAGGCAGCCGTGACAGCGCGCGTGAGACGATCAGCGGAGACCCCCAAAGCTGCCGCCAGGGCGGTCACCGACGGCTGATCACGCAGCCGCACCTCTGCCTCGACGAGAAAGCGCTCGACCAGAAATGCCGTTGTTGAGGTCGCGGCTTCTGCTCCCTCGCGGCGCATGACTCGCCAGAGGTGAAAGCAGACGATGCGAAGATGCGCCTCAAACACCTCTGAGGCAGCAGGCTTGTCCCACATCGTTTCCTGGCTCATGGCAGCAAAACTTGCCGAAAGGGCTGCGGATGTTGGTTGATCAAGGTCCTCATGGATCTGCGTTTGCGCCACTGCCTGCTTTACCTGAATGGCAAGAGGAGACAGGAGCAAAGAGCGGTCCAGGATCGCAGGCGGTATGACTGCGATTGCTCCCCTGGAGCCGGCACGGGCCGAAAACACAACCGGGCTGCGTGAGGCGATCCAGACGAAGCCGCGTCCGGAGATGGGGCGCGGATGCTGCTTGATGTCCAGTTCGTAATCGCCGCCGCGAAGCAGGATCGCCACTGCGGTGGAGCCGGAGAATGTCCAGGACTGGCTTTGGAGGCCCGCCCGGAATGGGATGGCAAACGGTCGCGCTGGCTCGCCTCTGTGCCATGCCCGTGAATCCATCGACTTCGTCATCAATCCCCTATTTGTGCAATCGTTTCCCTGAAAAGTTCATTATATGACTGGTATTCTGCCTGTACAACAGGAAAGGGAGCGGTGGAGAGGACCATCGCCCTGGTGAATTTAGTGATTTGGGAGGATCCGATGATCAAACGAGGCGCGTTCTCGGTATTGCTTGCATGCACTCTGCTGGTGCCAAGCGCATTTGCACAATCCGCCGAGGAATTTTTCGCGGACAAGACCTTACGAGTGGTCAGCAGCACCGGAGCAGGAGGAACCATGGACCTCTACCTGCTGCTGTTCATGAAGTATGCCGCCAAGCACCTGCCCGAGGGCACGGAAATGGTCTTGGAGCACCGCACCGGAGGTGGCGGAGCGATCATGGCCAACTACCTGTACAATCAGGCGCCAGCAGACGGGACGACCTTTGGTATGCCCGTCCCGGCCGTGGTTTCCAGCACATTTTCGACCCCTGAAGCGTCCCGCTACGAGCCCGAAAAGTTCAACGCCATCGGGCGGATCGTTGACAATCCGCGGGTCTTCGTGGCGCGCAAGGAAGCGGGAGTCGAAACGCTGCAGGACGCGGCGAAGGTCGACAGTGAGATCACGCACTCGATCATGACGATCGGAACGTCACTGGACCAGTTCATGACGGTTGCCAATGATGCCTTGGGGACGAAGTTCAAGCATGTCGCTGGCTATTCGGGCGGTGGTCCAGCCTTTCTTGCGATGGAGCAGGGAGAGGTAATGTCTACGACTGCCGAACCCGCAAATCTGCTCGCAAACAAGTGGCACCTGGTGGAAAGCGGCGAGATCAAGGTCCTCGGTCACCTTGGGCTCGAACCGATCGAAGGATTGGAAGATGTTCCCAACCTGCTTGACATGGTGGAGCAGAACAACCCTGCCTATGGGCAGGTCCAGGCCGTAGCTCAGTCCGCCGGGATCGGCCTTGGGCTTCTGGCGCCGCCTGCAGTTCCGGAAGATCGCATCGCCTATCTGCGTGACGTCTTTACCAAGACGATGACGGACCCGGAGCTCGTAGCCGAAGCCAAGGAGCGCAAGATCCCGCTCAACTACGAATCGGGTGAATGGCTGCAGAACCTGCTCAGCGAATCCATGACCGTCGACGACAGTGTCAAGCAGTGGTTCAAGAGCCTCGTCACGGTCCAGTGACGCCATAGCCTAGTGGGCGGCGGAGGCTCTCTTCGTCGCCGGCCTTGCCGCCGGCAGGACGGCCCTCACGGCGCGCCAGGCGGCCGCGTACAAGTGAACATAAAGCCGCTCCAAGGGAGATCCCTCAGTGGAAGCCGACATCATCCAGTCGATGAGCGATGCCGTTTACGCGTTGTTCCAGGTTAAAACGCTCTTATACCTTGGTTTAGGAGTGATTATCGGTACGCTCCTGGCGGTAATCCCGGGCGTCGGTGGCTTGATGGGGCTCTCATTGCTGCTCCCCTTCACGTTTTCCATGGCCGCCAACGATGCACTCGTTTTCCTGATTGCCTCTCTTGCCGTCATGTCGACCGCAGACAGTATTCCTGCCATCCTGTTTGGGGTGCCTGGAACGCCGACCTCCATGGCCACGGTCTTGGACGGATATCCGATGGCCAAGCGCGGCGAGGCCGGCCGTGCGATGGGCGCCGCCTTTACCTCCTCGGTGCTCGGCGGGATCATTGGCGCTCTGCTCTTGCTCATCATCATTCCCGTGTCATCACCGGTGCTCATGGGTGCGACATCGCCAGAGCTGCTTGGTTTTTGCGTCCTCGGTCTGGCAATGGTCGGGGCGCTTGCAGGCGGATCGATGGCCAAGGGCGTCGGTGCCGCCCTGATCGGCGTACTTCTGGCTTTTATTGGTCAGGACGCAAACACAGCCACGTTGAGGTGGACCTTCGGCACCATCTACCTTTGGGATGGCCTGCACATCCTGGTGATCGCTCTGGGCATTTACGCACTTCCCGAGCTCGCCGATCTTGCGATTTTGCGCAAGTCGATCGCTGCTGATGGAAAGGCGTCGAACCTCAAGGGTGTCGGCAGAGGCTTCCGAGACACGCTTGCCAACCTATGGCCAGTGACCCGCAGCGCAACCGCAAGTTCGGCGCTCGGTGTTATTCCGGCAATTGGTCCCACGGTCATCCCCTGGCTGATCTATTCCTATACATCTATGGTCAGCAAGGAGCCGAAAAACTTTGGCCAGGGGGACGTGCGCGGCGTCATCGCCTGCGAATCCTCAAACAATGCCACCGTTGGCGGCGCATTGCTTCCAACGGTCGCCCTTGGCGTTCCCGGGTCAGCGCCCATGGCGTTGTTTCTGGGAGCATTGCTGCTTCATGGCATTGCGCCCGGACCAAACATGCTGACCACGAACCTGGATCTCACCTATCTCATGGTTTGGGCGGTGGTTCTCGCCAATATTCTGGGCGGCATCCTGGCCTTGGCTCTCGCGCGGCCTCTGTCACTTGTGGTGTTCGTTCGACCGGCCATCCTGGTACCAATCATCAGCCTCGTGGTGTTTGCCGGCGCTCTGCAGTCCACACGCCAATGGCAGGACGGCCTGTTCCTGTTGCTGATCGGTGCGCTGGGATGGATCATGAAGCGCGCCCGTTGGCCGCGAGCGCCTCTCTTCCTGGCGTTCATACTCGCGCCTCTCATCGAGAAGTATTTTTTCATCTCGTACAACATTCACGGCATGGACTTTGTCTATCGGCCCTGGGTTGCCGTGCTGTTGGTGGCGACCCTGCTTTTCCTCCTCTTCGTGGCGCTGGGGCGGCTGGTCAAGTCGCGCCGGGAGGGGGAAAAGATCAAGGGAGTCCGTCTCCACGTAAGCATGACCCTCGACAGCGTCTTTTCCCTAATGTTGACGTTCATCTTCGCAGCGGCTCTCATCAGCGCCCTGCAATGGCAATTCATGGCAGGCATCATGCCGCAGGTCGCTGCGGGGATTGGACTCCTGACATCGACTGTGGCGCTGCTGACGAGCTTCGTGCGAGTGGACTACAAGGCTGACACAAAGGCTGCAGAGGCCCAGCACTTCGATCTGGAAACGGATTTTGGAGATCTTGCACCGCAGATCATTCTCACCCGCGGCTTGCACTACCTGCTGTTGCTGATCGCGCTTGGCATCCTGTCGTGGGCGATCGGGCTGCTGCTCGCTCTTCCGATCTTCATGGCCGGTTATCTTTTGATCAATCGTGAGCGGCCGGTTCTGACCCTGCTCGTCACCGCTGGGTTCTGGCTTGTTGCCTGGCTGCTGTTTGACAAGTTGCTCAAGCTGGCATGGCCAGCACCCCTGTTTGACGCCACCAGATGGCTCGGGTTGTGAGCCACTGAACATGCGTCGACGACGCAACCCGAAGCTGGCGCCCACGCCTGGAACTGGGCCGACAAGCACCACCTACTCGACCACAGATATCATTCGTGATGACAATGAGGATAGCGCATGAGCACCCTAGGGCTGAAGATCAATAACGTGGAAGTGCAAGCCTCCGATGGACGTCGTTTCGAGCGCGTGAATCCCATATCGGGAGAAGTTGCGACGACGGCCGCCGCAGCCTCCGTGTCCGATGCTCGGCGTGCTGCCGATGTTGCAGCGCGGGCGTTTCCCGCTTGGGCTGGCATGGCTCCGGGCCAACGGCGCAAGCTTCTCAACGCTGCCGCAGATCAGTTGGAGGGCAAAGCAGAGGAGTTTGTTGCCGCAATGGCCGCCGAGACCGGGGCCACCGCCGGATGGGCCATGTTCAATGTCAGGTTGGCCGCTGATATGCTGCGCGAAGCCGCTGCGATGACGACGCAAATCAATGGCGAGGTCATCCCTTCCAACAGAGCCGGTAGTCTGGCCATGGCAGTGCGGCAGCCGGCGGGGGTCGTGCTTTCAATGGCGCCCTGGAATGCGCCCGTCATCCTGGGGGTGCGCGCGCTTGCCATGCCCCTGGCCTGCGGCAATACGGTCGTCATGAAGACGTCCGAGATTTGCCCGCGGACGCATCGTCTGATTGTTGATGCACTTCATGAAGCCGGTCTTCCAGACGGGGTGCTGAACGCCCTTTCCAATGCACCCGAAGATGCAGGGCCGATCGTTGACGCTCTTATTGCGCATCAGGCCGTACGGCGGATCAACTTTACCGGCTCCACCCGGGTCGGGCGCATCATCGCCGAGACCGCTGCTCGTCATCTGAAGCCGGCCCTGCTTGAACTCGGAGGAAAAGCCCCCTTCGTCGTGCTCGACGATGCGGAGGTCGACCAGGCTGTCGCCGCCGCCGCGTTCGGCGCCTATATGAACCAGGGCCAGATCTGCATGTCCACCGAACGCTTGGTCGTGGACAACAAGATAGCCGACCAATTCGTGGAAGCCATGGCCGCTAAAGTGCGCACGCTCAAGGCTGGCGACCCACGACGCAGCGACTCTCCGCTTGGCTCAATGATCGACCAGCAGGCGGCTCAGCGGGTCGATGTCCTTGTCAGGGATGCCATCTCCAAAGGTGCCACTCTTGCCGCTGGCGGCGGCCTCAACGGCACCTTGATGGATGCAACGCTGCTGGACCATGTGACACCGGCGATGCGCATCTACTCTGAAGAGAGCTTTGGGCCTGTCGCTGCCGTGGTACGGGTAGGCTCCGCCGATGAGGCGGTGCGGGTGGCAAACGACACGGAATATGGCCTGTCGGCCGCCGTCTTCGGTCGTGATGTCAACCGCGCCTTGAATATCGCCCGCCGGATCGAATCCGGGATCTGCCATGTCAACGGCCCTACGGTCCATGACGAAGCGCAAATGCCCTTCGGCGGTGTGAAATCCTCCGGCTATGGCCGTTTCGGTGGCAAGGCGGGTATCGGAGAGTTTACCGAGTTGCGGTGGCTGACGGTGCAAGACGGCGAGATCCACTACCCAATCTAAATCGTGCGAAGCTGCATTTCGATCAGCCAAGACAGGGAATGACCATGGAACGAGAGCGCCAGAGAACCATGACAGCCGGTGGGGCAATTCTTGCACGTTTGAAAGCACTGGGTGTCGACTACATTTTCGCCAATTCGGGCACTGACTTTCCTCCGATCATCGAAGGACTTGCGGAAGCGGCTGCCAAGCAGATCGCGCTGCCTGATGCCATTGTGATACCGCATGAGCACGCAGCCATGGGAATGGCGCACGGCTACTATCTGGCTACGGGCCGATCTCAGGCCGTGATGGCGCACACCAACGTGGGTCTTGCCAACTGTGCCATTGGCGCCATCAATGCAGCAACTGAACAAATCCCTGTTCTGCTTTTCTCGGGCAGAACGCCGGTCACAGAGAAGCAAAGACTGGGTTCGCGGACGGTTCCCATCGGCTGGGGCCAGGAGATGCGCGACCAAGCGGCGCTTGTGAGGGAGGCCGTAAAATGGGACTATGAATTACGATTTGCCGAACAGGCAACAGACGTGGTGGACCGCGCCCATGCCATTGCCAACTCGACGCCAAGGGGCCCTGTATACGTTTCCCTGCCCCGTGAGGTTCTTTGCCAGCCTTGCGACGAGGACCACATTCGACAACGGATCCGGGTAAAGTCGGCATCTTCTGGACCCCGCGAAGAGGACGTGCAGTCAGTGGCAGCGCTGCTGGCGCAAGCCAAGTCTCCCCTGATCATTGCGCAGCGCGGAGCAGGCTCAAAGGCCGGGTTTGAAGTACTTTGCCGTTTTGCCAACGACTGGGCAATTCCTGTGTGCCAGTACTGGGCTGTCCAACTCGCAGTGCCGACCGAGCATCCGATGGCAGTCGGAGTCGACCCGGCGAGCTGGCTGCAGCAAGCAGATCTCGTCCTTGTCGTCGATTGCCTGGCACCCTGGTCACCACAATCCCATTCGCTGCGGGAAGATTGCCATGTGGTTCAAATAGGGGCGGATCCACTCTATGCGCGGTTCCCCATCCGCGGATTTCCCGCCGACACCACGCTCGTCGGCGATACCGCCACCATCATTCGTCAGTTGTTTCTTGCTGCCGATCCATATCTGCAAGCAACGGCATCCACGCGGGAAGCTCGCCATGATGAGGTTCGGATCGCCGCTCAAGCGCGACGTAAAGCGGTTCGCCGTGAGGCACGAATGGGCGCAGGAGAACACATGACGAAGGCGTTTGTCAGCGCAACTCTGGCCGATGCCGTCAAAGGACGCGAGCCAACGATCCTCTCGGAGCTCGGCGTGCCACTTGAGCCGTTGAGCGCTGCCGCGCACGACGCCTGGTACCAGGAGCCCCATTCCGGAGGCTTGGGATGGTCATTCCCGACGGCGCTGGGAATGAAGCTTGCCGATCGTGACAAGCTGGTCATCGCAACTATGGGCGACGGATCCTACATGTTCTCCAACCCCGTCGCGTGTCATCAAATTGCCGAGGCACTAGAACTACCCCTTCTCATTCTCATCCTCAACAACAGCGAGTGGGGCGCCGTACGTCAATCGGTTCTTGGGGTCTATCCGGACGGCTACGCAGCAAAGTCCAACACTATGCCGCTCGTGTCGTTAAAGCCGTCACCGGACTACACCAAAGTGGCGCAGGCGAGCCGCGCCTGGACTGCAACAGTAGAGCGCAGCGAGGAACTGGCGATTGTCCTGGCGGCGGCGATCGAGCAGGTGATGGTGCACAAGAAGCTCGCCCTGGTTGACATTCGGGTTGCCGCATAATGCACCAGTTCGACCTGGCGCGGTCTTTGAGTTTGTTTTGAGGAAAGGGCGGCTCCCAGATCGATGGCAGGCTCAACGCAGGGCGTTGGATAAAAGACAAAAGGCCGGGATGAAACCCGACCTTCCTCAGCCGCCTCGATACGATTGCCAGTACATCCGTGGTCAATTGCAGAGCGAACTAAACACTAAGATAGGACATTTTAGAATCTGCGCAAGTCTCTTTTTCGGAAACGTGAACGCGGCACTCGTGATGGCGCCGGTCCTTTCAGTACCGGGGTCGCGGCGATGAAGTCTCACGTCGTATAGATCATCACTCAGCCATACGGCCCGCCGTCGCCGGAACGCGTCGAGGACACGAGGAGGTCGTTCGGGAGAGCTTTGCAGGCGTATGCAGCCACATCCTGCGGTACGCCGAAGCGTGCTTCGGCCACAGCACCGGCAATGCATGCCAAAGCGTCGGTATCGCCACCCAGTGCGATGACCCTTCTGACCGCATCCTCCCAGCTGGATGCGGTCAGTGCCGCACACAACGACGGTGTCACCGCAGCTTTCGCGGCAATCTGGAAACCGTCTGAAATCAGAGCGACGGCTGGATCGAGTTAATAGCCGAAACGAGTTTCCAGGTGGTGTCGCAGTTGTGCGGCGTCCTCCCCGGAACGCAGGTAGAATATCGACAGGGCCACAGCTTGCGACGCTGCAACGGCGTCTGGGTGATCGTGCGTCACGGACGCCTGCTCTTCTGACGACCGTAGAACGTCGTTCAGCGAGAACGATAGCCAGCCCACAGCGGAGGTGCGCATGGGGGCACCATTGCCCCAACTGCCATAGGCGGAGCTGTTTGTGGTGGCCCATCTGAAGAAAAGCTCGCCCTAGCCTGCGTCCGGATATCGCCGCACATACTTGCGCAACGAGGCGGCAAAATCCCGCGGTTCTTGCATAAGCGCCTCTGCAACAGCGAGCGTGCATACGGTGTCGTCGGTGAACCGGCAGGAGGGATGAAACAGCTGAAATTGCTTCGGTGGAGCTGCTTGTCCCTCGAAGCGACATCCAATGATGTCTCCTGCTATGGCGCCGATCATCGCGTTCGCCTACAACTGCCCGAGAGGGTGCTGCCACGAACCATTGGTTTCGGGTTTTAACCATGGTCGCTCACCTTCCGTTAACCAGCACCGCTTAGCCTGGTTCCAGGAGCCGCCAAGGGCTTGTTCCTCTCGATCCCGTAAATAGAGGAAGATCATCAATGTCGACAGCTCAAACCTTTTTTTGCCGGAGCGTCCACACGACCCCGGTATGGGCTCTCTTGATCGTCGTATTGTCGGCGCTGGCCACAGTTTCGGTGGCCGTACCGGCTGCCAAAGCCAACCAGAAGTACGCAGGCTATGTCCTGGATGCCAACACTGGTGCTGTTCTGTATGCAGATAGTGCCGAGGAACAGCGCTATCCCGCATCTTTGACGAAGATGATGACGCTCTACCTGACCTTCGAGGGACTGGACGCGGGTCGATTCGAAACCAGCTCAAAGATCACGATTTCGCGAAACGCGGCGGCGGAACCACCGTCGAAGCTCGGGATCCGGGCCGGCGGCACGATCAGTGTCGATGATGCCATGCATGCCCTGGTGACGAAATCTGCAAATGATGTCGCAACGGCGCTGGGTGAATTCCTGGCCGGCTCGGAAGCGAAATTTTCTGCCATGGCAACGGCCAAGGCAAGATCGCTTGGGATGCATTCGACAAGCTTTCGAAACGCACACGGACTGCCGGACAGTCGCCAGGTCACGACAGCGAGAGACATGGCCATGCTCGGCTTGGCTCTACGCGAGCACTTCCCTCACCACTATGGATTGTTCCAGACGCGGGCCTACAAGATCGGTGGCCAAACGCTGCGGAGCCACAACCGGTTGGTGGGATCCTATCCGGGCGTGGATGGGATCAAGACAGGCTATATCCGCGCATCAGGGTTCAATCTGGTGACTTCCGTCAAGTCGAACGGACGATCGGTGGTCGCCGTCGTGCTCGGTGGCCGCACGGGGGCGAGCCGCGATGCCCACATGCGCGATCTCCTTAATCGATACCTTCCCAAGGCGTCGCAGAGCCGGACGCGGGGTCTTCAGGTGGCGCACACGCGCGAACTGCCCCAGAACCTGCTTCCCGCCTCAGGCCCCTTGCCCGTTGAGCTGGCGGTTGATCGCCTGGTGACGGGCGCGGTCCCCATGGTGTCAGGCAGTTGGGCGATCCAGATTGCTGCGGTACCGCAACAGGATCAGGCGCTGGCAATATCGGGTTTGGCACAGGCGAAATTTGCAGCACTGCTGTCGCAGGCGACGCCTTTGGTGACCCGCATCACAACGAATGACACAAGCCTCTTCCGCGTCAGGTTTGTCGGCTTCCCGGGCGTCGAGCATGCGCAGAATGCCTGCCAAGGCATCAAAGCGGATGGCGGCGGCTGCTGGGTGATGACGCAATAGAACGGGCTCGGGCCGGAAAGGCCTGCTTCGCCTACTCGACCAGATGTTTATCAAACTGATCCAGCAGGAGCTGCCGGTCGCGGCTCTCCATCAACACGAGGGACATAATCTCCCCGTCTTGCCTCAACTGGACGCTTCCTCCACCAAAAATCTGCGCGTACTGGTGGATGCTGCGGACTGTCGCGGGGCTGGTGCCAGGGCGAAACTTCAGCGGTTCCGCCTCAAGCGCCTCCTGGCCGACAAACTGGCCTTCCTCCTGATCGGGCACCGGGCCCGAGCCGAAGGGATTGATGATGTCCTCATCTCTCGTATCTTCCATGAAAGAGGGTGCTCTGACACTGTCACTCTTGCGATCCATTTGAACTCCTTCCAGTGGTGCAACCGGCGCCATGCCCGCGCAGAGGTTTCTGACGGCGAGAGACAAGGGATCCGCAGACGCCGATCCGCTGTACTGCGGCGGTCGTCAGCTCTCCCCAATTTACGGGATAGGTCTATTATAGTGGCTCGGATCTATTTGTGTAGGGCGCTGCGCACACTTTAAGCAGCACTCTGACTCTCAACCCTCAGGCGCTCGTTCCATGTGGAAAAGGCATCCGATGCTGCGACCTGGTTACGTCCTGCTGCCTTGGCGGCGTAAAGGGCGGCGTCAGCCTGCTTCATCACCTCGTCCAGATCCAGATCTTTTAGCCGCAGGTGGTAGCCTACAGAAACCGTCACCCGGTGCTGGCGGCCATCCACGAAAACGGGTGCCGACCGCATCGCTTCGGCCAGCGCTTGCGAGACATGCTCAACTTCGGCGGCCAGGCTTCCTGAGAGAACACAGGCGAACTCCTCGCCGCCGATGCGACCGAAGGCGATTGCGGGCGGGGAATAGGCGGAAAGACAGACCGCGATCCGGGTCGCCACCTCTTTGAGGACCTGATCCCCCACCGCATGGCCGAAGCTGTCGTTGAGATCCTTGAAGCGGTCAATATCAAGAATGATTGCGGCCAGTGCTGTCTCGTGGTCCGCCAGTTTTTCTGCAGACTGGTAGAACGAACGGCGGTTGGGCAATCCGGTCAAGGCATCGGTATTGGCGAGTTCAGTCAGCCGCCGCTGGGCATCCAGCAGCAGGTGCGTCTTGCGTACGAGCGGGAAGATCAGCAGCGGCGACAAACACGCGCTGATGACGAACAGCAAGGTGGCATGGCTCCATGCATGCTGCAGGTCATGGCCACCAAGGCCGTAGCCGAGGGCGCTGCTTGCGCCCGCAAAAGTCACTGTCATTGCAAGTGTCTTGCAGACTGTCCGAACGCTCATTTCAAAAGCTCCCTCCAGCCAAGCTAGCCGATGAGGTCTAAGAAAAGGTTTCCGGACTTCCTCCAAACGTAAGCACATGCTTGAGGACATATCGAAGCCTAGGGAGCGTCATCGAACTCGAAATGCACTTTGGAGACCTTGAACAGTGAAGCGTCGATGAAATCAGCGCAGGAGAGATCGAAAAGCGCGATATTATGCCCTTCCTCCGAAAAGGCAGTGCGATAGATCACGCCATCGTGACCTTCCGTCTTGAACGCTTCGGCCAGGACCTGAGTGGCCGCATAGCCGGCGGTGTTTTCGCTGCGAATGACGGGACGAGAGAAGGCATAGTCGATGTGGGACCAGACCGCTCTTTCGACCTGGTCGGGTGCCAGTGCCGTTCCGTCACTTCGAAATGGTTCGGTGAAAAGGCTGCAGTCGATGAGGATCAGATCCCGGAGTGTCTTGAACCGGGCTACCGAGAGAATGGAGCCGATACCGGGTCGAACCTCCGACATCGCCGCTTCGCGATTGGTGGCAAAATACAGACAGGGTATTCCCTTGGGATTGAGTCGGCCTTCGACGGCGCGGTCGTCCCATGGTTTCATGCGCGCCTCCGGATGGGGAAGTGGGATGCGCTTGCCCGCGGCTGCATCATCCGTCCACCGATGGCCGATTTGCGCGCGCCAGAAGATCGACCCTGCATTGATGGTCCGCAGCCTTTGGCGCGACGTCGAGACCGCGGCGTGTAGGAACGCGCTCGCCTGGGATGAGCGAATGTAGCGAGACCGCGACGTCACCTCTTTCTCAAAAAGCCAGAAATCGTCGGGGCCGTTGAAACTGTGGGAGCTCATTGCTGTTCTCGCAGATGTCCATCGCAGGTGTGGCTGATGCGCATGGACGGCTTTGCACCGCCTTAGGCCAAGTTTCTACTACAAGAATGGTATGGGATTTGCTAGGAAAAGCTGTTCCCAAACAGAAACGGGAATGGCTTAAGGCAGGACGTCTGCGCTCATGAAGCGGAGGGACCTTGCCAGGGCCATTCCGCTGAGCCCGGATTGACCATCCGGCCGTCTCCTGCCGCTGTCATCGTCTCACGAAGGCCAACAAGGAGGTCTGTAATGCGGAATGATGCACTGGATCCTGCGGTCGATCGGCTCATTGCACGGCTGTTAATTGGCAAACCGCATATGGGGCTGGCGGATCTGCGGCAGCTTATCCCTGACCTGCGCGAAATGGATGATCACAGTCTGACGCAGAAGGTCGAGTACCTGAGGAAGAAGGGACCAGGTCTGAAAGCCACCACACGACAACAGAGGTGACACCATGAATATTTCGATCGGTAATTTGAGCGTCCGCTGTTTGCAAAGCGACGTTGATAATCAGTCTGATGTGGAAGCCCTTTTTTATTACGTGAACTTCGAGGAGAAGGTGGTTTCCCATCCGGTGGACCAGGAACTAGACGATCTCCGCGAAGGCCAGGCGCTTCTTCGGCAGGTGCAGCCGGACAGGTTCTTTATCTATGCGAGACCGCCCTCCTCGCCCGACGATAGCTTGCTGAAGGAAGTGCTCAAGTGCTGCTTCAAGAATGCCTTTGAGCTTTGCGAACGTCATGACATCACCTCAATCGCGCTGCCACTCACGTCAGGCGTGGGGGTGCATTGCCCGGTCTCAACGGCTGCCGCCGCGGCCACTGAGGCAGTGGTCGAAAAGGCAAAGGATGAGGGCTCTCTGCGAACCATTCGTTTTGCGGTATCGTCAGCGAATGAGTTCAACACCCTTCCGCGATATCTGATCAGGGGTGCTGCTTCCTTGGAGGTCGCATGAATTTTGACTTCCACTGAGAGTTGGCTCTGACGCACTTTTGCTGGCGCGTCGGCGCCCGTTCCCGGCCTCAGAGCATCTGCTACGATCCTTTTGTCGAATAGGAAGCGCTTATGGTTATGGCGGTAAAGGACGCATGGAACGCATGGTGGGAGCAGCTAGGCCATGTCGGTCGTTGCAACCGAGATCCTGCACGGACCCGCGAGGCATTTGAAGCTGGTTATCTGGCCGCACTTGCGCGACAAGAGAAACACGCTAAACCGAAGAGCATGCCCCAAGCACCCTCAGCTGACGACAGTTCGGAAGGTGGAGGCAATCTCAAGAAGAACCAACCTACGTAACTCAATCGCCCGAGCAAGATCAACAGTATCAGATTGGCACGACGCGGCGACGGCGCCGGGTAAGATAATCAGCTAGCGGACAGAGCATATTCCGCAGTCTCGGACGTCACGGCCAACGCTACTCGCTCCCGATACCGGCTGATCATCGCCCTTTCTTGGCAGTTGAACATCCTCGTCGAGCGTTTCTCCTCGTGGTGCTGTCCGTTGTGATCAAAGCTCTTGCGCCGGCGGTGCGGCGATGCAGAGCTTCCGATGCAGTCGTAACTTTGACGCTTGGCTCGGCCTCGTTCCACGACAACTTTCTTCTGGCGGAAAAGAAAGGCTTGGCCGGGTGTCGAAGGCTGGTCAGGCCGACATCCGCAGGCTCCTGATCCTCGGGGCAATGGCTCGCTTGAGTTGGGCGGGGTCAAAAACCGCCCGTACAAGGATCGTGGCTTTCACGGATGCTCGCGAAGAAGCCGCGCATGCTGGTGGCGATCGCACTGGCGAACAGTATGGGCCATGCTGACAAAGCGGGAAGATTATCGAGACCCAGATCCGGCAATGGCGGCATGAAAGGAAACTGCCGCGGATTGCCGGACTTGCAAGGAGGTGTGAGAAGTCGACGACCTGAATGGGCGCTACTTTGAGCCTGCAGCTCGGGATTTAAGGTTTGGACCCGCTCCGCAGATCACCACCGGCCGGTGGCCTTTGCGATCCCCGCAACGAAGGCCTGACAGAAGACCGCACTCGATCACACGTCAAAGAAGGTCAGAAACGTCTTGCCAAACGGGCAGCAACCACAGAAGTCCAAGCGACAGGTAGATTACGAGATTGGAGCCTTCTTCGACGCGGTGCAACGTGAGATAGTGCGGATTACGTACACCGGCAGGAATTCAGGAGGTGCAGCATGAGCGAGAATGATTTCACTCTCTACGAGGTGATCCACATGGGTTCATTCCGCTGGCGGCTGCAGAAGAGCCTCCACGGGCTGACGACGGCGGTGGAGGACATGCACAACTTCAATGATGTTGACGCCGCAGTCCGGGAGCTTGAGGCGCAAGGCTTCACAGTCAAGATGGACGGAAGATGACCCGGCCCGCCCTGACGCCGAAGCGGCTCATTGCCGAAGGCTTGGAACGCCCTTGATTCATGCATTTCCGGATCGTGGCCGATGCGTTCTCTAATCGTGGCTGAGGAGAACCGCCATGAGGTATTATGCCCGACTGGATGTCAGCCAGCAAACGACCTCAATCTGTCTCGTTGATGACGAGGTCGTCGAAGACACCAGCCAAACCCTAGTCCTTATGGGCGCAGCGATAGTGGCCAGCCCATAAGGAGAGGTTACCGCCGGCACAGGATCAACCCTTCCATCCCAGTGCGCGACATCGGCTTTCGGCAGCTTTCGTGGCCTCTCCGACACTGAAGTACTGGCCTGGGAGTGGATAAAAATGGCCACGAAATACAAATGAGGCGGTGTGATTGAGCTGGTTCAGCGATACCACCGGCCGCTCATTCACCACTTCGGGTTCAGTCATTATTCTAGCTCCGGTGTTATACCCTGCAGAAACAGTACTACGGGCGGACCTTCTCTCCAACGCTAGCCGAAGGCTTCAGGTAGTCGTCAACATCATACGGCGATGGTACAGGTTTCGAGATCGTCGCCGTGTCACTCTCTCGGCAAGCCTTGATCCTCTTTCTGACGAGGAGGGTCGGCGGAAACGTCATTCAGGAAATCGGCGATATCGACGAATTCGTCGACCGCATCAAGCAGCACGTCCGGAGGCGCGATAGTTGCCGGAGCTTCGATGGTGGAGACGAGGGTGACCGCAACGCCGTGCCCCTTCAACGCGAAGCACAAGGGCAGAAGCTTCTTGTCCCCGGCGACGATGAAGACCTGATCGCCCTCCTGGCTCAGCTCAAGCGCATCGATCGCAAGATCGATCAGATTGGAGCCATAGCGCTCGCGCGCCTCGTCCTTCTCATGCCGCCGGCTTTTGACAACGAAACCGTTGCGCTCAAGCCAGTCAAAAAGCTTCTTCAGGCGCTGCTCCTCGCCCTCGTCGCGCCGGTCACGATAGAAAAGTGCCTGGTCGACGGCGCGTCCGTTGACAGCCACATCGACCAGTTTGCGCAGGTCGAGCGGTGTCTCCAGTGCTGTTCGAAGCCGGTCGTAGTGACTGCCGTCGATAAAGACGAGCGTGTGATTTCTGGCCATTCGTCTCTCCCTCTTGAAGTGTAGCCGCTAGGGGGCGCACCTCACGCATTGTTCGAACGTCGGGTCGATCTCCAGCCGGCGTACGGCGATAGGCTCGCCACAGGTGGTACAGTAGCCAAACTCGCCGTCTCGAAGACGCGACAGCGCCCGTTCCATGGCTACCTTGTGGTGCAGTCGACGCCGGGTGATATCCTTGGCCATCTCCTGCTGCTGCATCGCGTCCATGCGTGACAGGCGTCCGACGCTTTGCTGATCGAGCTCTACAGGCGCGCGGTAATCCCGGCTGTCCTCAATGAGAGAAACTATCTCAGCCAGTTCCCTCAGGAGGCGTTGCCTGAACTCCTCTATGACATCGGCATCTTCAATCGTGCGCATGGCACTTCCTCATCTACCGGAGGATAGCGACAGGGACCTTGCAGGATCGGATCATCTCTGTCGTGGTTGATCCGAGGAAGAGGCTGCGCAGCCTTGAATGGCTGTATGCGCCCATCACCAGCAGGTCGAACTTGTCGCGCTCAATCATGTCGGAGATGACCTTTCCAGGCTCGCCCTGAACGACTTCGGTCTCGACAGCAAAGCCTGCGGCCTTGAGAATAACTGAGGCATCATCGATCTTCTTGCGGTTTTCCGCCGTGTCGGTGGCGGCCATGACGACCTTGCAGGGAAGGCCTGCCAGGATCGGATTGCGGGCCACTTGGTCGATGGCCTTATGCGCAGTGGAGCCGCCGTCATAGGCAATCAGGACCTTCTCGATCGGCTTGAAGGCACGCGAGACGATGACGATCGCCTTGTGGGTAGAGCGCACCACCCGCTCCAGGTTGGAGCCGAGGTGGCCCTTGGCAAAATCGGCTCCCTCGCCGCGCTTGCCGATGACGATCAGGTCTGCTTCCCCCTGCAGGTCCTGCACCGTTTCCACCAGGTCGCCATTGCGCAGCTTGGTGTCGACCTGCTCCACGCCTGCTGCATGCAGCAGGTCCTTGGCGCCGTCGAGCAGCAGGCGGCCTCGCTTGTGGGCGACCTTTGCCTTCTGGGCATCGAGTTCGGCCAGTTCGTCGAGCAGGGCCGTGCGTGCGCCCAGCACGAGATTGCCGCTGAGGTTGATCGGCTCCGACGAGATGTCGCGGCGACCGATGACATGCAGCAGGTCCACCGACGTCTCTGTTCTCTTGGCGATCCAGGCGACGTGGTCGCAGACGCTTTGCGCGTATTGGGACCCGTCGATCATTGCCAGTATCTTTGTCATTCTTGTTCCTCCTCAGTGGCCCATCAGGCGTTCCATGGCGCCCGGCTTGTCGTGGATCGCCAGCTTGTCGACGATGGTTTCGCTGGCCTGATTGAGCCCGAGGATCTCCACCTCGGCGCCCTCGCGGCGGAACTTCAGGACGATCATGTCGAGTGCCGCGACACTGGAGATATCCCAGATATGGGCGCGGCTGACGTCGATCGTCACCTTGTCGAGGGCCTCCTTGAAGTCGAAGGCGGCATTGAAGTCCTCCACCGATGCAAAGAAGACCTGGCCCTCGACCGTATAGGTGCGGTGCATGCCATCGGCCGACAAGGTCGAGGTGATGCGGAAGATCTGGGCGATCTTCCAGGCGAAGAAGAGCGCGGACAGAAGCACGCCGATCAGCACGCCGATTGCGAGGTTATGGGTGTAGACGACGCCGACGACGGTCGCCAGCATGACGATCGACGAGGAGCGCGGGTGATCCTTCAGGTTCTTGACCGAGGACCAGGAGAAGGTGCCGATCGAGACCATGATCATGATGGCGACCAGTGCGGCCATGGGGATCTGACTGACCAGTCCGCCCAGCACCAGCACCATGAACAGCAGGTAGACGCCGGCACACAGCGACGACAGCCGGCCGCGGCCGCCCGACTTCACGTTGATGATCGACTGGCCGATCATGGCGCAGCCGGCCATGCCGCCGATGAAGCCGGTCGCCGTATTGGCGATGCCCTGGCCGACGCATTCGCGGTTCTTGTCGCTCGGCGTATCGGTCAGATCATCGACGATCTGCGCCGTCATCAGCGATTCCAGCAAGCCGACGGCTGCGACCGCCACCGAATAGGGCAGGATGATCATCAGCGTTTCGAGGTTGAGCGGGATCTGCGGGATGAGGAAGATCGGCAGCGTCGAGGGCAGTTCGCCCATGTCGCCGACGGTGCGGATGTCAAAGCCGAACAGGAGCGAGACCGCGGTCAGCACGACGATGCAGACGAGCGGCGACGGGATCGATTTGGTCAGATAGGGGAAGAGGTAGATGATGCCGAGGCCGGCGGCGACCAGGACATAGGTCAGCATCGGCACGTTCGTCAGTTCCGGGATCTGCGCCATGAAGATCAGGATGGCGAGCGCGTTGACGAATCCGGTCATTACCGATTTCGACACGAAGCGCATGACATAGCCGAGCTTCAGCAGGCCGGCGACGATCTGGATCAGACCGGCGAGCACCGTGGCAGCGAGAAGATACTGCAGGCCGTGGTCGCGCACGAGCGTGACCATCAGGACGGCGGTGGCGGCAGTCGCTGCCGAGATCATGCCGGGCCGTCCACCGACGAAGGCAATTAGCACGGCAATGGAGAAGGAGGCGTAGAGGCCGATCTTCGGATCGACGCCGGCGATGATGGAGAAGGCAATGGCTTCGGGAATGAGGGCCAGCGCGACCACGAGGCCGGACAGCAGATCGCCGCGAACGTTCGAAAACCATTCGCGCTTGTATTCAGTCAAATTGATCATGGGATAATTTCGCAAAAGAAGCATCGGCCGGACAAAAAACATTCCGGTTCGGGAGGATGATGCTTTGCGTTGTCCGGCGGATCGGCGGCCGGAAGAGCCACCCGGGGGTTGCACCCGAGTCCTTGTGATGAAGGCTCTATAGCCGCGAAATTGCTGCGGCGCAACGTCGCGATGGTCAGCGGCTGTCGAAGCGGCTCCGGCGGACGCAGAAACGGCGGCACGAGGCCGCCGTCTGCATTTACAGGCATGAGACCGAAGATCAGTCCTTCTTCGGGGTCGGCACGACGCGCAGCGCCAGTTCGCGCAGCTGCTGCGGCGAGGCCGGTGCCGGTGAGTTCATCAGCAGATCCTGGGCCTGCTGGTTCAT
>JBKBXP010000014.1:16772-23951 GCA_046314035.1 Pseudorhizobium sp. | reverse complement strand
CCCACATGCCCGTATCGCAGACCAGCGCGCAGCTTGCCGTCAGTTCCGCGGCATTCGCCTCCAGGAAGGGCTTAAGCGACGGCGAACCGGATTCCTCCTCGCCCTCGAAAAGGATCGTGACACGCACCGGCAGGCTACCGTGAACATCCTTGTAGGCCCGGCAGGCCTCGACGAAGGTCATCAACTGACCCTTGTCGTCGGCGGTGCCGCGGCCGGTGATCACCTTGCGACCCTCACCCAGATCCTTGATCGCCGGAGCGAAGGGATCGTTCTCCCAAAGCTCGACCGGATCGACCGGTTGCACGTCGTAGTGGCCGTAGAACAAAACATGCGGGGCATCCGGCGTGGCGCCGGCATGATGCGCCACCACCATCGGATGGCCGGCCGTGTCGCGCACGGAGGCATCGAAGCCGATTTCGGAAAGCGTCGAAACCAGCCATTCGGCGGCCTGGCGGCAATCGGCCTTATAGGCCGGATCGGTGGAGATGGACTTGATGCGCACCAGCTCGAACAGCCGCTCGAGGCTTTTCTCGAGGTTTTGGTCGGCGCGGGCGAGAACGGGGGAAAGCTCGGTCATTCGAAAATCCTGTCTGCAAGAACAGCGGCGACCTTAGTGCAAAGACCGGGGCGTTTCGAGAGGGGACTTTGGCAAAGCCTTAGAGCTTGCGCGCATTGTCGATGGCCATTCGCATGTATTCCATCATCAGCTCCCGCTCGAATTGCCGGAACCCCTCGAAGAGGACGGCATCGGCTTCGGCTGCGGCCTCGATCGCCTGCCTCTCGAGCTCGCGTCCGAGATCGGTCAGGCGAATGATCTGGGCTCGGCGGTCGTGGGGGTGAGGCGCGCGCGCGATAAGTCCGCCGCGTTCCATGCGCACCAGCGTATTGGCAAGCGTCGCCTGCTCCACCTCCAGCCGATCGAGAAGCTGCTTCTGGGTCAATCCGTCTTCCTGCCAGAGTTCCAGCAGTACGGGGAACTGTCCCGGCGAAAAGCCGAGGTCCGCGGCGCGGGTCTGCAGCGAGCGCGAAAAGCCTTTGGCGAGCAGGCCGGCGAGGTAGGTTGCGCAGTGGGATCGATTGAATGCCATGGGTTGCGGCTTTTCCTGACGAATGCAGGCGATATATAGCGCTCCATGCTTTCGCCAAGCCTACGTGGATGCACAAGGCCAAACGAAAACCGCCACGGCCGGGAGGGGGATCGGCCGCAGCGGTTCGATGTCTGGACGAAGGCCCGGAGAGGGGATGAGGCCTTGGTCCGGTCTGGAGCGGCGGGGGATGCCGACTGCCAGACTGCGGCGTGATCATTCGCCGTCCACAAGAAATGCGCAGCCGAAACGGGCTTTTCAAGGGAAGCGCATATTACAAATCAGTAACGTTCGGGTGATGCCGTGGCAGGCTGCGTCGCGGTGGCTTTCCGTCAAGTTTTCGTGGACTGGGGAGATGCTGCAAGCTATTTCATAGCCCATGAAAAAAGGTGATCACCTCTTCCTCGTCGACGGCTCCGGCTTCATCTTCCGCGCCTTCCACGCCCTGCCACCGCTGACCCGCAAGTCCGACGGGCTGCCGATCGGCGCCGTGTCCGGTTTCTGCAACATGCTCTGGAAGCTGTTGACGGATGCACGCGACACGTCCGTCGGAGTGACGCCAACGCATTTTGCGGTGATCTTCGATTATTCCTCCAAGACCTTCCGCAAGGAACTGTACACGGACTACAAGGCGAACCGCTCGGAGCCGCCGGAGGATCTCATTCCGCAGTTCGGCCTGATCCGACAGGCGACGCGCGCCTTCAACCTGCCGTGCATCGAGACGGAAGGCTTCGAGGCAGACGATATCATTGCCACCTACGCGCGCCAGGCTGAGGCGATCGGGGCAGATGTCACCATCATCTCCTCCGACAAGGACCTGATGCAGCTCGTGACGCCAAACGTCCACATGTACGACAGCATGAAGGACAAGCAGATCGGCGTTCCCGAAGTGATCGAGAAATGGGGCGTGGCACCGGAGAAGATGATCGACCTGCAGGCGCTGGTCGGCGATTCGGTCGACAATGTGCCGGGCATCCCGGGGATCGGTCCGAAGACGGCCGCACAACTGCTGGAAGAATTCGGCGACCTCGAAACACTTCTCGCCCGCGCTGGCGAGATCAAGCAGGTCAAGCGGCGCGAAAGCATCATCGCCAATGCCGAACAGGCGCGCCTGTCGCGCCGGCTGGTGGAGCTGCGGCTCGACACGCCGCTCGATATGCCGCTGGACAGCCTGGTGCTGGAAACCCAGGACGGGCCAAGGCTGATCGCCTTCCTGAAGGCGATGGAATTCGGCAGCCTGACGCGACGCGTGGCCGATGCCTGCGATTGTGACGCAAGCGCCATCGAGCCCGCCCACGTCGAGGTGCAATGGGGTGCCGCGGCCCGCGGTCCCGATCTCGATGCCGGCACCGGCACCGGCACTGGCACTGACAGCACGCAAACGCCGACCTCGCCTAGGAAGGCTTCGGGCAAACCGGCCGCGGTCGATGCCTATGGCACCTCGACGCCGTCCACGCTTGCCAAGGCGAGGGCCGAGACCTTTGCTGCCGCCAAGATCGACAAGACCTGTTACGTCACCATCCGCGATGTCGTGGAGCTCGAGGACTGGTTGCGGGCCGCGCGGGAAACGGGGCTCGTCGCCTTCGAAGCCGAGGGGACCTCCATCGATCCCATGCAGGCGGAGCTTGCGGGCATCGCGCTGGCGCTGGCCGACAATACGCAAAACCCCTCGGGCACTGCCATTCGTGCCGCCTATATCCCCTTCGGCCACAAGACCGGCAGCGACGACCTGCTCGGCAGCGGCCGCGCCGAAAACCAGCTGACGAGCCGGGAGGCGATCGACCGGATCAAGCCTCTGCTCGAGGACGCAGCCGTCCTGAAGGTCGGGCACAATCTGAAATATGCCTATCTGCTGTTGAAACGCCACGGCATCGAAATCGCCAGCTACGACGACGTGATGCTGATGTCCTATGTGCTGGAGGCGGGCAAAGGCCCCCACAGTCTCGACGCCCTGTCGGACCGCTGGCTCGGCCACATGCCGGCCACCTTCAAGGAGGTCGCGGGATCGGGCAAACCGGGCCTCAGCTTCGACATGGTGGATATCGAACGGGCCTCCGCATATGCGGCCGAAAAGGCCGATCTGACGCTTCGCCTGTCGATGGTGCTGAAGCCGCGGCTGGCCGCGGACCAGCTGACGCGGGTTTACGAACGGCTGGAACGCCCTCTCGTCGCGACGCTGGCGCGGATGGAAGAACGCGGCATCACCGTCGACCGGCAGATCCTGTCGCGGCTCTCGGGCGAGCTGGCGCAAAAGGCCGCAGCCCTTGAGGACGCCATCTACGAGACGGCCGGCGAGCGCTTCACCATCGGCTCGCCGAAGCAGCTGGGCGACATCCTGTTCGGCAAGATGGGACTGCCCGGCGGTGCCAAGACGAAGACCGGCCAATGGTCGACCTCGGCGCAGGTACTGGAGGATCTGGCGGCCATGGGGCATGATCTTCCCCGCAAGATCGTCGACTGGCGGCAGCTGACGAAGCTGAAATCCACCTATACCGACGCGCTGCCCGGCTACATCCACCCGCAGACGAAACGCGTCCACACCTCCTATTCGCTCGCCTCGACCACCACGGGACGCCTCTCCTCGGTCGAGCCGAACCTGCAGAACATCCCGATCCGCACCACCGAAGGCCGCAAGATCCGCACGGCCTTCATTACGACTGCCGGCCACAAGCTCGTCTCAGCCGACTACAGCCAGATCGAACTGCGGGTTCTGGCGCATGTCGCCGACATCCCGCAGCTGCGCCAGGCCTTTGCAGATGGTATCGACATCCATGCGATGACGGCATCGGAAATGTTCGGCGTCCCCGTCGAAGGCATGCCGAGCGAGATTCGCCGGCGCGCCAAGGCGATCAACTTCGGCATCATCTACGGCATCTCCGCCTTCGGGCTTGCCAACCAACTGTCGATCGAGCGGTCCGAGGCAGGCGAATATATCAAAAAGTATTTCGAGCGCTTCCCCGGCATCCGCGACTACATGGACAGCACCAAGGCCTTCGTGCGCGACCACGGCTATGTCGAAACGATCTTCGGCCGCAGGGCCTATTATCCGGAAATCCGCTCGTCCAACCCGCAGGTCCGCGCCTTCAACGAGCGCGCCGCCATCAATGCGCCGATTCAGGGCTCCGCGGCCGACATCATCCGCCGTGCCATGATCCGGATGGAGCCGACGCTGCAGGCGGCAAAACTTTCGGCCCGCATGCTGCTGCAGGTGCATGACGAACTGATCTTCGAGGTCGAGGACGGCGAGATCGAGGCGACACTGCCGGTGATCGTTTCTACGATGGAGGAATCCGCCATGCCGGCGATCTCGATGCGGGTGCCATTGAAGGTGGATGCCCGCGCCGCGTCCAACTGGGACGAAGCGCACTGAGGGATCTCTATCGCGGGTAATTCACCGGGAGACACTTGGCGAGGGCATCGACCATGGCCTCGCCGGCCTCTTCGATCGAACCGCTGTTGTCGATCGTGACGACGTCGTAGTCGTCGAAACGGGTCGGGGTGCTGCGCGAAAGCCGGCGCAGGATTTCCTCCCGGCTTTCGCGGCCGCGGGCCTCCAGCCGTGCGGCCAGCACCTCCGGCCGGGCGGTGACATTGATCACCCTCAAGCTCGGGAAGACTGACCGGAAGTGCGGCAGGGCGGAGCGCGACCCGTTGGCGACAGCCACACGCCCTTCTGCAATCTGCTGCACAGTTTCCGCCGGAATTCCGTAGCAGAGGCCGTGCGCCTCCCAGGAAACGGCAAAGCCGCCGGACTGCAACCGGCGTTCGAATTCGGCTTTCGAGACCGCGTCATGATCCTCGCCGCCGGCATTTCCGTCGCGGGTGATGACGCGGCGCACGAAGATGACATCCGACCGGTCCCGCAGCCGCCCGGCCGCAAAGGCCATCAGCGTATCCTTGCCGGCGCCGCTGGGGCCGACGACGACGACCAGGCGTCCGCCGGCGATGCCCTCGGCTGCGATCGCGCGATCCATCACGCCACCCGACGTCCTTCGCGCCAGGTCGCACGGACGACCGGCACACCGGTGTCGCGATGCACCCGAACGAGATCCGCACGAAGACCCGTCGCGATTCGGCCGCGGTCGTCGAGACCGACGGTCCGTGCCGGTGTGGAGGTCACCATGGCCATGGCCTTGGGCAGGGAGATGCTCTCCACATCGTCGGAAAGCACGAAGGGCGCGTGCAGCAGGCTGAGCGGCACGTAGTCGGAGGAGAGAACGTCGAGCACGCCGCGTTCGGCCAGTTCCCGGGCCGCGATATTGCCGGAGTGGGACTTGCCGCGCACGATGTTGGGCGCCCCCATCAACACGCTCATCCCGGCCTTGTGGGAGGCCTCGGCGGCGTCGAAGCTGGTCGGGAACTCCGCAAGCCGCACGCCGTGACCGATCGCTTCGTCGACGTGCCCAAGGGTAGCATCGTCGTGGCTCGCCACCGTGATGCCGCGCTCGGCGCAGAAGCGGGCCAGTTCATCGCGGTGAATGGTCGAATACTGTGCGGAAGCCGCCTGCCGCCGGGCGACGAAATGGGCGAAGGCCTCGTCGCTCAGGCCGCGCTTTTCCTTGTAGTAGAGGATGTACTGGTCCATCGACTGGAACTGGCGCTGGCCGGGGGCATGGTCCATCAGCGAGACGAGCCGGACATCGGGATCCTGCTTGAAGTCCTCGAAATGTTCCAGCACGTTGTCGGAAGAGACTTCGCAGCGCAGGTGGAAAAGGTGCTCCGCGCGCAGCCGTCCATCCTTCTGGGCCGCCTGGATGGCGTCCGCCAGGCCGCGCATCTCGCCGACTTCGAAACCGCCGTCTTCGTCGGCACCCATCCGCAGGCAATCGAAGACGGTGGTGATCCCGGAGGTGGCAACCTGCGCGTCATGAGCCTGGATGGCCGCCGTGGTGTTCCAGCGAACGCCCGGACGTGGAGAGTAGTGCTGTTCCAGGTGGTCGGTGTGAAGTTCGACCAGCCCTGGGACCAGGTAGTCGCCTTCCATATCCTCGCCGGCGCGTACACTGCCCTCGGAAATATCGGCGATCTTGCCGTCGCGGATGAGGATGGAGCCGGCAAGGATCTGGTCGTTCAGGATGATGCGGGCGTTCGAGAGAACGGTCTCGGTGGTCATGGAAGGATCTTTCTGCTCTGGTCCGGCAGGCCAAGCGGTCGCCAGCTGTGAATGGTGAAGGGTTCGCCTCGCCGGGCCTCCCTGAAGAGCGCCAGCCCGTCGATCGCAAGCGGTGCGTCCTCATGGGCGCAAAAGCGCCGCCGCAGTTCATTGTGCACGCTTTGCGCCATGTCGCTGTCGACGGCGCCGGTCAGGGTCATGTGGAAGCGCAGCTCCTCCATCACGTAAGGATAGCCCCACCGCATCAGGTAAGCGCGCTGGGTCTCCGTCAGGCGCTCGGGCCGACGGCGCGCCACATCCGCGTCCGACAGAGGCGCACGGAAGGGCCCGAAGGCCTCCACCACGGTCGCTGCAAACTCCTGCAGCGGCGGATGGAGAGAATGCGGCACAAGTGCAAAGAACGGACCCAGTTGACCGATGACGATGCGCGGGATCTCCAGCGGCGTCGCGGAAGCGGTAAACTGCTCGAAGGCGGTCACCAGTTCGGCTTCGGAGTATCCCTCGCGCAGTTCGAAAGGCGCCTTCAGGGTCGCATGGAAACCATAGCGCTGAGGTTCGGCCACCAGACCCTGCCAGTCCTCGACCGGGAAGGGGAGCGGGGTCGGTGGTCCCAGAATTTCGCCGGAGAAGGCGTCGCGGCCGAGCCAGCGATTGGCTTCCTGCGTCAACAGGCTTTCGGGAGCCGGTGCAAAATAGATGGCGTAGCGCAAGGTGATATCCAGAATCAGGGAGCTGTTTGGAGCCTATCTGAGATGGAGCGCCAAGACAGGACCTGCGCTAGAAGATTTCCATGACAGAATGATGATGGGGCAGCCGAAACTAATGGGATCGGGTTCCCATCAGTCGCGTGCGGAGTGCGTTGGAAATGCCGTCGAACAGGAACACCACGAGAAGAATGAGGAGCACCATGTAGGCAACGTTCTCCCAGTCGGAGTTGGTCCGCATGGCTTCCCACAGCTTCAGGCCGATACCGCCGGCGCC
>JBKBXP010000014.1:0-16675 GCA_046314035.1 Pseudorhizobium sp. | reverse complement strand
CCGACCGCCCCGATGATGGTGGCTGAGCGGGTGTTGGACTCCCAGAAGTAGAGCGCCTGGGAGGCAAAGATGGGCATCACCTGCGGCAGAACCCCAAAACGCTGGACCGTGGCGGGCGGTGCACCGACGGAGCGAACGCCTTCGCGCTGCTTGTCGTCGATGTTCTCCAGCGCCTCGGCGTAGAGCTTGCCGAGCGTGCCGGTGTCCGTGAAGAAGATCGCCGAGATACCTGCGAGTGGCCCCGGTCCGAAGGCGCGGGTGAAGAACAGGGCCCAGATCAGCATGTCGACGGACCGCAGGAAGTCGAAGAAGCGCTTGGCTATCTGGTTCACCGGTCGGTTGCGCATGATGTTGCGGGCTGCGATGAACGACAGCGGGAAGGCGACGATCATGGCAAACAGCGTGCCGATGAAGGCCATCACGATGGTCTGCAGCAGCTTCGTCCAGACGTCGAGATGCTGCCAGGACGGATTGTAGAGGATGTCGTTCCAGGCAAGCGAGAGGTTGCTTTGCATGGGATCTATGCGCTCGCCGCTGACGACGAGGTCGGCAACCTCGCCCGGCGATCTGCCGAAGAAGGCGGAATTCGTGTCGAAGAAGAAGTTCTCCCAACCGAGGAAGCGCTTGCGCACCCGCACCCGGTCGGCGCTGATGTCAGCCCAGCCGGAAAAGCCGAAATAGGCGATCACCCGTGCTCCGGGCGAACGCTGCTCGGCCCAGTCGGGAAGGGGACCGTCCGCCCGGACTTCGTCCGCACCATGGTCGAGCAAAAGCGTCAGTGTCTCGTCGCCCCGCGTCAGCACAACCCGGTCGGGATTGACGTCGATGGTTCGGGACGGTCCGAGATCGACAAAGGCTTCCGTGACGACCTCTTCAACGCGGGTTTCCGTCGTTGGCGCTGTCGCCTCGGTCTGCTGCTGCGCCGGGGCAGGCGCCATGAAGCTGAAGCTCGACGAGGACGATGGCGCTGGAGCGGTCGATGTGCTGCCGGGAATTGCGATCGTGCGCGTCACCGTTTCGCGTTTCGCGACGAGCCACTCCGGGTTGGGGTTGGGGCCGATGGGATCGAAACGGGAGTAGAGGATCTGGATCGAGCCGTCTTCGGCGATCTCCAGATCCGGGCGGATTTCGTAGGAGACCCAGTCCGCCAGGTAGTTGCCGGCAAGCCCCCAGTTGGCGGTGCCAAGCACCTTGCCGACGGCAAAGAACCACCAGGCGAACATGAAGTAGAGGATGATGACCGCGGCAATCATGGGCACGCGAAAACGCTGCCAGACCGAACGGTGCAGGAGAGCCGGGTGACGGGCGGCGATGGCGTCCATTTCGGCTGTGTTGAGAATGGTCATGACAACCCCCGTTCAGATTGCTTGAAAGGCTTGGTCGCCGACCAGTTTGCGGCGGGCCCATGCGGAGAGCTGATCGACCGCGATGATGGTCATGAGCAGCAGGAGAATGATGGCCAGCGTCTTGGCTTCGTGGTCCTGGCCGATCGAGAGGCGCAGCAGTTCGCCGATGCCGCCGCCGCCGACGGCGCCGATGATGGTCGAAGCGCGGACGTTGATCTCCAGCCGCAGCAGGAAGTAGCTCGTGAAGTTCGGCATGACCTGCGGCACCATGCCGAACCACGACCGCTCCACCCAGTTGGCGCCGACGGCCTTCAGGCCTTCGTCGGGCTTCATGTCGGCGTTCTCGATGACTTCGAAGAACATCTTGCCGAGCGCCCCGATCGTGTGGATGGCGACTGCGATGACGGCCGGCAGAGGCCCGAGCGACAGGATAGCGAGGAAGAAGCCGGCGATGACGACCTCCGGAAAGGCGCGAAGCAGTTCCATCAGGCGCCGCGCCGTTCCGCGGATCCAGGGGTTGGGGGTCATGTTCTTGGCGGCAAGGAACGACAGGATAAAGCCGAAGAACACGCCGATGCCCGTGGCGGCAATCGCGATATTGATGGTCACCAGCATCTGGTAGAAATACTCGGGCAGATAGATGCTCTCCGTGAGGTAGAGCCGCCCGTCCGGATAGTTGTATTTCAGGCTGCCGTCGTCATAGGGGGAGGGCAGGTCGAACAGCGCCCGCCAGATTTCCATCGCATCTCGGGGGACGAGCTGCCCTACGAAGTCGAAGAAATACGGTAGCCGGTCGAAGAACTTGCCGGAGTTGGTCTCATTGGCAAACCACAGGGATCCGGAGACCACGACCAGCAGCAGTACGATCGAGAGCGCCGTGTAAAGGCGCCGCTGCCCGGCCAGCTGTTGCCAATGGCGCTCTACCAGTTTTCCGCTCTCGCTGAGCGTCGGAGTGATGACGGAGGTCGGCATGGCGCTATCCCGGGATGATACGGCTCAAGAAAAGGCCGCCGAACGAGTATCGCCGGCGGCCTTGTGACGAGGAGGCTGATCAGCCGCCGATGGTTGCCTTGCGGGCGTCGATGATCGGCTTGTAGAAGTCGACGTCGACTTCGGCGTAACCCGTGAAGTCACCGCCCTGCACGGCGGAGAAGCAGGCCGGATCGCTCTTCGGCAGGCCGACCATGAATTCCTTGAACTTGGTCTTCATGTCTTCGCTCATCGAGCTGCGCACGACGACCGGGCCGTTCGGGATCAGCGGCGACTTCCAGAGTTCGACGAGGTCGTCCATGTTCAGGATGCCCTTGTCGACCATCTTGCGAAGGTTGCCGGAGGAGTAGCCGTCCTTGAACTCGCCAACGCCGGAGCCCCAGGTGGTGCCGGCATCGAAGGTGCCCTTGACGACTTCCAGAACCAGGTTCTCGTGGCCGCCGCCGAAGCCGGTTTCAGCAACGAATTCCTTGACCGTTGCACCACCGAGAGCCTCGGGCAGGGTGACGACAGGGATGAGGTAGCCGGAAGTTGAATCCGGGTCTGCGTAGCCGAGCTTCTTGCCCTTGATGTCTTGGACCTTGGTCATGCCGCTGTCCTTGCGGGCAACCATGATCGAGTGGTAGCCCATCGAACCGTCGGTCTGCACCGTGGTCAGGATCGGCTGAACGGCTTTGGCATCTTCCAGGTAAACCTTGGCATAGGCCGAGGCGCCGAGCTCGGCGTAGTCGAGCGTGCCGCCGAGCAGGCCCTGAACGACGCCGTCATAGTCGGCCGCCGGGAAGAGCGAGACCTTCTCTACGCCGAGAACGGCGGGGAGCTTTTCAGTCATGCACTGGAAGTTGCGCAGGCGGTCGGCTTCGTTTTCGCCGCCGAGGATGCCGATGCGGAATTCCTTGAGGTCCTGCGCCATGACGTTGCCGGCAAGAGCAACCAGGGCCACCGTGGCGAGCATAGTTTTCTTCAGCATGAGATCGTCTCCTGTTTGTCCGGACAGCCCGGACAGCTGTTGCAAGAATTGCCTTTGACGCAGGCTTGCGATGAAGCTCGGGTCAGACGCTGGCTGCGGCCAGGGCGTTGACACCGGCAGATGGGCGGGCGGCCTGCTGGGGCGGCGCGGGAATATTGATGCTCGTGGAGGTCATCGACTCGTCGATGCCTGCACCATCGCGGTCCGAGCCGTAGATCTCTTGAACGGCCTCGGCCGTCAGTTCGGATGGCGTTCCGTCGAAGACGACATGTCCGTCGGCCATGCCGATGATGCGCTCGCAGTAGCCGCGTGCCGTATCGAGCGTGTGAAGATTGGTGATCACGGTGATGCCTTCGCGCTCGTTGATGTCGCGCAGCGCGTCCATCACGATCTTGGCGTTGAGCGGGTCGAGCGAGGCGATGGGCTCGTCGGCCAGAACCATCTTCGGCGCCTGCATCAGGGCGCGGGCAATGGCGACACGCTGCTGCTGGCCGCCCGATAGGGTGCCGGCGCGCTGGAGCGCGGTCTGCTCGATGCCGAGCCGCTCCAGGGCGGCGATCGCCATGATGCGCTCTTCGCGGGTGAAGACGCTGAGGAGGCTCATCACCGTCGACCGGTGGTTGAGGCGACCAAGCAGGACATTGGTGAGCACGTCGAGCCGCGGCACGAGGTTGAACTGCTGAAAGATCATGGCGCAATCGCGCTGCCAGCCGCGAAGCGCGGTGCCACGCAGGCGCGATACCTCCAGATCACCGAAGTGGATCGAGCCGGATGATGGATCGGTCAGACGGTTGATCATCCGAAGAAGTGTCGACTTGCCGGCGCCGGAGCGGCCGATGATGCCGACCATCTGTCCCTGCGGAATCTCGAGGTTTACGTCGTTGACGGCCGTTCGTTCGCCGAAGCGGCGGGTGACGTTCCTGAGTTCGAACTTCATGCTCGGGCCTTCCTGCTGTCTTGTCTCCGCTTGGCATTAGCGGCCGCAGATGAAGGCTGAATGTCGGTTTTATGTCGCCATTGTCACAATCGGCGCCACGTTGAAAAACCCCTTAGCCGTCGTGCCTTGAAAGGAAGTCCTCGGCCGACAGGGCGCGGAAATCATCGAGCGCTGCGCGCAGTTTCAGATGGTCCCAGTTCCACCAGGCAAGCCTGTCCATCCGCTCGCCGACGTCCTTCGAAAAGCGCTCACGAATGAGCTTGGCAGGAACGCCACCGACGATCGTATACGGCTCGACATCCTTCGAGACGACTGCGCCGGCGCCGATCACCGCGCCATTCCCGACGGTGACACCCGGCAGGAGGGTCGCGCCGTGGCCGATCCAGACGTCGTTGCCGATCGTCACCCGGTTCTCGCGGCGCCATTCGAAGAACTCCTCCTCGTTCTCCGCGTCATCCCAGTAGTTGGCGGCACGATAGGTGAAGTGGTGGAGCGTGGCGCGCCAGGTCGGGTGGTTGGTGGCATTGATGCGCACGGCGGCGGCGATGTTGACGAATTTGCCGATCGTGGCGCACCAGACCGAGCCGTCCTGCATGATGTAGGAATAGTCGCCGATCTCCGCCTCGTCGATGCGGCAGCGCTCGGCGACCTCGGTGTAGCGGCCGAGCGTCGAATTGTGGACGCTGGCGGTCGGATGGATGCTGGGCTCTATACCGACCTTCGCACTCATGCCGCGGTCTTTCGCGGCGAGAATTTCAACACGTCGAGAACCCGGTCGGACACCGCCTCGCGCACTTCCTCGTCGTGGAAAATGCCGAGCAGCGCGACGCCCTTCTGTTTCTTGTCGGCAATCATCTCGATCACCACCCGGCGGTTGCGCGCGTCGAGCGAAGCGGTCGGCTCGTCGAGCAGCAGCACGCTGTGGTCGGTGATGAAGCCGCGGGCGATGTTGACGCGCTGCTGTTCGCCACCCGAAAAGGTGGCCGGCGGCAGGGCCCAGAGCTCTTCCGGCAGGTTGAGCTCGGAGAGTAATGCCGAGGCCTTCTCCCGCGCCTCACCGGCATCCACGCCGCGCGACAGCAGCGGCTCGGCCACGACGTCGAGTGCCGAGACCCGCGGCACGGTGCGCAGGAACTGGCTGACATAGCCCATGGTGTGGCGCCGGACATCGAGCACGGTGCGCGGATCGGCGCGGGCAAGATCGACGATACGGTCGCGGTGCGCCACGAGGATCTGGCCCGCGTCCACGGCATAATTGCCGTAGAGCATCTTCAGGATCGAGCTCTTGCCGATGCCGGACGGACCGCCGAGCACGACGCATTCGCCGCTCGCGACCGAGAAGTTGACGTCGTTGACGATCGGCAGCTTGATGCCGTCGCGCAGGTGCATGGTGAAGCTCTTGAACACTTCCGAAACGACGAGGGGGGTGGCCATGGGATGTCCTAAACCTGCAGGATGGAGGAGACGAGCAACTGCGTGTAGGGCTCGCGCGGATCGTCGAGAACCCGGTCGGTGAGACCCTGCTCGATCACATATCCGTCCTTCATCACCATCATCCGGTGCGACAGCAGCCGGGCGACAGCCAGATCGTGAGTGACGATGATCGCCGAGAGGCCGAGATCGTTGACGAGGCCACGCACCAGGTCGAGCAACCGCGCCTGGACGGAAACGTCGAGGCCGCCGGTCGGCTCATCCATGAACACGAGACGCGGCCCGGTCACCAGGTTGCGGGCAATCTGCAGGCGCTGGCGCATGCCGCCGGAAAAGGCGCGCGGCGCATCGTCGATGCGATCGGCATCGATCTCCACCCGGCCGAGCCAGTCGGTGGCGGTGGCGCGGATGTTGCCGTAGTGGCGGTTGCCGACCGCCATCAGCCGTTCGCCGACATTGGCGCCGGCCGAAACCGTCATCCGCAGGCCATCGGCTGGGTTCTGGTGCACGAAGCCCCAGTCGGTGCGCATCAGGAAGCGGCGCTCGGCCTCGGCCATGTGGTAGAGATCGCGGATGCTGCCGTCGCGCATGGTGTATTCGACACTGCCGGTCGTCGGCAGAAGACGCGTGGAAATGCAGTTCAGCAGTGTCGTCTTGCCGGAACCGGATTCGCCGACGATCGCCAGCACCTCGCCCGGCCAGAGGTCGAAGGAGACCTCCTTGCAGCCGATCCGCTGGCCGTAGAATTTCGAGACGGACTTGACCTTCAGAAGCGGTATATCGCTCATTCTGCAGCCTCCTGGCGTGCCAGCATTGTCCCTGCATGGCCGTGGTCGCGCCGATCCTCGCAGTGGTCGGTGTCGGAGCAGACGAACATGCGGCCGCCCTGGTCGTCGAGGATGACCTCGTCGAGATAGACGTTCTCCGCGCCGCAGAGAGCACAAGGCTTGTCGAAGCTCTGGATCTCGAAGGGATGATCCTCGAAGTCGAGGCTGACCACTTCCGTATGGGGCGGGATGGCATAGATGCGCTTTTCGCGGCCGGCCCCGAACAGCTGGAGTGCATCCGACATGTGCATCTTCGGATTGTCGAATTTCGGCGTCGGCGACGGATCCATCACGTAGCGCCCGGCAACCTTCACGGGATAGGCATAGGTCTTCGAGATCCGGCCGTTATGGGCGATGTCCTCGTAGAGCTTCACGTGCATGAGGCCGTATTCCTCGAGCGCATGCATCTTGCGCGTCTCGGTTTCCCGCGGCTCGAGAAAGCGAAGGGGCTCCGGGATCGGCACCTGATAGACCAGCACCTGGCCTTGCGAAAGCGCCTGCTCCGGAATGCGGTGGCGGGTCTGGATGATCGTGGCATCCTTCGTGTGGGTCGTCACGGCGACATTGGCAACCTTCTGGAAGAAGGCGCGGATGGAGACGGCATTGGTGGTGTCGTCGGCACCCTGATCAATGACCTTGAGCACGTCCGCAGGTCCGATGATGGAGGCCGTCACCTGCACGCCGCCCGTGCCCCACCCATAGGGCATCGGCATTTCACGCGAGGCGAAAGGCACCTGATAACCCGGTATCGCGATCGCCTTCAGGATCGCGCGGCGGATCATCCGCTTCGTCTGTTCGTCGAGATAGGCGAAATTATAGGTCGCCAAGCCGCTGTCGGACGGAACCTCAGGAGGCATTGCGTGTTTCTCCAGTGCAAAAGGAGTAAATAGTCATGGATACTGGCCTTCTGATCACGATGTTCTTTACGGTATTCGCAGCGAGCGGTCTGTGCTGTGCCTATTGGTACGGTGAAACCGACCACAAGTAGTCTCTGAGGAACGGGTCTATTCCGCAGCGTCGCGAAGCGGGCCTCTGGTGTTCTTCTGCGTTGCTTCGATATCGGCGCGCATCTTCCGGACGAGAGCCAACTCCGCCTGGAAGTCCACATAATGCGGCAACTTGAGGTGCTCGACGAAACCCGTCGCCTGAACATTGTCGGCATGCGAGATGACGAACTCCTCGTCCTGAGCCGGCGCAGTGACATCCTCACCCAACTCCTCGGCCCGTAGCGCCCGGTCGACCAGCGCCATGCTCATCGCCTTCCGCTCCCCCTGACCGAACACCAGTCCGTAGCCGCGGGTAAACTGCGGCGGCGCTTTCGACGACCCCTTGAACTGGTTGACCATCTGGCATTCCGTGACCTGCACGCGTCCGAGCGACACGGCAAAGCCGAGCTCCGGGACATCCAGCTCGACCTCCACTTCACCGATGCGGATTTCGCCGACGAACGGGTGATTGCGGCCAAAGCCGCGCTGGGTCGAATAGCCGAGCGCGAGCAGAAAGCCCTCGTCGCCGCGTGCCAGGGCCTGTAGGCGCAGGTCGCGCCCCATCGGGAATTCCATCGGCTCGCGCGTGAGATCGCCCGGCGGCTGGTCGTCAGGAAGTTCTCCGTCCCCTTCGATAAGCCCTTCCATCGCCAGAATGTCGGATACCCGGGTGGAAGCACCCGGAAGAGGCTCCTTGCGCGATGGCAGGTCGACATCCTCGTCCGTCAGCAACGACGGGTCGAGCAGGCGGTGGGTGTAGTCGAAGGTCGGCCCCAGAACCTGTCCGCCGGGCAGATCCTTGTAGGTCGCCGAGATCCGCCGCGCGATCTTCATCTTCGCCGTATCGATCGGCACGGAGCTGCCGAACCGCGGCAGGGTCGTCCGGTAGGCCCGGAGCAGGAAGATCGCCTCGATCATGTCGCCGCGCGATTGCCGCACCGCCAGTGCCGCCAGCGCCCGGTCGTAGAGGGAGGCTTCGGCCATGACCCGGTCGACGGCCAGCGCCAGCTGCTCGACGATCTGTTCGATGGTGACGGATGGCAGCGATCTGTCGCCCCGGCGCCGGTCGGCCAGCAGCCGATGGGCGGCATTGATGGCGGCCTCGCCTCCCTTGACGGCTACATACATGCAGTTTCTCCTCCGGCAATCCTGGTGGTGCGGGGCAGGCAAAGCAGGGCATCGCCGGCGGTAAGGATGACGTCGGCGCCCCGCGGGAAGAGCGCCCTGTTGTCGTTCCAGATGCTGAGGAAGACCTCCGGCAGGCCGGTCACATTCACCGTGACCGTGTCCCTAATACCGGGACCCGACAGCGTCAGCGGCTGTCCGTCCGCAAGCGAGGCCACTTCGATAACCAGCGTCGTCGACCGGTCCGGATATTCCTGCGTGCCGAGCGCGAAGAGACCGAAGGAGCAGATGCCGGCGGGCGCCTGTAGGAAGGCGAACCGCGCTTCGTTCTTTTCTGGTGCGATCGGCGCCCCGGTATGGAATGCGATCCATTGCGGCGCGCCGGCAGTCGCCATCCCCGATTGCAGCCAGACCGGCGTATCGGCATCGCAGAGCGCCAGTGCCACGGCGCCCGCGGCCCGTCCGAGGGGTGCGGGCTGCTCCACGTCGATGCCGACGGTCTGGATCGTGCCCGGGTGGGACATGCCGTCCATCAAGAGGCGAAAGACCGCCTGCGAATTGAAGACCGGATCGGAGAAGCCGCCGGTAAGGGCTTGCGCGTTCATGCTCATCAGTCGTCTCCCCGCACCATGGTGAAGAAGTCGACGCGCGTGGCCGCCGTCTCCTCGGCCTGCTGGCTGTCTTCGTCGGCAACTCTCGCCTCGACAGGCGTCAGAATGGTATCTTCCACAAAATCGCGTGTCTCCGGGGCCTGCCAGAGCGCATCGAAGATCGCCGCAAGCCGAACCTTGGGCTTGTCGGTTCCCAGCGCATGAGCATGTCCGGCAATGCCGGAGGCGAGCAGCACCGTGGCGCGCGTCACGGTGGCTTCGCCCAGGTTGAAGGGGCCGCCGCCGCCGCCGATGCGGCCTCGCACCATCACCAGTCCTGTCTCGGGACCACGCACGGGCGAGTAGTCGGGCTTCGTCGCAAGCGCGTCCCAGGCAGCGGTCAGCTCGTCGCGGCTGGCGCGCGCGAGCAGGCCGGCTACGCGCTTGCGCGCCTCGATCTCAGAGGGGGAAGTGTCAGGAGCGGATACAGTCATCGGCCTCTTTCAAATGTCTATTGTTATAGACAACTATACAATCTGACTGTACAGTTACCGCGAAGACATAACAAGAGTGTGACATGACCGGGCAGGCGAGCGTTCAAAGACAAAGCGGGGTCGCTCTGTGGCGCCAGATCGCCGATCGCATTCGCGCGTCGATTGCCAGCGGCGAATACGACGCGACCGGCCGCGTCCCGCCGGAAATGATTCTGGCGGCGCAGTTCGGCGTCAACCGGCATACGGTGAGGAGTGCGCTTGCCGCCCTCGCGCAGGAGGGGATCGTCAAGGCGGTGCAGGGCATCGGCACGATGATCGAGCGCAAGGAGCGGCTGAACTTCCCGATCTCGCGAAGAACCCGCTTCAACGAGGGCATCGGCGCGCAGGCACGAGAGACGGAGGGGCTTCTGCTGGCCTCGGCCGAAGAGCCTGCCTCCGACGATCTGGCGCGCCGCCTGCAGCTTGAGCCGGGCGCGGCGGTCATCCGGCTGGAGACGCTGCGCAAGGCGGACGGTCGGGCGGTTTCGCGGGCTACCGCCTGGTTCCCGGCAACGCGTTTTGCCGGCATCGAAGAAGCCTATCGGGTCAGTGGCTCGATCACGGCAGCGTTCAGAGCGCTGGGCGTGCCGGACTATCTTCGTGTCTCAACGGAAATCACCGCCAGCCATGCCGATAGTGCGGAGATGGAGGAGCTGGGACTTTCCGCAGGCGCGATCGTCCTCGTCACACGCTCCCTGAACGCGGATCCCGATGGGGTCCCGGTCCAGTATGCGGTCAGCCGCTTTCCGGCCGACCGGGTGCAGTTCACCATCGAGAACTGAGGGCGGCGCCGGTTGCGGCGCCCTCGAAAGCCTCAATGGGCGCCGGACATGTCCCCGAGCACCTGCTTGGAGGCGACGGTGGAATCGGCATTCAGCTTGTAGATCATCGGCACGCCGGTTGCGAGATTGAGCTTCAGGATCTCTTCCTTGCTCATCCGGTCGAGCACCATGACGAGCGCGCGGAGCGAATTCCCATGGGCGGCGACCAGAACCGTCTCGCCCCGCAGCACGCGCGGCAGGATCTCGGTCATGTAATAGGGCCAGACGCGTGCGCCGGTGTCGCGCAGGCTCTCGCCGCCCGGCGGCGGAACGTCATACGAGCGGCGCCAGATATGCACCTGCTCTTCGCCCCATTTCTCACGGGCGTCATCCTTGTTGAGGCCGGAGAGATCGCCGTAGTCTCGCTCGTTCAGGGCCACATCACGGATCGTTTCGAGGTTTGGCTGGCCGACCTTATCGAGAACGATGCGCAGCGTGTCCTCGGCGCGCTTCAGCACCGACGTGAAGGCGATGTCGAACTTGAGACCTGCATCGGCGAGCGCCTGGCCGCCGGTCTCGGCTTCCTGGATGCCGAGCGCGGTGAGGTCTGGATCGCGCCAGCCGGTGAAGAGGTTCTTGAGGTTCCATTCGCTCTGGCCGTGGCGAACTAAGACGAGGGTGCCGCTCATGAAGTTATATCCTCCGCATGATGATCAATGGGAAAGCCCGAGAACATCGAGCATGTCGTAAAGGCCGGGTTTCTGCCCGCGGCCCCAAAGGGCAGCCGTAACGGCGCCGCGGGCAAAGATGGACCGGTCGCGGGCGCTGTGGGACAGGGTGACGATTTCGCCTTCACCGGCCAGGAGGACGGAATGATCGCCGACGACCGAACCGCCGCGTAGTGTTGCAAAGCCGATGGTGCCGGTGGGGCGTGCGCCGGTATGGCCGTCTCGGACCTTCACGGCATTGTCGGAAAGCCCGATGTCTCGGCCCCTGGCTGCCGCTTCGCCAAGCAGCAGGGCCGTGCCCGACGGCGCATCCACCTTGTGCTTGTGGTGCATCTCGAGCACCTCGATGTCCCAGTTCTCAGAGGCAAGCGCCCGGGCGGCCTGCTTCACGAGCACGCCGAGCAAATTGACGCCAAGGCTCATGTTTCCGGATTTCACGATGCAGGCATGCCGGGACGCCGCCTCGATCTTCTGGTCGTCGGAGGGCGAGCAGCCGGTGGTGCCGATCACATGCACGATGCGCGCCTGAGCGGCGAGCCCCGCAAATTCGACCGTTGCGACCGGGCTGGTAAAATCGAGGACCCCCTCGGCATCGACGAAGGCCTGCAGCGGGTCGGCGGTGACAGGGACACCAATGGTTCCGACGCCGGCAAGTTCACCGGCGTCTTTGCCGATGAACGGCGAGCCTTCGCGCTCGATCGCGGCATGCAGCATGGCGCCGTCGGTTTCCTGGATCACCCGGATCAGCGTCTGGCCCATCCGGCCACCGGCACCCACCACCACGAGTTTCATCGGATTGTCGCTCATGCCGGCCTAGCTTTCATATTCATTCAGCGGTTTCGGGCGCCTGAAGGTTGTTAAGGCGAGCGTAAAGCCCGTCCTTGTGCTGTGCAAGCACCTCGTGCGTGCCTTCCTCAATCACCCGGCCCTCGTGCATGACGATAATCTTGTCTGCATTCACCACCGTTGACAGCCGATGCGCGATCACCAGCACGGTGCGTCCGCTCATGGCCGATTCCAGCGCCTTCTGAACGGCGGCTTCCGATTCATTGTCGAGCGCGGACGTCGCCTCGTCGAGGAGGAGGATCGGCGCCTGACGCACCAGCGCCCGGGCAATGGAGAGCCGCTGCCGCTGTCCGCCGGAAAGCGTCACGCCGTTCTCGCCGACCGGCGTGTCGTAACCGAAGGGCTGCGCCAGGATGAAATCATGGGCATGGGCAAGCCTTGCCGCCTCTTCCACCTCGGCATCCGTCGCCTCCGGTCGCCCGTAGCGGATGTTGTCGCGGATCGTGCCTTCGAAGAGGTAGGGCTGCTGCGAGACATAGGCGAGGTGGCGGCGCAGCGAGGCCTTCGTCACCTCGGTGATGTCCTGTCCGTCGATGAGGATGCTGCCCTCCGACGGGTCGTAGAAGCGGGGAATGAGGCTGATGATCGTCGATTTGCCGGCGCCGGATGGTCCCACCAGTGCCGTCGTCTTGCCGCCCTCTGCGACGAGATCGACGCTCCGCAGGATGGCGTCGCCGCTGGCGTAGGAGAAGGACACGCCGCGCAATTCGATCCGCGCTTCGGTCACCACCAGATCCTTGGCGCCGGGCTTGTCGCGCTGGAGTGGTGCCTGGTCGAGAAGCGCGTAGATCATCCGCGCGTTGACGACGGCGCGCTCCATCTGCACCTGCAGCCTGGCAAGCCGGCGGGCGGGGTCGTAGGCCAGCAGAAGGGCGGTGACGAAGGCGAAGAAGGCACCCGGCGGCACGCCGTCGTAGATCGACCGGAAGGCCGCGTAGGCCAGCACGCTGGAAATCGCAAAACCCGCGAAAGTTTCCGTCAGCGGCGCCGTGCGCTCGGTCAGTCGCGCGATCCGGTTGGCGCGGTTCTCGGCCTGCGAGATCAGGTCGTCGACCTTGCGCCCAAGCTGGTCTTCCATCGTGAAGGCCTTGACGATGGCGATCCCCTGGATGGTTTCCTGCATGGCGCCCAGCACATGGCTGTTGAGCTCGATGGATTCACGCGTGGCGCTGCGCAGCCGGCGCGACACGTAGCGCAGCGCGAAGATCAGCGGCGGCGCCACGACGAAGACGATCAGCGACAGCACCGCATCCTTGCTGAACATCACGGCAATCAGCGCGATCAGCGTCAGGAAATCGCGGGCGGTGGAGGTAACCGTGAGGTTCAGCACGTCCCGGATGCCGTTGACGTTCTGGCTGATCTGCGCCGCGAGATGCGCGGACCGGCTTTCGCTGAAGAAGCCGACCGACAGCGACATCAGATGCGTGTAGAGGCGGCGCTGGTAGACGGCGACGATGTTGTTGCCGATCTTCGACAGCGTCACGGACTGACCGTAGGTGGCAAGGCCGCGCAGCACGAAGGCAAGGAAGATGGCGCCGCAGATCAGCCAGACGATGTCCGCGCGCTGATTGGCGAAGGCCTCGTTGACGACGGCTTCCATGATCCAGGCGGTGAAGGCGGTCGTTGCGGCCACCACGACGAGGCAGAAAATCGCGAAGGCATAGGCCTTCACGTGCTCGCGACCGTTTTCCGCGATGACGCGCTTCAGCACGCTGGTCACAGTCCCTGAATCCAGGTGGTGTCGCTTGTTGTCTTTAGCAGAGCCCAATAAGGATGATCCCGTGTCTAGACAGCGCTGGAGGCGGGCCGCCATGTTTTGCGGGGCTCTATACCGAGGGATGCGTGGCTTGACTAGTGCACAGGCGCCTCGCCGTCCCAGGAAGCGATCAGCGCTGCCAGCGGCGTCCCTGGGTTGAAATGCCGTAGGCGCCGGGCGTGCGGGCGTAGCTGGCCAGTCCGGCAAGGGCTGCGAGCGGATGCGTGACCACGAAAGTCGGGATCAGCCGCATCAGTTCCGTATGCGGTGCCTTGTCCTCGAAGGCGGCGCGGAATTCGGGCTGTTTCAGCGCCGGGATGATCTTCTGCGAGATGCCCCCGGCCAGATAGACGCCGCCCTTGGCCATGAACACCAGCGCCAGATCGCCCGCCAGCCGGCCGAGATAGGTCGCAAACAACGAGATGGTCTCGGCAGCCTCGGCATTGCCTCCGGACTGCCAGCCGGCCGTCACCTCGGAAGGGAGGGTGAGGCGAGGGTCCACCCCGTCTGCGGCGCAGATGGCCGTATAGATGTTGACGAGGCCACGGCCACAGAGAAGCTGCTCGGCAGAGATCCGCCCCTCGATCGCTTCAAGATGCGGGAAGATCTCGAGATCGCGCTTCGTCCGGGGCCCGATGTCCACATGACCGCCTTCGCCGGGGATCGGAAACCAGGTGTCGCGGGCATGCACGAGGCCTGCGACGCCGAGGCCTGTCCCGGGTCCGAGCACCACCCGCGAGGCGATCGCCGGTTCGCCGGCCGAGCCGATGACTTCACGGTAATCCTCGGTCAGGCAAGCGACTGCCAGCGCCTGTGCCTCGAAGTCGTTCAGCACGAGGACGTCGTCGAAGCCGAGGTCCATGATCAGAGCGCGCGGTCTGACGACCCAGTCGCAATTGGTCAGATCGATCTCGTCGCCCTCGATCGGCCCCGCCACCGCAAGGATGGCAGAGCGCGGGCGAACCGTGCTCTTGTCCAGGACCTCTCGCTGGATGGCCTCGTCGATGGTCGCGAAATCGGCCGTCTGCACGTTCGGAAACGGGAGCGGTTCCGACGTCTCGTCGGCGAGGATCGAGAACCGGGCATTGGTCCCGCCGATGTCGCCGATCAGGATCGGGAAGGGCAGGCTCTCGTTTTCAGTGGCGTGATGCATCGGTCCCCGGTCGTCGTTTTTATTGAAAGTCGATCAGTCGTTCGGCGGTGGCGCGATTGAGCGCCATCGGGATGTCGTACACGGTGGCAAGCCGCGTCAGCGCCTTGACGTCGACGTCGTGCGGCATCGAGGTCAGTGGGTCGACGAAGAAGATCAGCATATCGACCTCACCCGTTGCGATCATCGCCCCGATCTGCTGGTCGCCGCCGAGTGGGCCGCTTTTCAGGCGGGTCACCTCAAGGCCCGAGCACGCCTCCTGGATCCGGCCACCGGTCGTGCCGGTGGCCACCAGACGGAAGCGCGACAGCGCCTGCTGGTGCTGCTGTGCGAACGCCGCCATGTCGTCCTTCTTCTGGTCGTGCGCGATCAGCGCGATGCAGGCGAGGGTCAAGGCAAGTCCCGTGGTCGGTTAAATCGATGGGATGCGTTCTACAGTGGCATCGTCATGTTGAGAAGGCGGGTCAGCCGTTTCCTCAGTTGAAAGGCCGAGCCAGTGGCAGAGGTCCGGTCTCCGGCAGGGCTTGCGTATCGCCGATGACCGCTTCGATGCTCTGGGCCGGCACAGGAACTGCCCTACCGGCGGAGTAGACGGAGACGGTTTCCTGTCCTGTGCTGCTTGAGGGCGCCGACAGCACCACGGCGCAGGCGCGCGGCAGGTCGGAAAGCATCATCTGGCGCGGCTTCACCGGCTTGGCATTGGGGTCCACCTTTGGTTTCGCCCAGGGTTCCTGGGTGAACCACCAGGCAAGCGACTTGTCGCAGCCGTCGCCTTGCCCGACAGATGCCTGCGGCTTGCAGCCGGCAGCACCCTCGGTGCAGCCGATGCGGATGTGAAAGTGCTCGTCATGGCCATAGATCGGCCGGACCTTGCCGAGGTCGGAACGGTCGCCGCGCCAGGTCTCGCAGAGCTTCTTCTTGATCGCCGGATTGACGAACACCCGCTCCACCTGCGGATAGCTCGCCGCCTTCATGACCACGCGGGCATGCGTGTCGGACCAGCGCCGGGCGTCCACGGTCAGGAATTTGCTCTTGTCCAGCATCGAGGTGAAGGGCATGTCCTCGCGCTGCTGCGGCGATAGCGGCTCAGCCGGCTTCGGGGTGAACCAGACGTCGGCATCGAGGCCGATCTGGTGAGACGCATGACCGAACAGCATCGGCCCGCCGCGCGGCTGCGAGATGTCGCCGACAAGGATGCCGGACCCCCATCCCAGCGAAGCGGCATCGACCGAGAAACGCTCCAGCAGCGCGACCATTTCCGGGGTGCCCCAGCGTCGGTTGCGCGACAGCCGCATCGCCTGCCAGGTCGGGCCGTCGGTCGCAAGGGCAACCGCGCCGCCGACGCACCCCTTGGCATAGGAGCCGAAGGGAGCAGCCTGCCCATGCGACGGAAGCTTGGCGCCGCCGAAAAGCTCCTTTGCAGGCCGCGTCTCGGCCAGGCCCTGGCCCGCAAGCTGCGCCAAGCAGAGCCCTGTCGCCAGAAGCCGTATCAAATGTCTCGATGTCCTGCGCATGCTGTCGCCGCCGCCCTGCAAATCACTTCGTCGAGCTTACCGTGAAAGAGGATTTTGGTGAAACGGAGATGGCAACCCCGTTCGATGCCATTGCGATAAAACGCTTGTGAGCACAGGAGCCTGTTTTTCGCCTGACTTTGCCTTATGCTGCGCAGCAACGAAAAGAGAAACAGGGGTATCTTCAT
>JBKBXP010000013.1:0-24680 GCA_046314035.1 Pseudorhizobium sp. | reverse complement strand
GCGGCCGGTCAGACCATCCGCGTCGACCTGGACCGCGTCGATCGCCTCATCAACCTCGTGGGCGAGCTCGTCATCAACCAGGCGATGCTCTCCCAGAGCGTCATCGAAAACGACAACAACGGCACCTCGTCCATCAACATGGGCCTTGAGGAGCTGCAGCAGCTGACGCGCGAGATCCAGGACTCGGTCATGGCCATCCGCGCGCAGCCGGTGAAGCCGGTCTTCCAGCGCATGTCGCGTATCGTTCGCGAAGTGGCCGACATGGTCGGCAAGTCGATCCGCCTGGTGACGGAAGGCGAGAACACCGAAGTCGACAAGACGGTCATCGACAAGATCGCCGAACCGCTGACCCACATGATCCGCAACGCCGTCGATCACGGCATCGAATCGCCCGAGAAGCGTGAGGCCGCCGGCAAGGATCCGGAGGGCACGATCAAGCTCACCGCCAAGCATCGCTCGGGCCGCATCCTGATCGAACTCGTCGACGACGGTGCCGGCATCAACCGCGAGCGCGTCAAGCAAAAGGCGATCGACAACGAGCTCATCGCACCCGACGCCAACCTGTCGGACGAGGAAATCGACAACCTGATCTTCGCGCCGGGCTTCTCGACGGCCGACACCATCTCCGATATTTCCGGCCGCGGCGTCGGCATGGATGTGGTCAAACGCTCGATCCAGGCGCTCGGGGGCCGGATTTCGATCTCGTCACGCCCGGGCCATGGCTCGACCTTCACCATGAGCCTGCCGCTGACGCTGGCCGTCCTCGACGGCATGGTGGTCACGGTGGCCGGCCAAACCCTGGTCGTCCCGCTGACGGCAATCGTCGAAACACTTCAGCCGGAAGCCACCGCCATCCATTCCTTCGGCGCCAACCAGCGGCTGATCTCGATCCGCAACTCCTTCTGCCCGCTGGTGGATGTCGGCCGTATCCTGAACTTCAGGGCGGTGCAGGCCAACCCGGTCGAGGGTGTTGCCCTGCTGGTAGAATCGGAAGGTGGCGGACAGCGTGCCCTGATGGTGGACGCGATCCAGGGCCAGCGCCAGGTCGTCATCAAGTCGCTCGAGGCAAACTACACGCATGTCCCGGGCATCGCCGCAGCCACCATCCTCGGTGACGGCCGCGTCGCTCTCATCCTGGACGTCGATGCCGTGGTCTCGGCATCACGCGGCCAGTCCCTGAAACCGGAAATGTCGCTAGCTGCCACGGGTTGATGATGTCGTACGCGGTGAAAACCATGTTGGAGGGAAGTCGGGAACTGATCGCCTTTCGCATCGGCGATCAGGAGTTCTGCGTCAACATCATGTCCGTTCGGGAGATCCGAGGCTGGACCACGGCGACGCCCTTGCCTTACGCGCCTCCCTATATCCTGGGCGTGATCAACCTGCGCGGGGCCGTCCTGCCGATCGTCGACCTCTCGGCAATGCTGGGGATGAAGGTGGCCGAACCGACTGTCCGCCACGTCATCATAGTTGCCCAGATAAAGAGCCGGGTCGTGGGACTTCTGGTGGAGGCCGTTTCCGATATCCTTACGATTATAGACGACAATATCCAGCCGGTACCGGAAATCTCTTCCGAACTGGAAAAACAATACGCTCGGGGAATCCTCGCGATCGACAAGCGGATGATCTGCATGATCGATCTGGATGCTCTCTTCCCGGAACAGGAAAGTGAAGCTGCATGAAGGCCTTGGGAGCAATGGAGAGCCGGCAGTCGCCGGACGAGATCATGGCCAGCGGAGAATATCCGCTGACGCGCCGTGACCTGTCCGAAATCGCCGCGATGATCTACTCGGATGCCGGAATCTATCTCAACGATTCCAAGGCTTCGCTGGTCTACTCCCGCCTGTCGAAGCACATCCGCAATCTGGGCCTGAAAGGCTTTCGCGAGTACTGCGCTTTGGTGGCCTCTCCCGAGGGTGCTCCGGAACGTCGTGACATGCTCTCGCACCTGACGACCAACTTCACGCGCTTCTTCCGCGAGAACCATCACTTCGAGCATCTGCGCGACGAAGTGCTGCCGGGGCTGATTGCTCGCGCCAAGAGCGGGGGCAGGGTACGCATCTGGTCGGCAGCCTGTTCCGACGGCCAGGAACCCTACTCGATCGCGCTGACGGTCCTCGCTATGGCGCCGAACATCGCCGACTACGATTTCAGGATTCTGGCTACCGACATCGATCCGAAGATCCTGGCGCTGGCACGGGCCGGTATTTATGACGAAGCCGCGCTGGAGACGGTGACGCCGGTCATGCGCAAACAGTCTTTCCGCGAAGTGGATGTGGGCGGTCGTCGCAAGTTCCAGGTCGATGACCGGGTCAAGAAGCTCATCACCTTCAACGAGCTGAATCTGATGGCGCAATGGCCGTTCAAGGGCCACTTCGATGTGATCTTCTGCCGCAACGTGGTGATCTATTTCGACGAGCCGACGCAGATGAAGATCTGGTCGCGGTTCGCCTCCCTGCTGCCGGAAGGCGGGCACCTCTACATCGGCCATTCCGAGCGCGTATCGGGCGATGCCAAGAACCTGTTCGACAACATCGGGATCACCACCTACCGGCTCACGGGCAAGAACACCGGGAGGAAAGCATGAGTGCTCCAGCACGTGTCCTGGTCGTTGATGATTCTCCCACCATGCGTGGCCTGATCACCGCCGTTCTCAATTCCGATCCGGAAGTGAATGTCGTGGGTCAGGCGGGCGACGCCATGCAGGCCCGCGCCGCGATCAAGGAACTCAATCCCGACGTGGTCACGCTCGACATCGAGATGCCGAACATGAACGGCCTCGAGTTCCTCGAGAAGATCATGCGCCTGCGGCCGATGCCGGTGATCATGGTCTCGACCATGACGCATCACGGTGCCAACGCCACCCTCGCGGCGCTGGAAATCGGTGCCTTCGATTGCGTCGGCAAACCGGCGCCGGGCGATATCCGCCCGTTCATGGACCTGGCGGAAAAGGTAAAGGCCGCCGCCCGCTCGGGCATGCGTCGCTCTGCTTCCACCTCCATCATCGCTCCGGCCGCCATCTCGCCGGCTGCTGGCTACAGGGTTGGCCGAAAGGTCGTTGCTATCGGCTCCTCGACCGGTGGCGTCGAAGCCTTGATCACGGTGTTGCAGAACTTTCCCAAGAACTGCCCGCCGACGGTCATCACGCAACATATGCCGCCGACCTTTACCAGGAGTTTTGCAGAGCGCCTCAACCGCCTCTGCGCGCCTGTGGTGGAGGAGGCCGTCGACGGTGCCCGACTGGAGATCGGCAAGATCTACCTGGCACCTGGCGGCGACCGGCATCTGCAGGTCGTCAATCCGTCGGCGCCATGCTGCCGGTTGATCGAACGCGATCCTGTCAACGGTCACCGGCCTTCGGTCGATGTGCTGTTTGACTCGGTTGCGGAACTGGCTGGCCGCAACGCTGTCGGGGTCATCTTGACCGGCATGGGGCGCGACGGAGCGTCCGGCCTGCTGAAAATGCGCAACGCCGGGGGGCGGACGCTGGGGCAGAACGAGAAGACATGCGTGGTCTACGGCATGCCCCGCGTCGCATACGAAATTGGGGCTGTGGAGACGCAACTGCCGTTGTCCTCCATCGGTGAGGAAATCCTGAAGTTAACTGCTGCCCGGAAAGAAGGTACCGAATAAATGTCTCTCGCTGAAAAAATCAAAGTTCTGATCGTCGATGATCAGGTCACCAGCCGGCTCCTGCTCAGCGACGCTCTCACTCAGCTGGGTTTCAAGCAAATCACCTCCGCCGGCGACGGCGAACAGGGCATGAAGATCATGAATGAGCAGCCTCATCATCTGGTCATTTCCGACTTCAACATGCCGAAGATGGATGGCCTTGGCCTCCTCCAGGCTGTCCGCACCAACCCGGCCACCAAGAAGGCTGCCTTCATCATTCTCACGGCGCAGGGCGACCGTGCGCTTGTCCAGAAGGCTGCTCAGCTTGGCGCCAACAACGTGCTGGCAAAGCCATTCACCATCGAAAAGATGAAGGCAGCCATCGAGGCTGTATTTGGAGCTCTCAAATGATAGAGGCCGCCGCAGCGAAGCGGGTTCACATCATCCAAGGCGAATACAAGGTGGTCACCGACCCCGATGTATATCTGTCGACGATCTTGGGATCCTGCGTCGCTGCCTGCCTGCGCGATCCTATGGCTGGCGTCGGTGGGATGAACCACTTCCTGCTGCCCGGATCGGCGGGTTCCATGACGTCCGGCGGGGATGCCACCCGCTACGGCGTGCATCTCATGGAATTGCTGATCAATGGCCTCCTGAAGAAGGGCGCTCGGCGCGACCGGCTGGAAGCCAAGATTTTCGGCGGCGCCAAGACGATTGCCAGCTTCTCCAATGTCGGTGAGCAGAACGCGGCGTTTGCGGTACAGTTCCTCAAGGATGAAGGCATTCCGATCGTCGGATCCTCGACCGGCGGGGACCATGGGCGCAAGCTGGAGTTCTGGCCTATCAGCGGGCGTGCCCGCCAGTACCCCCTGACCGGTGCAGAAACGCAGAAGACGGTTGCCCTGGAGCAGCGTCCGGTAAGCGTCCCCAAACCAGTCGAAACCTCCATCGAGTTCTTCTAGCGAGTAGCGCCTGCGGCGCGAGGAAAGCCATGACCGAAACTGCCAAAAAGACAGACGCTTTCCCCGAACAGCCATTGCCCGAGATTCTGATGCGGCTGGTGTCCGAACTGCATGACGTCGCCTATCTGATCGAGCGGGTCGAGCCCCAGCTGCTTGAGCTCGGCGGCGCGCAGGTCATGGAGCAGCCCGACAGCATCAAGATCTTGCAGGGCATCGATCTTGCCGTGCAGAAGACCCGTGGTTTGGCCGAATTCATCGACACGATCACCGGCACGATCCCCAACGATTGGATGGTGGACGTAACGACGGCCCTCAACCTCGTGAAGCTTGCCGATATGCACAAGGCTCTATCGACGGGCATTCGCCACGGGCATTCGCAGCCGCTCAACAAGGCGGCCGGCGACTTCGATTTCTTCTAGGACGCCACTACCGGGGTCGCTCCGGCTTGGCCAGATCGGCGACAGAACCTTCTCCAGCCGCAACGCATTTTCCGAAACGCTCGCACAAGCTTCGCCACATAGGGTGCGCTTGGGCTAAGGCCCGATCTCGGTTTTGCGATGTGGAAACAGAATGAATCTGTTGGCTCAACTTCCTCAAGTGTACAAGAATCTGGCCAGTCTCGGCCAGACCAGGCTCATTGCGCTAGCAGGTGCCGGACTCGTGTCCATGGCGATCGTTCTCGCCGCCGCCCTGTACGTGAACAAGCCAGCCTATGAGACACTTTACGTAGGCCTGGAAACGACCGACCTCAACCAGGTCAGCATCGCTCTTGCCGAAGCTAGCATCGACTTTGCCGTCGGCCCCGAAGGCAACAGCATCGAGGTGCCGGTCGGAATGTCGGGCAAGGCGCGCCTTCTTCTCGCCGAGCGCGGTCTGCCCAACAGCACCAATGCAGGCTACGAGCTTTTCGACAACGTCGGCTCTCTCGGCCTTACCTCGTTCATGCAGGAAGTGACCCGGGTTCGGGCGCTCGAAGGCGAAATCGGCCGGTCCATCCAGCAGATCGGTGGCGTCGCCGCGGCACGCGTCCACATCGTGATGCCGGACGTTGGCAACTTCCGCAGGGGCGACCAGAAGCCGACGGCTTCCGTGATGATCCGTGCCAGCACCACCACCGGCCGCAAGGCCGCCTCGTCCATTCGTCATCTGGTCGCCTCGGCCGTTCCCGGCCTTGAGGTTGATGACGTGACGATCCTCGATTCCACCGGTCAGCTGCTCGCGTCCGGCGACGAGTACGGCAACAGCGAGATGAACCGCTCGCTCAACATTGTCCAGTCCGTCCAGCTGGAGCTCGAAACCAACATCGACAAGGCGCTGGCACCCTTCCTCGGAATGGACAACTTCCGCTCGACGGTGACCGCCAACCTCAACACCGACAGCCAGCAGATCCAGGAAACGACCTATGACCCGGAATCGCGCGTAGAACGCTCGGTCCGCGTCACCAAGGAAGAGCAGCGTTCGCAGCAGACGCAGAATGACGATGCGGCGACCGTGGAGCAGAACGTGCCCCAGGCTGCACCGGAAGCCGGTGCCGCTGGCGGACCGAGGTCCTCCGACGAGTCGGACAAGAAGGAAGAACAGACCAACTACGAGATCAACAGCAAGACCGTCGCCACCACGCGCAACAGCTTCCAGATCGAGAAACTCTCGATTGCCGTTGTCGTGAACAAGGGACGGATCGCGCAGATGGTCGGCGAGCCGGTGGACCAGGCCAAGATCGACGCCTACCTCGCCGAAATGCAGACGATCGTCGCGTCAGCGGCCGGCCTCAACACTGACCGTGGCGATGTCGTGACCCTGACCGCGATGGACTTCCTCGAGACGCAGCTCCTTGAAGAAGCCTCGACAGGTCCCGGTGTCACGGAAGTGCTGAGTCGCAATCTCGGTGGCATCATCAACTCGCTCGCCTTCGTCGTCGTCGCCTTCCTCGTGATCTGGCTGGGTATCCGTCCGCTGGTCCGCACGATCGGCGGAGCGACCGCTCCCGCCGAGCTGGCCACCGACAGCGCCGGCCTCGAGCTTCCTGACTTCTCACCGGGTGTCGGCAGCGGCGGCTCCCTCATGGAGGGCTTCGGTTCCGACTTCGGATTCGACGCCACCGACGACATGCTGGGCATGGACGATGACGGCAGCTTCAACCGCCGCGTCAAGGAAGGGCCCGAGAAGCGGCTGGCCCGCATGGTCGAGATCAGCGAAGAGCGGGCCGCCAAGATCCTGCGGAAGTGGGCGATCGACCAGGCCGCCTAGGTGCTCACGAAAACGTTACGACAAGCGGTCGGCCAATGTGCCGGCCGTTTTTCGTAGGCGCCCCGGCACGTTACGCCGTCATTTCGACACAGGTTAGGCGAGAAATTGACCACTTTCGTCAGCAGGCGCTCATGGCGCATAGCAATTCATCGTGGGTTTCCTAGAATGGCGATTGATTCGTAGCAGCATACATGTGGGGGAGCGGAAGATGACCGACCGGACGTTCGAACCACAGCCTTCTCCAAGGCTCTTGCCTGTCGTGAGTAAAGGATAGGAGCCGTATGGAATTTTCAGGCGTGGATGCAGCGTTGGAGACCTATTCTCCAGAAACAGACACGGCGCCCATGATCCTCAGCCGCGAACATGTTGTTCGCAGGCTCGCCATGACAGCGACAGCAGACAACACACCGGTCGCCCTGCGTCTCCTTTCGGACTATGTCGGTGCATCCCATTTTCTCTTTGCGCGCTGCGATCTAATCCAGGAGCAGGGCCTAGACTTCATCGTCTCCTCCGACTGGCCGTTTGATCTGGTCAGGCGCATCGGAGCCGAACTGGCCACCAACTACGCGAAATCGACGGAACTGGAGAAGTGTCTTTCACTCCTGACGCCGAATTTTGCGGTGCTTCCGGACGATGTTCTTGTCCCCAAGGATATCAGCCCGCAGTATTGCTCCCTTGCCGTCTGCGTCGGTCGGACCCGGTATTCCCTGCTTTTGCTGTTTAAGGAGGGGATTATCCTGTCGCAGGATCGGTTGCGGGAGGTGGGCCTCCTGGCGACCTATGCAGCAGGCTTGCGAGCTCACCCGGAGGGCAGGGCGGAACGGGATTTCGAACTGACGGAGCGCGAGCTCGAGTGCCTGTTCTGGATCGCGGAAGGCAAGACCAGCGACGAAATAGCCATGATCCTGGGGATCTCCAGGAACACGATCAACAACTACATTACCAGTGTCATGCGCAAGACGGGGACGAAGACCCGTTCGGAAGCGATCGCTTACGCTGTCCGGAATAACCTAGTCTAGGAAAGTTGCAGGCATAATGGTTTCCCCGCGTCGAAATCCTCCCGATAAGCAATCCGGCGCCAGCCTCCGTCTACAGCGTGCTGCGAGCCGGGCTGATGTTTTCCCGAAACTGATCGCCATGCAGAAGCAACTGCGGGCGCGCAACTTCGCCGTCTTCCGCATTTCCGGCGCCGGACTGCCGGGCAAGCGAAAGCTGGTCTGCGAGATGGAAAACTGGGGACCCGAGAGCGGGCACTACAGCGAACTGATCGTGAGCGGTTACGCAGAAGCGCTTCTCGATCACATCGAGATCTCGACACTTCCCCTTGTCTGGAGCGGCACCGATCATATGAGCTTCGTTGAAGCCTTCGACTTCACGCCGCTCACCCGGCGGCTCCCCTCGGATGTCACGCCCTTTTCGGGCCTTGCATTTCCTGTCCGCATGGGCGCCATGGGCAATGGGTACGTCGTCTTCACGGCAGCGTCGCTCAGCCTCTCGAGCGACCTGATGATCGAGCAGCACGTGCGAAGCTGCCACGTGATGATCGACCTCCTGGCGCTCGACGAGCGCCGCACGGTGCCGGCGGAAACCCTGAGCGAGCGGGAAGTGGCCTGCCTCCAGCTCGCAGGCGATGGCCGCATCAGCGAAGAAATTGCCGAAAACCTCGGCCTCTCCGTGCATACGGTGAACGCCTACCTCGGCACGGCGACGATGAAGCTGGATGCGGTCAACCGCATCCAGGCCATCGCCAAGGCAATACGCCTAGGCTACATCCACTGAGGGCTAGGGCGCCCCGATATCAGCCGGCCATGGCCATCGGGGGAGAACTGCAGACGAACCGGGCCTCCTGCAGGCTGCGCTGCAGGAATGCCGTGTTCTCGTCAGGATCGTCGCAGGGCTCCTGGAAGGCGATGTGGTCGATCTCGATCCCCGCCTGACGGTCCGCCAGCGTCAGGCGCGCGTAGACTGACACACCCTTCGGCTTGATCTCCAGATCGAGCACGACCTGCGGCTGGCCGCTCCACTCCAAGGTATAGTCTCCGCCAGCCCCGAAATTCACGGTCCCGGGGTGGAAGTAGAGCTCGGCGGCAGACGACACCAGATCGGCAAGATTGCCGTAGCACTCCAGGCGCACCAGCGAGATCAGGTCGCCTGCGTCCAGTAACCTCAATTCTGTCGCCACCGGACTGATGGCTTCGGCCAGAATCTTCTCACGTTCCGTAGAGTGGTTGCATTTTTTCATGACGCTCAGTGTGTCCGTTTCTTGAGCGACCGAGTTGCGTAGACCCGGTGCACCAGTTCCGCCACTGCCTTGTAGAAGGCTGACGGAATGACGCTATCAACCGAGACTTGCGCAAACATGGAGCGCGCGAGCGGCGGATCCTCGAAAACCGGAATCCCGTGGGCTTCCGCAACCTCGCGGATCTTGAGGGCAATGAGATCCTGGCCTTTGGCGACGACGATCGGCGCGTCGCTTTCCTCCCGAACATATCGAAGCGCCACCGCAAAGTGGGTCGGGTTGGCGATGACCAGCGTTGCCCGCGGAACACTGTCGATCATGCGCCGGCGGGCGCGGTCACGCGCCAGCGATCTCTGTCTCGATCTGACAACCGGGTCGCCTTGCGATTGTTTGTATTCGTCCTTGACCTCCTGCTTCGTCATCATCAACTGGGTGAACCAGTGGTGGCGCGTCCAGGCGATGTCGATCGCGGAGAGCAGGGCCGTCGCCAGCAGGATGACGACGACCATCTTGCGGACGATCGTGTCGAGCTTGACCAGGATGACCTGCGTATCGGAGAACATGGCGTCGATGGCCGCGTAGAACTCGCCGCGCAGCGCGAAGTACATGACGACCGAAACGATAAGGATCTTGAAGAAGGATTTGCCGAACTCGACCATGCCCGGCATGCTGTAGATGCGCTCGATCCCCTTCATCGGCGAGATGCGGGACGCTTGCGGACGGATACGCTCCAGCACCATGGACGGCATGTTCTGCGCAAAGGACGAGCCGAGGCCGAAAACGATGAAGAGCAGCATGATCGGTGCCAGGAAGGCGGCGATGGCCCACCCCAGATGCACCGACAGGGAGACGACGTCCGGTGTGTTCTCCAGGTCCCACTGATCAGGCTTGGAAAACAGGTCTTTCAGCGTTTCCGCAAGATTCCCGACGCCGGACGGCAGGAAGAAGACGAGAAAGATGTAGAAGCCGAGCGCCGACGCAAAGATCGGCACTTCGCGGGAGACGGGGACATTGCCCTTGTCTGCCGCATCGCTCAGCTTTTTGGCTGTCGGGTTTTCTGTTTTGCTGTCTTTGTCGTCGTTCGACAAGGCTTCGTCCCCCGCGCGAATCGGCCACGACCGCAACATCACGCTACAGCAGTGCTGCCCTAGGCAGGAATCGAGTCAACAAAAAGACTGTGGGTAGCGCTGAGCTTCCGGTCAAAGAAGAGAGGCGGAGCCAAGCCCCGCCTCTCTCTGTTCTCGATCCTGCAAACTAGGCGGCTGCCTGTTCGTCCTTGCCCTCTTCCGGCTCCTTGAGAAGGATCTGACCGGCCGCTGACAGCCGGATTGCCTCCTGGGCGACGGCGCGGCGGGCGATTGCGATCTCGCGCGGATTGAGCGCGGCACCGGGTACCGACAGGTCGGATTCGATCATGCGGCGCTGGCGCGGGCTGATGGCGGAAAGAACGCCTTCCTTCATCTCGGCGCTCGCGCCACGCAGTGCCATCGTCAGGATATCCGCAGCGATGTCGTTGAGCAGCAGGACGCGGCTGCGCTGCGGCATGGACAGGAGGTCTTCGAACAGGAAGATCTTCGGGCGGACCTTGTTGACCGACTCCCGGCTGATCGTCTCCAGCGAGGTGAGCAGGGTATCGACCTGCGGCTTCTCCATCTCGTTCATCAGGTCGGCGACCTTCGCCGAGCCTGCCGAATTGCGCTCGGCTTCGATGGCGGTGATCAGTTCGAGGACGCGATTTTCGATGATCTGCGCGGCCTTCGGGCTGACTTCCTTCATGTTGACCGTACGGTTCATGATGTCGGCGCGGCGGCTGTCGGGCAGCTGCAGCAAGACCTTCGCCCCGAAAGCGGAGGGCAACATGGAAAGAATATAGGCGACCGTCTGGGGATGTTCTCGTGCCAGGAACTTGCCCACGAAGGCGGGATCGGCGTCCTGCAGGCGGTCCCAGATGGAGGATTCATAAGCCTGGAATGCCGTGCGACGGCCGAGAAGCCCATCGACTTCCTCAGGCGTCAGGCCTTCCTCTAGGATGGCTTCGATGGCTGCGGCATTGTCCATCAGACCTGTTCCTTCGGTGAACAGGTCTTCGAATTCGTTGACGAGAAGGAGCAGTTCGTCCGGCGGGATGGTCCGCAGCCGCTGGGCGGACGCGATGATCATCTGCAGTTCGCTCTGCGTGAAGTACTTCAAAAGCTTGCCGGCAACGCCCTTGCCCATGGCCAAGAGCACTGCCGCCGCCTTTTCGGCTTGGGACAACGGGCTTTCCGCAACAGCGCCCCCGAAGTCGTCAAAGTCCATCATGGTCTTCCCTCTCTGTCCCAGACCGGGATCAGGTTCGTCTTGTGCTCAGCACTTCCGTCACTTTCACGCCAAAGCGCGTGTCGTCGTTTTCAAGTACCGTGATCTCGCCCTTGCCGATCCGGCGCCCGTTCACCATGATCTCCACCGGCTCGCCGATCTTCTTGTCCAGCGCGATGGTTGCGCCTTCCTCGAGGTTCATCAGGCCGGAGACCTGCATGCGGCTGGAGCCCAGGACGATCTCGACGTCGATCGGGATGTCCATGATCAGGTCCATGTTGGCCGTCAACGCGCTGCCCGGCTCCTGGATGGAGCCGAAGGATGCGTCGCCGCCCATGTCGGGTGCGTCGAAGCTCGATCCGCCCATGCTGCCGGCACCGAAGTCCGATCCTCCGAAGTCCGAGGAGCCGAAATCACCGCCGAAGCCGGAAGTCTCAGGCATGGCGAGGTCGTCTGCGGCTGCGCCGAAGTCGGCGTCGAAGCCGGGGACACCGCCCTCGGCATCCGCCTGCAGCACGCCGCGCAGATCATCGATGGCCTGGTCCAGCTCGCCGTTTCCGGCCGCAGGCATCAGGGCATCATCTTCCTTTACAGGTGTCTTCTTCGTAGCCATGCTTCTATTATTCCCGTTGAAACTTGCGTCAACCTGCCTTGGGGAGGAAGCGCGAACGCTTCCTGTCTGGATGCGGTAGTTTAGCCCATGAGGTGGTCGAGGATTTCGTCTTCCGTGCTCATGTTGTCTTTGACGCGAACCGTATAGCGCTCGCCGGAGCGCCCGAGCTCGCAGGAGTACATGTCCTTGCCGTTGGCACTGACTTGGACCGTCACGTCCTTCCGGTCATGAAAGGCGATGACGTCGCCGGCAGCCAGGCGCGAGATCGTGCCGAGCGTCAGGCTCTGCAGTTGAATCCGGGCTTCGAGGGTTACCTGCGAGCGGCGAACCTGCTCGCTGATGCGGTCGTGCCATTCCTGTTTGTTTTTCGACAGCTGGCTGGCGGCCTTCGGAACCACGACCTTGGTCTTGAGGAATGCCTTCTGCGGAATGACGAGGGCGATCTCGGAGGAGACTTTGCCCAGCTCGATGGCCATGCGGATAGTCACCCCGAACTCCGGATTGACGCCATCCGGAGTTTGCCGATCCTCGAAGTTGTGCGCCGGCTCGATGATCGTCTCGTGGCCGCCGGTGGCATTGACGCCCGACTGCAGCACCACGCCCATCCGGCCGAGGACCATCTGCGCTAGGTCCAGTTCGATCTCGGACAAGGGACGATCGAACGGCTGCTCGATCGTCTCCGGCAGTGCGCCCAGCATCTGCTCCATCAACGAGATGACGAAGCTGTTGCCGCAGGCAAGCACGAAATTGGGTGACCAGTTGCGCAACGCGCCGTCGGCCAGGGCAAAGGTCTCGCCAAGGTCGCGGATCAGGTCAGACATGAGACCTGAGGTGCAGCTGGTGTAGCTGACGCCGATCGGGATACCGGTTTCACTGTGAAACACGTCGGGGAAGAATTCGGCGTAGAGGTGGCCGAACTCACCGCTGATCTTCTCGACGGTCTTCCGGTCTCCCAGGCCACCCGTCAACTTCGCAAGAAGCGAGTGGTCGATGGGCATTGGAGAAGTCTGAGCTGCAACTGTCGTCATCATGCCGCCTTGTTATCGCCGCCCGGATTCATCATTTCCTGCTCGACCGCGTCGATCGAGGGGCGTTCGTAGTTGGAGATCGTCTTGCGTCCATATTCCAGGGCAACCTGGGGAACCGAACCGTTCATGTAGGCGAGCAGCGTCTGCTTCACGATGATGAAGAGGCGGTGCTGCTTGCCGCGCACGATCTTGATCTGTGCGGCAAGCGGGTTGCAGATCGAATAGGACAGGATGATGCCGAGCATGGTGCCGACGAGAGCCGCGCCGATCAGACCGCCCAGCACTTCCGGCGACTCATTGATATAGGCCATTGCCTTGATGACGCCGAGAACGGCCGCGACGATGCCGATGGCCGGGAAGCTGTCACCCATCGCGGTGATGGCGTGATAGGGTTTCATCCGGTCGTGCGAAAGAGTATCGAGCTCTTCGTCCATCAGGGCTTCGATCTCGTGCGAGCGTGCATTGCCGATGATGATGAGCCGGACGTAGTCGCAGATGAAGGTCGTCAATTCCTTGTTCTTCAGCAGGTTCGGGGCCGTCTGAAAAATCACGGACTCTTCGGGATTGTCGATATGGGCTTCGATCTCGTTGCGGGACTTGGTGCGCAGATCGCGCATCAGGGCGTAAAGAACGCCCAGCACGTCGAGGTAATTGCGTTCCTTCGGCACGGCGCCCTTGAAGGCTTCTCCCAAAGCCTTGCCGGAGTCCTTCACCACCTTCATCGGATTGGCCATGATGAAGCCGCCGAGGCCGGCGCCACCGATGATGACCACTTCGAACGGCTGCCACAGAACGTCGAGATGGCCACCCATGGCCATGTATCCGCCGATGATGCAGCCAAACGTGATCACGAATCCGATAACAATGTTCATCTTGTACCTGCGTCGAGCTTGAACTTGAGCTTTGGGATTAGTCCGTCTGGCTTGCGTGAGGCTGGTTGGCCAGGGCGTCTTCCCGGAGAGGTGGTGCGGCTGAGGGTACAGCTTCGCACAAGTCTTTACGCCTAGACCCTTGTCCAACGGGTAAACGCCCGCGTCTCAATCCGAACTACTGGCCAATCTGCTGGCAAACTACTGGATCGATCGGGGTCTCGCCGTGATTACGACTTACACCAGCTACGCGATCATCAGCAGGGACATGCCGGCTTCGCTGGCACGCGTCGCCGAGCAGCCGGACGTGGCCCGTGAGACCGCCTATTATCTGGAGAACATCGGCAACATCAAATCGGTCGACGACTTCATGGCCGACAGCCGCATCTACAACTATGCGCTCAAGGCGCATGGTCTGGAGGACATGGCCTACGCCAAGGCCTTCATCCGCAAGGTGGTAATCGAGGGCGTGGCGAACCCGGACGCCTTTGCCAACAAGCTCTCCGACAGCCGTTATGCCGAGCTTGCCGAAACCCTCAATTTCGAAGCCTTCGGCGAGGCTGCCACCTCCTTCGACAAGACCCAGAAGGGTGTCGTCGAAAAGTTCCAGCGCCAGAAGCTGGAAGAAGAGGCCGGCGCCGACAATCCGGGTGTGCGGCTGGCGCTCTATTTCGACCGCATGGCCCCCTCGATCAAGTCCGGCATGGAAATCCTGGCCGACGATGCCCTGTCGGAAGTCGTCCGGACCGTCCTCCAGTTGCCTGACGAGATCGCGTCGCTGGATGTCGACCGCCAGGCGGCATTCATTGAGGAATCGATCGCCATCGAGGATTTCCAGGACAGATCCAAGCTTTCCAAATTCCTGGAACGGTTCTCGACCCTGTGGGAGCTGGAAAACGCCCCCGACATCGGCAGCGTGGCAGCGCTGTTCACCCCCTCCACGAGTGGCATCTCGACCGATCTGCTCATTTCCATCAACGCACTGAAACTCGGGGGCCAATAATATGCAATCCGGTATCTACGTCGGCATCTCTTCGCAGATCGCGCTCGAACGGCGCCTCAACACGATCGCCGACAACATGGCGAACATGAACACCGCAGGCTTCCGTGCGACCGAGGTCAAGTTCGACGAGGTGATGAGCAGCACCAGGAACGAGAACAATGCCAAGGTGGCCTTCGTCACCCAGGGCAATGACTATCTCTCGACCCGCGCCGGGCAGATGCAGAATACCGGCAATGCCCTCGACTTCGCGGTCAAGGGTGACGCCTGGTTCGCCATCGACACGCCCGCCGGACAGGTGCTGACCCGCGACGGCCGGTTTACCATGCTCGAGACCGGCCAACTGGTTTCCATCATGGGCCACGCGGTTCTGGATGCCGGTGGTGCGCCGATCCAGCTGAACCGCGACGGCGGTCCTCCGACGGTCGGCGCCGACGGCCAGATCGTGCAGAATGGTCAGCCGGTCGGCACGATCGGCCTGTTTACGGCCGACATCTCGCAGGGTTTCGTCCGCGCCGACAACAGTGGTGTCATCCCGGTCGATAATCCGCAGCCGGTAGTCGACAATTTTAACGTCGCGGTCGTCCAGGGATATGTCGAGGGCTCCAATGTCAACGGCATCAGCGAGATGACGCAGCTCATCCAGGTCAATCGCGCGTTCGAAGGAATCTCGTCGCTGATGCGCGATACGGAGGGAGCCTTCGGCGAGGCCATCAGGACGCTGGGCAGCGGAAAGTAAGGGCTGAGCATCCATGTTCGATCAGGCAGCCATCCTTCAGGCAGTGACCGGCGGCAAGCTTGCGCAGCTTGCCGATATCACTGCGCGATATGCAAACCCCGCCCATTCCGTCGCACACGGTGGGCGCGTGCGCACCATTGCGGCCGGCCACTACACGGTCGCGGGGCTTTCGAAGCATGTTCGCCTGGGAGAATTCGTCGCTCACCGCAGCGGAACCGGGATCCATCTCGGCGAAGTGGTCCGGGTGGAACCGGAAGTCGTCTACGTCTGCCCGATCGAGCCGGGCGAACCCATTGGCATTGGCGATACGGTCATCCGCAAGGGCGCCTTCCGCGTGGCGCCGGATGACAGCTGGTGCGGACGCACCATCAATTCGCTCGGCGATCCGATTGACGGTCGCGGTCCGCTTGCCACCGGCCGCGTCAAGCGCTCGATCGCCAATACGGCACCGCCTTCGATGACCCGCAGCCGTGTCGAAACCGGCTTCAAGACCGGGGTGAGGGCGGTCGATATCTTCTCGCCGCTCTGCCTCGGCCAGCGTCTCGGCGTCTTTGCCGGGTCCGGTGTCGGTAAATCGACGCTCCTTTCCATGCTCGCTCGGGCCGACGCCTTCGACAAGGTGGTGATCGCACTGGTCGGCGAACGCGGCCGTGAAGTCCGTGAGTTCATCGAGGACACCCTCGGCGACAACATGTCGAAGTCGATCGCGATCGTTGCCACCAGCGATGAAAGCCCGATGCTGCGCAAGATGGCGCCGCTGGTGGCCATCACCATCGCCGAGCATTTTCGCGATCAGGGCGAAAACGTCCTCTTCATCGCCGACAGCATCACCCGCTTTGCGCATGCCATTCGCGAAGTCGCCGTCGCGTCCGGAGAACCCCCCATCGCCCGCGGCTATCCGGCGTCGGTCTTTACGGAACTTCCGAGACTTCTGGAGCGCGCCGGTCCCGGTGCCGAGGGCGCCGGAACGATCACGGCGATCATCTCCATCCTCGTCGATGGCGACAATCACAACGATCCGATCGCCGATTCCACCCGCGGCATTCTGGACGGCCACCTCGTTCTGGACCGCAGTCTGGCCGAGGAGGGGCGCTATCCGCCCATCAACCCGCTGGCTTCGATCTCCCGCCTGGCGCGCAAGGCCTGGTCCCCGGATCAGGAGAAGCTGGTGTCGCGGCTGAAGTCGCTCATCCATCGCTACGAGGAAACCCGCGACCTGCGGCTGATCGGCGGCTACCGGGTGGGCACCGATCCCGAGCTCGACATGGCGATCAAGCAGGTACCCGTGATCTACGAGGTGTTGAAGCAATCGCCGGGGGACCAGCCATCGGCAGACGCCTATGCCGATCTTGCCACGGCGCTGCGCAATGCGGCGGGCCAGATGCCGGCCGGACAACTGAATAAGCAAAGAGGATGAAGATGATCCAGGGGGATACACCGCATCTGGCCGAGCTGCCAAACAGCAAGCAAGGAGTTCGGCGCCGCAACGATCGCCTGCTGACAGGCTCCGGCATTCTGCTGGCCGCGGTCTCTGCCATCTTTCCCTGGTACGTCTTCTTCAATCAGGACAAGTTCGGGATTCGTACGGCGAGTATGGAGCATACCCGCGACCTGCCTCCGATGGCGCCGCGTAACGTGTTCAGCGTCTCGCCGCTTGCCATGGTCGACAACGGTGATGACGAACCGGTGCTGCCGGCCGCGCCGACAGACGCGGTGACAACGGCGACCGTATCCTCCCTTGGTGATGAAGCCCGCAACGGCCTGAGCCGCCCTGAGCAGCCGTTCCCCGGCAAATCCGGCTTCCGCCTCCTGCACGTCTCCAACGGACGCGCGCTGATCGAGGACAGTTCGGGTATGTACATGGTTCGTATCGGCTCGATCCTGCCCGACAACAGCAAACTCGCCACCATCGAGCAGCGCGACGACCGATGGGTCATCATCACGTCGTCGGGCGAGATCTATCGGGACGCCACTGCGGCGCGTCCGTAAGTCCCACGCAAGATTCCTTGTGTAGCCTCCATGCAAATGATGGAGAAGACTATGCAACCGATCCAACTGTTCGCGCTCGCATCCAGGCAGGCTGAATGGCTTTCGGTCCGTCAGGAGGTGGTGGCAACCAACATTGCCAACGCCAACACGCCGAAGTTTCATGCCAAGGACGTCTCACCCTTCAGTGCGGTTCTTGACGAGACGCAGGTGAGCATGGTGCGAACCCATCCCGGCCATATGGCCGACAGCCAGTACAGTCAGAACATTGCCGTCCGCGAGAACGATCTCGAGAACCAGATCGGGATCCAGGAGTCGGGCAACACGGTGGCGCTTGCGGAAGAACTCTCCAAGACCGGTGAGATCAAGCGCCAGTACGAGCTCAGCACGAGCCTCGTGAAGACCTTTCATAGCATGATGCTCATGACCGTTAGAAGGTAAAGCCAATGGATCCGCTTTCAGCCTCTTTGAAAATCGCAGGGTCGGGCCTCGAAGCCCAGTCCACTCGACTTCGCATTGTTTCTGAAAACATTGCCAACTCTCGCTCGACCGGAGACACGCCCGGCGCCGACCCCTATCGCCGCAAGACGATCACCTTCGGCGCCGAGATGGATCGCGCAGCCGAAGTCGAGCTCGTGCGGGTGCAGAAGCTCGGAACGGACGATTCCGGGTTCGTCGAGGAATACGACCCGAACCACCCCGCCGCCGACGACCGCGGCATGGTCAAACTGCCCAACGTCAACATGCTGATCGAGATGGCGGACATGCGGGAAGCCAACCGGACCTACGAAGCGAACCTGCAGACCATCAAACAGACCCGCGAGCTGATTGCCGCGACCATCGACCTTCTGAGGAGCGGACAATGATCGAGAACGTCACCAAGATAAGCTCTCTTTCTTCCGCGCGCGGGCTGGAATCGCTGGTCGAGAGCGGTTCATCCATGCAGGGCACCGCCGCTCCGTCCGAAAATCCCGGAATGAACTTCGCGAGCGTCCTCGGCAACATGGCGACGGACTCCGTCAACAGCCTGAAGCATGCGGAAAGCAAGTCGTTCGAAGGCATCCAGGGCAAGGCCGATACCCGTGAAGTGGTGGACGCCATGCTGCAGGCCCAGCAGTCGCTGAACACCGCAATCGCGTTTCGCGACAAGATCGTGAACGCCTACCTCGAAATCACCAAGATGTCGATTTGATCGACCGGGAGACCAGGACATGAGAGCGCTTTCAGTCGCCGCGACGGGCATGGACGCCCAGCAGACCAATCTTGAGGTCATTGCCAACAACATCGCCAACATCAACACCACGGGCTACAAGCGCGCCCGGGCGGAATTCTCCGACCTTCTCTATCAGACGGAGCGGGCGCAGGGCGTAGCCAACCGTGCCAATCAGGCAATCGTGCCCGAGGGGGCCAATATCGGTCTCGGCGTGCAGACTGCCGCTGTGCGCAACATCCACACCCAGGGCCAGTTGACGCATACCGAAAACGGTCTCGACCTCGCACTGGTCGGCCGTGGTTGGTTCCAGATCGAGTCTCCGGACGGTACCACCATGTACACCCGCGCCGGTGCATTCAACACGAATGCCGACGGTCAGCTGGTAACGATCGACGGTTACTCGGTCGTCCCCAACATCGTCATCCCGCCCGACGTCAGCGAAACGATCATCAGCCGCACCGGCCAGGTCAATGTCCGCGTCGGAAATGCCGCCGAATTCCAGGAAGTCGGCCAGCTGACGGTTGCCAATTTCGTCAACGAGGCGGGACTGCAGCCGCTGGGCGACAATCTGTTTGCCCAGACGCCGGCATCCGGCGAACCGATCGTTGCCGTGCCGGAAGATCCGGGCTTCGGCTACATCAAGCAGGGCTACCTCGAGGCGTCGAACGTCGATGCCGTGAAGGAGATCACGGACCTCATCTCGGCGCAGCGCGCCTACGAGATGAACTCCAAGGTCATCACCACGGCAGACGAGATGGCGTCCATCGTCAGCAAGAACCTGAAGTAAACCGGAGGCAGGCAGACATGATGTTTCGCCGGATGAAATGGATCGCTCGAGGCGCCGTGGCCACACTGGCCATGGCGTTGACACTGGGCATGGTCGCGCCTGCCGCAGCCGAAATGGGCACGGCCGTCGTTCCCAAGCAGATCATTTATCCCGGCGAGGAGATCTCGGCTGGCGTCGTCGAAGAAGTCGAAGTCACCAACCCGAAGCTTGCCGGCGATTATGCCCGCAGCATCAATGAAGTCACGGGCATGGTCAGCACGCGCACCCTGCTGCCTGGCCGGACCATCCTGCTTGCAGGCCTGCGCGCACCCTACGCCGTTCGCCGCGGTTCTTCCATACGGCTCGGATTCAACATCGGCGGCATGATGATTTCTGCCGCCGGCACGCCGCTTCAGGACGCGTCCATCGGCGATATCGTCCGCGTGCGCAACAATGACTCCGGCGTCATCGTCAGCGGCACGGTGATGGCGGACGGAACAGTACAGGTGATGTCACGATGAAAAGCCTTCGTTCCTTCGGCGCCCTGATAGTTCTTCTTGTCGCTGTCTTTGCAGCCGGTCTTCTGCCGGCGAAGGCGGATGGCGCCCGCATCAAGGATATCGCCTCGCTCCAGGCGGGCCGCGACAACCAGTTGATCGGTTACGGCCTCCTCGTCGGCCTGCAGGGCTCGGGCGACAGCCTGCGAAGCTCTCCCTTCACCGAGCAGTCGATGCGCGCGATGCTTCAGAACCTTGGCATCTCGACCCAGGGCGGCCAATCCAACGCCAAGAACCTGGCGGCAGTCATGGTGACCGCCAACCTGCCTCCGTTTGCGAGCCCGGGCAGCCGGATCGACGTCAATGTCAGTTCGCTGGGCGATGCAACGTCGCTTCGCGGCGGTACGCTCGTCATGACCTCCCTCTCGGGCGCCGATGGGCAAATCTATGCGGTGGCGCAGGGCGCGGTCATCGTATCGGGCTTCACCGCCCAGGGGCAGGCGGCGACGTTGACGGAGGGCGTCACCACATCCGGCCGCGTTCCCAATGGCGCCATCATCGAGCGTGAATTGCCGTCCCATTTCAAGGACTCGGTCAACCTCGTCCTGCAACTGCGCAACGCCGACTTCTCCACGGCGGTCCGCATGGCCGATGCCGTCAATGCGTTTGCCGGCAAGCGCTACGGAGGCCCGATCGCGGAAGCCCGCGACAGCCAGGAAGTCGTCGTCCAGAAGCCGAAGGTTGCCGATCTGACCCGGCTGATGGCGGAGATCGAGAACATCGTGATCGAGACCGATACACCTGCCAAGGTCGTCATCAACGAACGCACAGGGACAATCGTCATCGGTGCGGAAGTCCGGGTCTCCCGTGTTGCCGTCAGCTACGGCACGCTGACCGTCCAGGTCGTGGAGGCACCGCAGATCGTCCAGCCGGAGCCCTTCTCGCGCGGCGTCACGGCGGTCCAGCCCGAAACCGACATCACGGCGATGAAGGAAGGCGGCCCGGTCGCGATCCTGGAAGGTCCCGACCTTCGGACCCTCGTGGCCGGTCTCAACAACATCGGCGTCAAGCCCGACGGCATCATTGCCATCCTCCAGGGCATCAAGTCTGCAGGCGCCCTGCAAGCGGAGCTCGTATTGCAATGACGAAAGCATCCTCATTTATCACCGTGACTGTCTCCAAGCGACTGATCCACAGGCTGCTGGCCCTGAGCGCGATTGTCATCGCAGTGCCGCAGGTCAGCGCCCAGGAGCCCGCAGCGGTGACCGCCATGTCTCCCCAGAGCGAGATCCAGCAGTTCTGCACCAATATTGCCGACGCCGCCCGCGACCAGCGCTACCTGATGCAGAAGCAGGAGCTTGAAACACTCCAGGCCGATGTCGACCAGCGCATTGCCGTTCTGGAAAGCCGCAAGTCCGAATACGAGGACTGGCTGAAGCGCCGGAATGACTTTCTGGTCCGCGCCGAAGCCGGTCTCGTGGACATCTTCAAGACGATGAAGGCCGATGCGGCCGCACCGCAACTTGAGGAAATGAACGTGGAGATCGCAGCGGCCATCATCATGAAGCTGCCCGCGCGGCAATCCGGTCTCGTGCTCAGTGAAATGGACCCGGAAAATGCCGGCAGGATCGCGACGATCATATCCAGCGCTTCTGACCCCAACACCTCGAAAGAACCCTCATGACGAAGCGTCTTCCCGCCATTATGGCCGTTCTCCTGCTGACCGGATGCCAAAGTCAGACGATCAGGGAGATCGGTAACGCGCCCTCCATGAGCCCGATCGGCAGCGGCCTGCAGTATGCTTCGGCCCCCCAGATGGCATCCTATCCGAAGCAGCCCCGTCAGTTGTCGGGCGGTTATTCGCTCTGGTCCGACTCCCAAGCGGCGCTCTTCAAGGATGCCCGTGCCCTCAACGTCGGTGACATCCTCACGGTCAACATCCAGATCAACGACCGGGCGTCCTTCGACAATGAAACCGAGCGCAGCCGCACCAACGGTACAAGCCTCGGCTGGGGCGCAAATGTCACGAACTTCCTCGGCTTCAGCACCGATACCGGAACCAGCGGCGAGCTCGGCACGGACTCCAAGACCGATTCGTCCGGGAAGGGCACGACCGAGCGGTCCGAGAAGCTGAAGTTGCTCGTTGCGGCAGTGGTGACAGGCATCCTCGAAAACGGCAACCTGTTGATCAGCGGCTCGCAGGAGGTCCGGGTGAACCACGAGATCCGCATTCTCAACGTCGCCGGTATCGTGCGCCCGCAGGATGTCGATTCCGACAACACAATCTCCTACGAACGCATCGCCGAAGCGCGCATCTCCTACGGTGGCCGCGGCCGTCTGACGGAAGTGCAGCAGCCGCCGGTGGGCCAGCAGGTGGTCGACCTCTTCTCGCCCTTCTAGGGCTGAGGCGACAGGGACAGGACAAGGCAATGGACGATACGCAGGGCACCGAAGGTGCTGGCAAGAAGAAGTCTCCGCTGATGCTGATCGGCGGCGTCGCCGTCCTGACGCTGATCGGCGGCGGCGGCGGCTGGGTCGTTGGCGGCATGATCGCGCCGCCGGCCCCGGTCGAGGCGCATGCCGAAGGCGAGGCCGGTGCCCATGCCGGCGGAGACGAAGAAGGCATCCCGAAGATTGCCACCGAGGCGAACGGCGTCGTGTTGCTCGATCCGATCACCACGAACCTTGCCTATCCGTCGGACAGCTGGATCCGGCTGGAAGTGGCGCTGGCCTTCAAGGGACCGGCCGAATTGCCGCTGTCGGAGGAGATCCACCAGGACATCCTGGCCTATATGCGCACCGTCTCCCTGCAGCAGATTGAGGGGCCGCGGGGTTTCCAGTATCTTCGCGACGACATTCAGGAGCGCGTCGACCTGCGCTCTCAGGGCAAGGTTTCCAAGGTCATGTTCCGGACCATGGTCATCGAGTAGCCCTGCAAGGCTGGAGCCTGCCGATAACAGGGGATGATCGCCACCGCTTGTTGACCCGTCCCCGCAAGGGTGAGATCGAAGGGTGATGTCCAGAACCCCTGTGATCGCATGATTCGGCTGATCTTCCTCGCACTCGCCTTGATGGCGGTTCCTGGCTTGGCGCTTGCCCAGCAGTCGCCGGCGGATCTCCTGAACATACCGGTGGACGGCTCTGCGGCCGCCTGGATCATCCGCACCTTCGGTCTCCTGACCGTCCTTTCGGTCGCGCCCGGCATCCTGATCATGGTGACGAGCTTCCCGCGCTTCGTGATCGCCTTCTCCATCCTGCGGTCCGGCATGGGCTTGGCCTCCGCCCCCTCCAACCTCATTCTGATCTCGATGGCGCTGTTCATGACCTTCTATGTCATGGCCCCGACCTTCGATCGCGCCTGGAGCGAGGGCGTGCAGCCGCTGCTGCAGAACGAGATCGCGGAGGCCGAAGCCGTCCAGCGCATCGCCGAGCCCTTCCGCGGTTTCATGAGCGTCAACACCCGCGACAAGGATCTCGCGCTCTTCGTCGACCTCGCGCGCGAGCGGGGCCAGAGCGTCGGCACGCCGGAAGCCATCGATTACCGTGTGCTCGTTCCGGCCTTCATGCTGTCGGAAATCCGTCGCGGCTTCGAGATCGGCTTCCTGATCATCCTGCCGTTTCTGGTCATCGACATGATCGTCGCCGCCATCACCATGGCCATGGGCATGATGATGCTGCCTCCGACCTCGATCTCGCTGCCGTTCAAGATCCTGTTCTTCGTGCTGATCGATGGCTGGAACCTGCTGGTCGGCAGCCTCGTGCGATCCTTCGCCTGAAATTTAACCAATTCCCTTAACGAAGTCTTTACCAAGCGCCTCGGTGACCTTGCCAATTTAAGAAGTTGGCAAGGAATGGCTGGCAGTTTTGTCCTCACACGACGGGTTTGGTAGCCAAGATGCGGCACCGAGTGGCATGAAGCCGAGCTGTACGTGACCGGGCGGGAAACCCAGCCGGTATGTCCCCCATCAGTATTTTGTCAAAGGGACAAACATTATGTCGAGCATTCTCACAAACACCAATGCCATGGCGGCTCTGTCCACCCTGCGTTCGATCTCCTCCAACATGGAAGACACCCAGTCGCGCATTTCGTCCGGCCTGAAGGTCGGCTCGGCTTCCGACAACGCCGCTTACTGGTCGATCGCGACCACCATGCGCTCCGACAACATGGCTCTCTCGACGGTTCAGGACGCTCTCGGCCTCGGCGCCGCAAAGGTTGATACCGCCTACGCCGGCATGGAGTCGGCTATCGAAGTCGTGAAGGAAATCAAAAGCAAGCTCGTTGCCGCCACGGAAGATGGCGTCGACAAGACGAAGATCCAAGAAGAAATCAGCCAGCTTCAGGAGCAACTGAAGAGCGTAGCCGATGCGGCTTCCTTCTCGGGCGAAAACTGGCTGAAGTCTGACGCAGGAACTGCTGCCACTGTCTCAGTCGTCGGCTCCTTTGTCCGCGATGAAGACGGCAATGTTTCTGTCAAAAAAATCGACTATACCCTAGACTCCAGCACTGTCCTTTTTGACTCGACCGTCGCTGATCCCACCACTGATTTTGGGGATGGCATCTTGGACAGCGAGGCGTCCTACACCAACACCGGTGTGGAGGTGACGGTTTCA
>JBKBXP010000012.1:0-25950 GCA_046314035.1 Pseudorhizobium sp. | reverse complement strand
GGTCGTCCCTGGTGGCGCCCTCCTTGCCGGAGAATTCCCAGCCATTTTCCAGCATCAGCGGATCGACGACGGACACGGAGATCAGGTCTTCCAAGCCTTTCAGCTTGCGGAAGATCAGCGTCCTGTGCGCCCAGGGACAGGCGTAGGAAACATAGAGATGATAGCGTTCGGCCTCGGCCTTGAAACCGTCACGGCCGCTCGGGCCGGCGGAGCCGTCGGCGGTCACCCAGTTGCGGAACTGCGACTCGGAGCGCTTGAACTGCCCCTTGGTCGACTTGGTGTCGTACCAGACGTCCTGCCATTTTCCGTCGACCAGCATGCCCATGTGTTTCTCCTTTCCGCTTTGTCACTTACTTACGGCAGCCCGGACGGATTGCGAGGCTGTAAATGGAGAACACTGTGTTTTCCCTGTTGGCGGCGGAATTCTTTCCTGCTAATGCGAATTGTCACCTTTGAGGATGCCCGATGACCAAAGCACGGACACTGCGACGACGCTGATCTTGGCACGATGCTGATGAAGCATCACGAGATCCCATTGTCCTGTCTGTCTTTTTCACGGTTTCGGTTCCCCCATGGCTGCGCAGCTTCTTCCCAAGCATGACCTTGTCTATCTCACCGAGGACGCATCGCATGATGCCGTCGTCGAATTGATCAATGCCGAGGCCTTCGGTCCCGGACGTCATACCCGGGCGGCTGCGCGCATCCGCGAGCAGGGCCCGCACGACCGGATGCTGTCATTCGTCTGTGCCGACGACGGGGAGACCATCGCCTCGGTGCGGATGACGCCGGTTGCCGCGGGCGAGGTGAAAGGTCATCTCCTTGGGCCGCTGGCGGTTCGCCCCTCGCACAAGAACATGGGGATCGGTCGGGAGTTGGTGCGCATCGCCATCGAGGCGGCGCGCCGGCAGGGTTCCGAGGCGGTGATCCTCATCGGGGATCCGCCCTATTACATGCCTCTCGGCTTCGAGAAGGTCGCCTACGGTGCACTGCACTTTCCCGGCCCGGTCGACGCCGGCCGGGTGCTCGTCGTCCCGCTGGCACAGGACGTCCATCCGCGTCTCAAGGGAACAATCTGCTGGCGCAAATAAGACAAGTCCTCTAATCAAAACGACAGGGTTCGGCGGCCGCCGACTGCCCTTTCGTCGGCACAGGGGATGGTGGAATGACGGCAATCACGATCGATGAAGCGATGGACCGTGCCGGGACCGGAGCATACCAGAGGCGCCTGATCGGGATCTTTGGACTGGTCTGGGCCGCCGATGCGATGCAGGTGCTGGCCGTCGGCTTCACGGCGGCCTCCATTGCCGTCACCTTCGGTCTGACAGTGCCACAGGCGCTGCAGACGGGAACGCTGTTCTTCCTCGGGATGCTGATCGGCGCACTGGTTTTCGGGCGCCTCGCCGATCGCATCGGTCGCCGCAACGTGCTCATCGTCACCGTCTCCTGCGATGCCGTCTTCGGCATCCTGTCCGTCTTTGCTCCCGACTTCATGATCCTGTTGCTGTTGCGCTTCCTGACAGGTGTCGCGGTCGGCGGGACCTTGCCGGTGGACTATGCGATGATGGCCGAATTCCTCCCGGCCAAGAACCGCGGTCGCTGGCTCGTCATGCTGGAAGGCTTCTGGGCGGTCGGAACGCTGGTCGTGGCGCTTGCCGCCTGGGCGGCCAGCCTTGCCGGTGTCGAGGATGCCTGGCGCTATATCTTCGCGGTCACGGCGCTACCGGCGCTGATCGGCATCGGCCTGCGCTTCCTGGTTCCGGAATCGCCGCTCTACCTGCTGCGCGCCGATCGGGGCGACGAGGCCAAATCGATCATCGACCGGATCATGGTCGTCAACGGCAAGCCGCCGCTGCCGGTCGGGCAGCAGTTGGAAACACCGCCCGCCGTCGGCGAGGTGCGGATCTTCTCCGGGCGCTTGCGTCGGCGCAGCCTGATGATTCTCGCGATCTGGTTCCTCGTCTCCGTCTCCTACTACGGCGTCTTCGCCTGGATGCCGCCGCGGCTGGCGGGGGAGGGGTTCGGCTTCGTGCGTGGCTATGGCTTCCTGGTGCTGATCGCACTGGCGCAGCTGCCGGGCTATGCGCTCGCCGCCTACGGGGTGGAGAAATGGGGTCGCCGGCCGACGCTGATCGGCTTCTGCCTGTTGTCTTCGGCTGGCTGCCTGCTGTTCGTCGTCGCCGGCAGTGCCATGGTCGTCGGCGCCTCGCTGCTGATCATGAGCTTTGCGCTGCTCGGCACCTGGGGCGCGCTCTACGCCATCACGCCCGAACTCTATCCGACCGCCTCGCGGGCGACCGGCATGGGGGCGGCGGGTGCCATGGCCCGCTTTGGGGGGCTGCTCGCGCCTTCGCTGGTGGGCCTGATTGTGGCGCAGAGTTTCGGACTGGCGGTGGCCGTCTTTGCGGCGCTGCTGCTGCTCGCCGCCATCGCCGCCTTCCTGATCAATACGGAAACGCGAGCGGCGTCGCTGGCATAAGCATCAGAAGCGCTTCTTCAGCCAAGTGATGGCGTGGTCGCCGGTGAGGCCCGGGAGCTGCCCGATCATCTCGTAGGCGTGCTTCTGGTAAAAGACGAGCGCCTGAGGGTTCATCGTGTCGAGATAGGCGCCGCAGCACCCGCGTGCCTTTGCCTCTTGCTCAGCCATCGCCAGCATGCGGCCGGCAAGCCCTTGGTGACGCAGGCGGTCGGGTACAAAGAGCATCTGCACGTAAAGCCATCCGCGTCCCGTGCGGCCGATCAATCCGCCCTCTGGTTCGCCCGCGTCATCGCGCAGGATAATAGCGAGATCCCTGCGGTCGCTCGGGCCGAAATTGGCGATATTGTATGCCTGAAGCCGGTCGAGGATCGCTTGTTCCTCTCCCGGCGTGAAGCGATCGGTCATCGTTAGGTCGAAAGACATGGCGCCACCGTCGCAGGTTGTCGGCCACGGATAGCAGGCCGGTCCAACAGGTGAAAGCGGGCGGCTGCCGTTTCCTCAGCGGCCCTCGCGCCACCACATGGCGGCGACGGCGAAGAGCAGGGCGGAGAGACCGGCGAAGCCTGCAAACAGCGGCGTGGTGTTGACGCCGCGCAGCACCGTCTCATCCGTCAGGCGGATGACCATCCTGTCGGGGTCGTTGACGCGCACTTCTCCCCGGACCGGCAGGATCGTCGGAAGCGTGATGCCGTCGCCATCGGCCACCCGGGCGATGAGGCCTCTGGTGTTCTCCGCGTATGGTGCAAGCGTCTCCGGGGTGGAGATCATCGCCTGGAATTCCGGAGCATCCACCGTGCCGATATGAACGAGCGTCGAGAAGTCGCCGTTGGTGACTTCGAAGAGGCCCGTCTCCTCGGTGCGCTGCTCCAGCCGATAGAGGCCCGGGCCGGTTTGGGTGAAGGGGACAGTTTCCGTGCGGCCGGAAGGGTAGGTGATGGTCGCCGGGCCGGGATCGTCGCCGATCGTCTGGCGGGTGGCTTCAAGCGTGCGGCCGACGGCGCGGGCGGTCAGCGCCTCTTCCTCGAGCTCCGGTTCCTTCATCAGCCAGTGGGCGATGCGCCTGTAGAGCGAGACATGCGGGCCACCGCCCTCGAAGCCGCGGGCCCAGAGCCAGCCGTGGTCGGACAGCAGCATGGCGACGCGGCCTTCCCCCTCGCGGTTGAGGACGAGGAGGGGGCGGTTGTCGTCGCCGAGCATCACCGTCTGGCCCTCGGGCTGTGCCACGTCGATCGAGCGGAACCAGCGTCCCCAGGCCGGCGGTTCCTGCCCGGTGCCGTCGAGGCCGCGGGTGACTGGATGCTTCTGGCCTTCATCCGAAAGACGCGGAAAGAAGCCGGCAGTGTGGACATCGCCGGTGGGGCTGGCGGGCAGCACCTGTGCGAGCGGCGTCGTGGCGATCGAATTTTCGCCGGCATGCTCGGGGCCTGCTGCAATGAGCAGGGCACCGCCGTTTTCGACGAACTGGGCGATGTAGTCGTAGTAGAGGATCGGCAGCACGTTGCGGTGGGTGTAGCGGTCGAAGATGATCAGGTCGAAGTCCTCGATCTTCTCGACGAAGAGCTCGCGCGTCGGGAAAGCAATCAGCGATAACTCGTTGATCGGCGTGCCATCCTGCTTCTCCGGCGGGCGCAGAATGGTGAAGTGGACGAGGTCGACGGAGGCATCCGATTTCAGGAGGTTGCGCCAGGCGCGTTCGCCGGCATGTGGCTCGCCGGACACGAGAAGGACGCGCAGGTTCTGGCGGATGCCGTCGATCACATGGACGGCGCGGTTGTTGACCGCCGTCACCTCGCCGGGGACCTCTGCGACCGAGAATTCCATGACGTTGTTGCCACCGCGGGGAACGGTGAAGGAGAAGGGGGTGTCGGCGCCGGGCGCTGCCTGCAGCGTTCCCAGCTCCTCTCCGTTCATGCGCACCGTCACCTCGGCGGTTCCGCCGGTGCTGCGGCCGTCGTCGAAGACACGCAGCGTCAGCTGCTGCTCTTCGCCAACGATGCCGAAGCGCGGTGCCCGGACGATCTGGACGCGCCGGTCGAATTCGTCCGGCTGGCCGGTGATGAGGCCATGAACCGGGGCGTTGAAGCCCAGATCCTGGTTGACGCCCGGCAAGTCATGGATCTGCCCGTCGGTCAGGAAGACGGCGCCGCCGATGCGAGCGGGCGGCACGTCGGAGATGGCCGAGGAGAGGGCGCCGAACAGCTTTGTCGACGGCGTGTCGGTTTCCGCATTGTCCTCGACCTCGACGACACGCGTCTCGATGCGCGGAAAGCGGGAGAGGCGTTCCTGCAGTTCTGCCAGCGCCTGATCCGTCTGGCCGTCGCGGCCGGCTGTGTCCTGGCTCTGCGAGCGGTCGACGACAATCGGCACGACCGTGGAGAGTTGCTCCCGGTCCTCCTGATTGAGGATCGGATTGGCGAGCGCCAGGAGCAGGGCAGCGAAGGCCAGGGTGCGCAGGGTCGCGCCACGGATGCCGCGCCAGAGACCGAGGGCGGAGAGGATGGCGGCGAAAACGGCAAGACCAGCCAGGATCGGCCAGGAGAAGAATGGGGCGAAGTCGATGGTCATGCCGTCAGTTTCCCTATTGGCCGAGCCGCTCGAGGAGCGCCGGGACATGCACCTGGTCGGCCTTGTAGTTGCCGGTGAGCATGTACATCATGATGTTGACGCCGGTGCGGTAGGCGTATTCGCGCTGCATCGCATCGCTGGGGACCGTCGGCAGGACCGGCGCGCCCTGCGCGTCGATCGCCCAGGCGCCGGCAAGGTCATTGGCGGTGATCAGGAGCGGCGTGACGCCGTCGCCGGAGGAGGAGAGCTCGCTGCCGGTCTGGGCGGCTTCCTGCCGGGCTTCGACCCAAAGCGGGCTTCCGGCATAGCGGCCGGGAAAATCGTTGAGGAGATAGAAGGAGCGCGCCAGCACATGGTCCTCCGGCGTCGGCTCCAGCGGCGGGATGTCGATGTTGCCGAGGATGGCCTGCAGCCGTTCGCCGTTCGGGCTTGCCGAACCGGAACCGTCGAAGCCGGAAACCTGGTCGCGCGTATCGAAGAGCACCGTGCCGCCATTGCGCATATAGGCGTCGATCCGGGAGATCGCGGCCTGCGAGGGCATCGGCGCGTTGGCGGAGATCGGCCAGTAGATGATCGGATAGAAGGCGAGTTCGTCGGTCGCGATGTCGACGCCAACCGGCGCGCCGGGCTCCAGCGTGGTCCGGTATGTGAGGAACTGCGTCAGGCCTTCCAGGCCCTGCTCCGAGATCTCGTCGACCTGCGGCTCGCCTGTGATGACATAGGCGAGATGGGTGGTGTCGAGATGCCCCATGATCAACTCGTCGCCGGGCTGTGCATCCTGCGCCAGGCCCTGGCCGGGCTGGAAGACGAGCAACAGTGCAAAGAGCCCGGCAAGCCCGGCCGTCGCCGACCGGCTTGGCCGTGGAAGACGGGAAAACGCGCCGTTCATGAAGAGCACCACGAGGCTGTCGAGGACGATGAGGAAGAAGGCCAGCGCGAACAGCAGCGGCCGCAGCGACTGCGCCTCTCCGCCGATCAGGCCCTCGCGGACGGCCGTCATGCCGCCGAGGCCGGCATTGAAGGGACGAAGCTCGGTCCCGGGCGCCAGCAGGTTGACGGCGCTGAACCCGTCTTCGGTTCCGTAGAGACCGGGCGGATGGTCGAAGCTGGCGACGGGCGTGGTACCCGCCGGAATGGTGATCGGCCGGGCCATGCCGGTCTCGGTGGTCAGGGTGCCGTCGGCGTTCAGCAATCGGTAGGGTGGCAGAGCGGCGGTGGCGGCGTCCGTGGATGCCGTTGCCGCGCCTCCGACCCGTGCCATCTGCACGAGGCGGCGCAACATCTCGACGAAGGTTCCAGACAGCGGCATGTTCGACCACGTGGCTTCGGCGCTGGTGTGGAAGAGAACAATGCGGCCGGCCTCCTGTTCCCGGGTGGTCACCAAGGGCGTTCCGTCAGCCAGGCTCGCCCAGGTGCGGTCGGCGAGATCCGGGACCGGTTCGGCGAGAACCTGGCGGTTGACGGTGATGTCGTCGGCCCTTGGCAGTCCGGCGAAGGGACCGGTCGGGAGGAAATCCGCCAGCGCCTGCGGTTCCGACCAAGACATGGCGCCGCCCAGCGCCCGTTCGCCCTGGCGCAGGATGACCGGAACCAGCGGATCGTCGGCGGGGGCGGCGGCAAGGCGCGGGCCGGCAAAGCGGATCAGCGTGCCGCCGCGGGATATCCACTGCTGCAGCGGCTCGTAGACGTCGGCCGGCAGGCGGCCCACGTCCGCCATGACGATGGCGGAAGGGTTGCCCTCCAGGATCTGCGGGATGGAAACGGAGAGATCGGCGGTGGTGGGCTCTATCAGGTCGGCGTAGGGCTGGAGCGCGCGGCTGATGTAGTAGAGCGGCTGGAGCAGCGGCTGGAAGTCGTTGCCGCTGTCGCCGGCGATCAGGGCGACGCGCCTGCGACGGAAGCCGTCATCGAGCAGGCGAACGGAGCCGGCCGTGGTGAGATCGGCGACAGCAAGACGCGCGAAGTCGTTGCGCAGTTCAAAAGGCGCCGAGATCTCCGCTGTCGCGGTTGCGGCGCCGACAGCGAAATCGAGCGTGCCGGCGGCGAGGGCGCGCCCTTGGGCGTCGAGTGCGTTGACGGCCAGGCTCTGCGGTGTGCCCGCCAGCAGCCGCGTGGCCGTCACGGACATGGCATCGGCGTTGTTGGTCGCCTCGGTCAGGGCAACGGTGCGGGCACCATCGCCTTCGATGACCCGGAATTCTGCAGGCGACAGCGATGCAAGCGCATCCAGCGCCGCTTCGTCGGATTCATTAGCGACGCCGTCCGAGAGAAGCACGACGGAGCCGGGTTGGGCGCCATTCATCGCCTCGGTGACGGCGGCGGAGGCGCGTTCGCGATCCTGGACCAGCGGCCGTGGAGCAGCGGCGGCCAGTTTTTCGCGGGCGGCGGCGGCGCTGCCGGGAACTGCGTCATAGGTGGCATCGGCGGTGAAGGTCACCGAGACCGGCACGCCGGCATCTTCCGCGTCATCGATCAAAGCCCCGGCCGTCTGGACGCGGCGATCCCAATCCGGGGCGGTCACCCAGCTGTTGTCGACGAGGAGCACGAGCGGGCCGCTTCCGTCGAGCGAGTTCGCCCGCGGGTTCATCACCGGATTGGCAATGGCCAGGATGATGGCCGCAGCGAGCGCCATGCGCAGAGCCGTCAGCCACCACGGGCTCTTTGCCGGCGTTTCCTCCCGCTTCAGGACGCTGGCGAGGATGCGCAGCGGCGGGAAGATTTCCGACTTCGGGCGGGGCGGCGTCAGCCGGAGCAGCCACCAGATGGCCGGAAGCGCGATAAGACCGAGAAGGATGGCCGGGCTGGCGAAGGCGAAGGCGCTCATGTGCGACCTCCGCCAATTCCCGCGGCCGGCAGTCCGGACAGGTAGCCATGCACCGCCACCAGAGCCTCGGAGGCGAGGTGATCGGTGCGATGGTAAGCAAAGCTCCAGCCGAGACGGCGCAGCGATTCGCCGAGCGTCTGGCGGCGCAGGAGATAGGCGCGACGGTAGTCCTCGCGGATCGTCTCGGCGCGGCCGGAGACGAGTTTCTCGCCCGTTTCCGGATCCGTGAACTCGGTGCGCCCGGAATAGGGGAAGGTCTCTTCCGCCGGATCGGCAATCTCAACGACATGACCACGCAGGCCGCGCCGGGCAAGCGGCGTGATGCGGTCCATGATCCGGTCGGCGTCGTCAAGAAAGTCGCCGATCAGGACGATGTCGCTGTGGCCGCGGATCATCGCCGTTTCCGGCAGGCCGGTGGTCTGCGGGGCGTGCATGATGGCGGTCGCCAGCCGTTCGGCGGCATTGCGGGCAGACACCGGCTCCATGATGCCGGGACAGCCGATGCGTTCCCCGGAGCGGGCCAGGATCTCGGCGAGCGCCAGCATCAGCACGAGCGCCCGGCTTTCCTTGGAGACGGTGCCGAAGGTGGACTTGTACATCATCGACGGCGACAGGTCGGCCCAGAGCCAGACGGTGTGGGCGGCTTCCCATTCGCGGTCGCGGACATAGGTGTGGTCGTCGCGGGCGGAACGGCGCCAGTCGATCGCCGATAGGCTTTCGCCCTCGCCATAGGGCCGGAACTGCCAGAAGTTTTCACCAATGCCACGCTTGCGGCGACCGTGCCAGCCGGCGATCACGGTGTTGGCGATGCGCTTGGCCTCGACCATGCAGTCGGGAACCAGGGCTGCCCGAGCCCTTGCCCGGGAGAGGACTTCGCCGCCTGCTGTCTGCTCAACGATCTGGCCGATGGATGCCACGCGGGGTCCTTTCTATGGCCGCAGCCGCGTCAGACGCGGGCCTGCTTGACGAGGCCGGCGACCACGTCGCGCACCGACATGCCTTCGGCACGGGCGGCGAATGTGAGCGCCATGCGGTGCTGCAGCACGGGTTCGGCGAGCGCATAGACGTCGTCGAGCGACGGGGCGAGGCGGCCTTCGTAGAGCGCGCGGGCTCGGGCCGTCAGCATCAGCGACTGACCGGCGCGGGGGCCGGGGCCCCAGGCGACGTTCTTGTCGGTGGTGGCGTTGCCGTGACCGGGACGGGCGGAGCGGACGAGGGTGAGGATGGCGTCGACGACCTTGTCGCTTACCGGCATCTGGCGGATCAGCGACTGGATCTCCTGGAGCCGGCTGGCGGGGATCACCTCGCGCGACTTGGCCTCGGAGCGACCGGTGGTCTCGAGAAGGATCTGACGCTCGGCATCGAGTTCCGGGTAGAGGACGTCGACCTGCAACAGGAAGCGGTCGAGCTGGGCTTCCGGAAGGGGGTAGGTTCCTTCCTGCTCCAGCGGGTTCTGGGTCGCCAGTACGTGGAAGGGCGCCGGCAGGTCATAGCGCTGGCCGGCCACCGTGATGTGATACTCCTGCATGGACTGCAGCAGGGCGGACTGGGTGCGCGGCGAGGCGCGGTTGATCTCGTCGGCCATCAGCAGCTGGGCGAAGACCGGACCCTTGACGAAGCGGAAGGAGCGGCGGCCGCTCTCGTCCTGATCCATCACCTCGGAGCCGAGAATGTCGGAGGGCATCAGGTCGGGCGTGAACTGGATGCGGCTTGCGTGAAGGCCGAGAACGGTGCCGAGGGTCGATACCAGCTTGGTTTTGGCAAGGCCTGGAACGCCGACAAGCAGCGCGTGTCCGCCGGACAGAAGCGCCAGCATGGTGTTTTCCACCACCTGTTCCTGGCCGAAGATCACCTTGCCGACTTCGGTCCGGACAGCGGCGACATCCGCCAGCGCCCGTTCGGCCGCCGCGACGACAGCCTTTTCATCGAGAACGGCTTCAGTGGAATTCATCATACCCATATGCGCTCTCCATCGGCGTGGACCACGGCCTCATGCCGGGCTGCGAATCGCTGCAGTGCGGCATGCGCTTCATTGAAACGAACTTATTCCCGCTACGGCGGCTGACAAGAACGTCCCGAATGACTATCTCGTGACATATACATGCTTACTGCGGAACAGGGACTGAAAGATGGCAGACGACACCATTCAGGCAGCGACCGATGCCGCAGGCCTTGCCGCGCTGATTGCACGGGCGTCGGACCAGAAGGCCGGCGGCAAGCCGACGCTGCCTCCCGTGGACACGTGGAACCCGCCGTTCTGCGGCGATCTGGATATGGAAATCCGCTCTGACGGCACCTGGTTCTACATGGGGACGCCGATCGGCAGGCAGCCGCTGGTGCAGCTGTTTTCGACCGTTCTGCGCAAGGACGAGGACGGCCGGACCTATCTCGTCACGCCTGTGGAAAAGGTCGGCATCCGGGTCCAGGATGCGCCCTTCCTTGCGGTCGAGATGCGCGTGTCGGAGAAAGATGGGCAAAGGGTACTGGTTTTCCGCACCAATGTCGGCGACGTGGTGGAGGCTGGCGCCGAGCATCCGCTGCGTTTCGACATCGCTGACGGTAACAGTGAATTGAAGCCCTATCTGCTGGTGCGGGGACGGCTTGAAGCTTTGGTGTCACGGGCCGTCGTGTACGACCTGGTAGCAGTCGGCGAGACGATCGACATGGATGGCGTCGCCATGTTCGCCATCCGCTCCGCAGGCGAGGTTTTCCCGGTCATGCCGGCTGCCGAACTGGACCGGCTGTCGCATGAATGAGGCCGGCCCGTTTTCCGCCGAGGTGTTTCGCGCCCGCGCACTCAATCAGAGCGGCGGCCCGATCGACCAGTCCTGGCGCGAGCATGGCGACCATCTGCTCAATCCGAGTCTGATGCCGATCGTCGAGGGGCTGCACCTGCGCGATGCCGCCGTGCTGGTGCCTGTCGTCGACGACGGCCACGAAGCCAAGGTGATCTTCACCAGGCGGACCGCGACGATGCGCAAGCATTCCGGGCAGATCGCCTTTCCGGGCGGTGCCATCGACCCGGAAGACGTTTCGCCGGAAGAGGCGGCGCTGCGCGAGGCGGATGAGGAGATCGGCCTGGCGCCGTCCTTCGTCGAGCCGGTCGGACGGCTGCCGCAGTATCTTGCCGCAACCGGATTCCGGATCACGCCGGTCCTTTCGGTTGTCCAGCGCGGCTTCGACCTGAAGCTCAACCCGCACGAGGTGGACGAGGTCTTCGAGGTGCCGCTCTCGTTTTTGATGGATCCGCAGAACCACGAGCGCGGCAGCCGCGTCTGGGACGGCAGCGAGCGGCATTTCTACCAGTTTTCCTTCGAGGACCGGACCATATGGGGCATTACCGCCAGCATCGTCCGGACCCTCTACGAAAGGCTCTACGCATGACTTCAGTCGCCCATGAGGCCTGGTTCCAGGAACCGGCCCTGACCCGCATCCTTGCTCTCCTGAACGGGGAGCGCGGCGAAGCGCGTGTCGTCGGCGGTGCTGTGCGCAATACGTTGATGGGGCTGCCGGTCGGCGACATCGACATCGCCACGACGCTGGTGCCGGAGCAGGTGATCGAAAGGGCAAAGGCGGCGGGTATGAAGGCTGTCCCGACGGGCATCGCGCATGGAACGGTGACGCTGGTGCTCGAGGGGCGGGGCTATGAGGTAACCACGCTCCGCCGGGACCTCGAGACCGACGGACGGCATGCGCAGGTGGCCTTCGGGACGGACTGGACGGCGGACGCGGAGCGTCGCGACCTGACGATCAATGCGCTCTATGCGGATGCGGACGGCGAGGTGATCGACCTGGTGGGCGGGCTTGGCGACATCGAGAGCCGCACAATCCGCTTCATCGGCGATGCTGCGACCCGGATCGCGGAGGACTATCTGCGCGTGCTGCGGTTCTTCCGCTTCTTTGCCTACTATGGCAGCGGGCGGCCGGATGCCGACGGTTTGCGTGCTTCGGCCAAGGCCAAGGACCGGTTGCAGACGCTGTCGGCCGAGCGGATCTGGGCGGAGATGAAGAAGCTGCTCGGCGCGCCCGATCCGTCGCGGGCGCTTCTGTGGATGCGGCAGACCGGCGTGCTGACCGAGATCCTGCCGGAAACCGAGAAATGGGGCATCGATGCCATCCACGGGCTCGTCCTGACGGAGCAGGCGCTGCAATGGGAACCCGATCCGCTGCTGCGACTGGCGGGCGTGGTGCCGCCGGATGCGGCGCGGCTGGAGGCCATGGCCAAGCGCCTTCGGCTCTCCAACGCCGACGCTGCCCGGCTGCAGACGTTCGCGACAGCGCCGGTGCTTCCCGACGAGGTCACCGATGTCGGCTTCGACCGGCTGCTCTACCGGCATGGCGCGGAAGGCATCTCGATGCGGCTGAGGCTGGCGCTCGCCACGGCCCGTAGCTCCGCCGAAGGCGATCCGATCGCGATGCGCAAGGCGGCGCGGCTGTCGGTTCTTCTAGAGCGTTGCGTTCGATACGTGAAGCCGGTGTTCCCGCTCAGCGGCGCGGATGTGGTGGCAGCCGGCATCCCTGCCGGAAAGCGCGTCGGCGAGGTGCTGTCGGCGCTTGAGACCCTCTGGGTCGAGCGCAACTTCTCGCTGGACCGGGCGGCACTCACCGCCCGGCTCCAGGAGATGGTTCAGGAATAGTCCCGGTGAGATCAGGCTGCCGCGGCGTCGTCGCGGATCCGGGCCTTGATGTTCTCGACCATGTTTTCGCGGATGATTTCTTCACCGTGGACGCTGCGAAGATGCTCCACGGCGCGACGCACCACTTCGGCATCCTCGTTTGCTCGCGTGTGCCAGGCGCAGCCGGGGACGAGCGTTCCGCATTCGAACAGTCTCATAGGGTCCTCCTTCAGGTCGTCGCAGGCAAGGTGCTGTCGCACCCGGCCTTGCGGAACTAACAAGAGACGAACTGGCGTGGTTCCCGCCTAATGTTCCGGCATGGCCCATGCGCGGAAGACAGACGCGGACTGGAGTTGCGCCTGTCCTGGTCGTGGCGCGTGCTCGCGAGCCGTCGCACCCGAAACTGCGATCCGCCCGGCCAGCTGGCGCTTGACCTGTTCGGTATAAAACTGTTGGGGCAAGTGGGGGTCGCTGCGCAGGCGAAGCTCGTTGGCGAGCCTCTCGATCAATTCCGGTGAGTTCATCAGGCGAGCCCGATCCGATCCTCCATCGGACATTGGCTTGCGAGGCACTGGCATGCTGTCTGACGCTATCATCGCGTTCCTCCTCCCGTGCTAACGGAAGAAGGCTAGCACCAAAGCCACCGCCTGAATATGCCAAATGTTAGCACTGTGAAATATTGTGTGAATCCCGATCAGGGCCAGCGCACCACGGGCGGCATCGACGACAGAATCGATTCGACGTTGCCTCCGGTCTTCAATCCGAAAATGGTGCCGCGGTCGTAGAGGAGGTTGAACTCCACGTAACGGCCCCGCCGGATGAGTTGCTCGTCGCGGTCCGTTTCCGTCCACGGCTCGTTGAAGTTGGTACGCACGATGCGGGGATAGACCATGCTGAAGGCGCGTCCGACGTCCTGGACGAAGGCGAAATCCGCGTCCCAGCCGCCTTTCTCAGTTTCCGAATGCAGCCAGTCGAAGAAGATGCCGCCGATGCCGCGGTGCTCGTTGCGGTGCTTCAGGAAGAAGTACTCGTCGCACCAGGCCTTGTAGCGCTCGTAGTCGGCGACTGTCTCGTGGCGTCGGCAGGCGATCTCCATGGCGCGGTGGAAGAGGGCGCTGTCGGGATCTTCCTGGGTGCGGCGCCGGTCGAGCACCGGGGTCAGGTCGGCGCCGCCGCCGAACCATTGGCTGGTGGTGACCACCATGCGGGTGTTCATGTGGACGGCCGGAACATTGGGATTGACCGGATGGGCGATCAGCGAAATGCCGGAGGCCCAGAAGCGAGGATCCTCGTCGGCTCCCGGCATCTGGCTACGGAAATCTTCCGAAAACTCGCCATGCACCGTCGAGGTGTGGACGCCGACTTTTTCGAAGACGCGCCCTTCCATCATCGACATCCGGCCGCCGCCGCCCTGGCCTTCTTCCCGAAGCCAGTCCTTGGCGACGAAGCGGCCCGGGGGCTGGTCGGAGAGCGGGCCTGCAAGTTCATCCTCCAGCGCCTCGAAGGACGCGCAGATGGTGTCACGAAGGCTTTCGAACCAGCCGCGGGCGAGCAGCTTCTTGTCCTCGAGGTCGTCCGGCAGATCCCTGGGCAAAACTGGCCGTTCCATCGTCGCGCACCTCGATGCTGATTCCTCTTTCGGTGAGCCTTTAACAGCAATGGCTTTCGCGAGCCATTCCGAGCGGGACACTTCCGGAAAAAGTGCGCGATTTCCGACTCGCAAAGCGGGAATTCTCGCATTATCTTCAGCCCAGAGAGGTAGTGCATGGCCAGGTTCACCCCGCCGCCGCTCGACGGCTTGAAGCGTAGAATGGACCGGCATCGGCAGGAAAAGTCGGGCCGGACCTCCAGCATGTTCGTCCGCGAGACCTTCTGCCTGTCCCGCGAGGAGGCGCGTCACAAGGCGCGTGAATGGTTCGACACCTTTCCCAAGGCCGCCTACTGGACCGAGGTCGAAAGCTGGCGGCAGCTGGAAGGGGACCAGATCGAATTCACGATGCGACGGTTGCCGACAGCCGACTAGGTCCTGCTCCGACGGATCCTATGCGGACCAGCTGGTCTGGCGCAGCGCCTCGCCGGCAATCATGGCGGCCGAGACGGCGACATTGATAGAGCGCTGCCCCTGCACCATCGGGATCAGGATCCGGGCATCCGCTGCGGCATGGACGTGATCCGGGACGCCGGCGCTCTCGCGGCCGAACAGCAGCACGTCGTCGGGATTGAAGCGATGCTCGACATAGGGGACTGCGGCTTTCGTGGATGCCAGGACGAGGCGGCGCCCGCTTGTCGCGCGCCACGCCTCGAACGCCTGCCAGTCGACGTGCCGTGTCAGGGCGACGCTTGCCAGATAGTCCATGCCGGCCCGCTTCAGGTTGCGGTCGGAGATGTCGAAGCCTGCCGGTTCGATGATGTCGACCCCGAGGCCGAGGCAGGCGGCAAGCCGCAGGATCGTGCCGGTATTGCCGGGAATATCAGGCTGATAGAGAGCGATGCGGAGGCTGGACATGAGGAGGTCATACGCCAGCGGGTTCCGTCCGTCAAAGCCGATCGCTGCGTCACCGTGACCAGGGTGCCACAGCGAGAGTGGAGAGCACTTGGAGGCAAGCGCAAACCCCAGTTTGATCTTTTCATTGCTGCGGAGGAGGGCTAAAAGGCTGAGGTCTTCAACGCGAGCCTCAGGAGGCCTACATGGATATAGCCGTGCGCACCCGCCTTCCGGCTCGGATGTGTCCTGCGACACGTTAGGCGTTCTGCGGCCCTTCGCGCTCCTGTCGCTTCCTGATTATTCCTGGCCTTGTGAGGCCATGATTCCAATTTCCGGTGTCCCGACGTTCGCGTGTCAGCGCGGATGCGGTTCCGACGCCAGCCCTTTCGGAGAATAACGATGTTTTCCTGGTTCGAAAGCCGTGTCGATCCCTATCCGGCCGACCCGCCCGGCCTGCCTCCGAAGGGGTTGGTCGCCTTCTGCTGGCACTACACGAAGCCCACATGGCCCTGGCTGCTGCTGCTCGGCATCTGCTCGATGGTGATCGCTGTCGCGGAAGTCTTCCTCTACCAGTTCCTCGGCAATATCATCGACTGGCTGTCGAATGCCGATCGTGCCACCTTCCTGCAGCAGGAGAGCGGGCGCCTGACCTGGATGGCCGCCGTGCTGCTGCTGGTGCTGCCGCTTGCCGGCGCCATCCACACTATGACCATGCACCAGGTGCTGGCCGGCAATTTTCCGATGATCGCCCGCTGGCAGATGCACCGCTTCCTGCTGCGCCACTCGATGACCTTCTTCGCCAATGAGTTCGCGGGCCGCGTCTCGACGAAGGTGATGCAGACGTCGCTTGCCATCCGCGAGACGGTGATGAAGATCATCGACGTCTTCGTCTATGCGATCAGCTTCTTCGTCTCGATGCTGGCGCTGGTGCTCGTCGTCGACTGGCGGCTGGTCGTGCCGCTGGTGATGTGGTTCGTCTTCTACAGCCTGATCCTCTGGTACTTCATTCCGAAGCTCAGGAAGTCATCGAGCGAACAAGCGGATGCCCGTTCGATGATGACCGGCCGGATCGTCGACAGCTACACCAACATCGGCACCGTCAAGCTGTTCTCCCATGCCGGGCGCGAGGAAAGCTATGCCCGTGAAGGCATGGACGCATTCCTCGGCACGGTGCACCGGCAGATGCGGCAGATCTCGCTTCTCAACATCTGCGTCGACATCAACAATGCGGTGACCATTTTTGCGGTGGCGGCGGCGAGCATTTCGTTCTGGCTGAATGGCGAAGTCTCCGTCGGCTCCGTGGCGGTTGCGATCGGCCTTGCGATGCGCATCAACGGCATGTCGCAGTGGATCATGTGGGAGGTCTCGGCGCTCTTCGAAGCGATCGGCACCGTATACGACGGCATGTCGATGATGACGAAGCCGCATGACGTGACGGACGTTCCTGCCGCAACGCAGCTCGCGACGAAGAAGGGGCAGATCCGCTACGAGAACGTCCGCTTCCACTACGGCAAGACGCAGGGCGTCATCGACGATCTGACGCTCGACATCCGCGCTGGCGAGAAGATCGGCCTCGTGGGGCGCTCAGGTGCCGGCAAGACGACGCTGATGAACCTGCTGCTGCGTTTCTACGACCTGGAGTCGGGGCGCATCACCATCGATGGGCAGGATATCTCGCAGGTCTCGCAGGAGAGCCTGCGGGCGCTCGTCGGCGTGGTGACGCAGGATACGTCGCTGCTGCACCGGTCGATCCGCGACAACATCGCCTATGGCAAGCCGCAGGCGAGCGACGCCGAGATCATCGAGGCCGCCAGGCGGGCCAATTCCTGGGAGTTCATCCAGGGGCTTTCCGACATGCAGGGCCGCACCGGGCTCGATGCCCATGTCGGCGAGCGTGGTGTGAAGCTTTCCGGCGGCCAGCGGCAGCGGGTCGCGATCGCGCGGGTCTTCCTCAAGGATGCGCCGATCCTCGTGCTTGACGAGGCGACCTCTGCGCTCGACTCCGAGGTCGAGGCGGCGATCCAGGAGAACCTGTTCTCGCTGATGGAAGGCAAGACGGTGATCGCGATCGCCCACCGGCTGTCGACGCTGACGGAGATGGACCGGCTGATCGTGCTCGACAAGGGCCGGATCGTCGAGACGGGAAGTCACCAGGAGCTAGCCAATTCCGGCGGCATCTATGCCGATCTCTGGAGCCGGCAGTCCGGCGGCTTCATCGGCGACGAGGCGGCCAAAGACGCCGCGGCCGAATAGCGAAGGCTGACGTCTGAACTCCCCCCGCGGCCTGTTCGTGGGGGAGGTCGGCGTGATTACGCAAATGTAAGGCATGCTGCCCTTTGCCGCATCTGCGAAGCGGCCTATATCGGGCGCATGATCAAAGCCACCTTCCGCCTGTTCGAGAACTGGATCCAACCCTTCGAGAGGCAGGACAACCTGAAGCCGCCGGCCGGGTTGATCGCCTTCGTCTGGTTCTACGTGCGCCAGGCGAAGGCGCCGTTCTTCGCCATGCTCGTTCTCGGCGGGCTTGCGGCCGGCGTCGAGGCGTCGATGTTCTGGTTCGTCGGCCGGCTGGTCGACATCCTCGACACGATCGAGCCGGCCAACGGCTGGAGCGGGCTGATGGCCTCGCACGGCCGGGAGCTGCTGTTCATGGCGGTGGTGGTGGGCGTCGGACGCTTCCTGATCGCTTTCCTGACGGCCCTGATCGATCAGCAGATCATCACGCCCGGCTTCTACAACCTGGTGCGCTGGCAGTCCTACCTGCATGTCTCGCGCCAGTCGCTGTCGTTCTTCCAGAACGACTTTTCCGGGCGCATCGTCACCAAGGTGTGGTCCGCAGGGCAGGCGACGGGGGACGTGCTGACGACGCTGATGGAAAGCGTCTGGTTCGTGGCGATCTATTCCGTCTCGACGCTCGTGCTCGTGGCGCAGCTTGACCTGCGAATGGCCGGGGTCGTGCTGGTTTGGCTTCTGATCTTTGCAGCGCTCGCCCGCTATTTCGTGCCGCGCATCCGGGAAAACGCCAAGGCTTCGGCGGAAGCCGGGTCGATGATCAGCGGGCGAATGGTGGATGCCTATTCCAACATCCAGACGCTGAAGCTGTTTGGCAGCGACGAGGGCAACGATCGCTACATGCGCAGCGGCTTCGACAGCTTCCAGGCGACGATCCTGCGGTTCACGCGGATGTTGACCGGCGTCAGGGCCTGCATGGCGCTGCTCTCCAGCACGATGATCGTGATGATGGCTGCGCTCAGCATCCACCTCTGGCTGGACGGCATCATCAGCTCGGGGGCGGTCGCCTTCACGTTGGCGCTGATGCTGAGGCTCAACTTCCTGCTCGGGCGGTTGATGACCCAGTTGAACGGGCTGATGCGCAATATCGGCACCATCCAGAATTCCTCGGATCTGATCTCCCAGCCCATCGGCCTGGTGGATGCGCCCGACGCCCAGCCGCTGACGGTGAAGGTACCGGAGATCCGCTTCGAAGATGTCCGCTTCGACTACGGCAACGGCCGGGACGTCATCGACAGCCTGTCGCTTGCGGTGCGTCCGGGGGAGAAGATCGGCATCGTTGGCCGTTCGGGCGCCGGCAAGTCGACGCTCGTCAACCTGCTGCTGCGCTTCTACGACATCGAGTCCGGCCGAATTCTGATCGATGGGCAAGATATTGCGCAGGTGACGCAGGAATCGCTGCGGGCGCAGATCGGCATGGTGACGCAGGACACCTCGCTGCTGCACCGGTCGATCCGCGACAACATCCTGTTCGGACGTCCGGATGCGACGGAAGAGCAGTTGCGGGTTGCGGCAGAACGGGCTGAAGCCGACGAATTCATCGCCTCGCTGGAGGATCAACGCGGCCGCAAGGGCTTCGACGCCCATGTGGGCGAGCGGGGCGTGAAGCTGTCCGGCGGACAGAGGCAGAGGATCGCGATCGCCCGGGTGATGCTGAAGAATGCGCCGATCCTGGTGCTGGACGAGGCGACATCCGCACTCGACTCCGAGGTCGAAGCGGCGATCCAGTCGAACCTCGAGCGGCTGATGCAGGGCAAGACCGTTCTGGCGATCGCCCACCGGCTGTCGACGATCGCGGCGCTCGACCGGCTGATCGTCGTGGACAGGGGCCGGATCGTGGAGCAGGGCACGCACAACGAGCTGGTGGCCGCAAACGGCATCTATGCCGACCTCTGGTCACGGCAATCCGGCGGGTTCCTGGCTGCCGACGCCGCGCAGTAGGGGCAATCAGTTCATCGGGAAGGCGATCTCGGCAACGAGGCCATAGTGATTGGAGCCCATGGCATCCGGTAATCGCTGAAGAGAGGCGATGCCGAGCGGTGGGCGGACGAAGACATGGTCTATCGGCACGCCAGCCCGGCCGGCCTCCACCGGCCATGTCGCCGGTTCCCGCTCCGCCGTCTTGAGCCCGGTGTCGCGCAGGAACCTGCGGACATTCGACGCAAGGCTGGAAGCGTTGAAATCGCCAGACAGGATCAGCGGACCGTCGATGCGGCTCAGTCGCCGCGCGGCGTTCTCCAGTTCATAGGACTGGAAATCGTCGAAATAGGGTTTCGTGGTGTGGATCGCAGCGATGTGGAGGGGGCGGCCGTCGAGGTCGATCCTGGCCAGCAGCATCCGTTCCCCGAAGACAGCGCTGAGGCTGGCTATAGAGGGATCGTGAAGGGGATGCTTCGACAGCATCATCAGGTCGCACTGCGGGGTCATCTCGCCGCAGCCGATGCGGTGGGGATAAACCGCCGAAAGCGCCGTCAGATGCGCCATCAGAGGCTCCGACTCCATGACGTTCACCACATCGGCGCCGGAGCGGAGGATCATCTGTGCGATCGCCTCGCCGTTCTCGATATTGTCCATCAGAATGTTGAAGGACATCAGACGAAGAACCGGTCCATCCGCTGCGGCAACGGTGCCCGGATCCTGCGCGAAGTCGCGCGGCATCCAGACCGAATGGGCGAGCATTGCGAAGGCAACGAGGAGCAGCAACGCGGGGAAAACGCTGCGCCGGAGAAGCAGGGCAGCGACGAGGGCCGCCACACTGGCGATCGACAGATGGAGTTGCAGGCTCTCGACCGTGCCGAAGATCCAGACGCTGCGGATGTATCGGGCTCCGATGGCCAGGAGAACGAGCGACACGATGACGCAGATTGCACGCGATACATAGTTTTTCATTCCGCCCGTCCTGCCGGTCGCCTGGTCCGCCGGACTATCACGGGGTGGTCATTGCTGCAACGCAAGGGCAGGCTGCGGCGTGCTGGCCAAGGGTATTCTGGCTCCAAGCGGCGATCATCGGGGCAGGCTGGTGAAGAGCCTTTTACAGGCGCCGACCCGGAGCTCGGATCAGAGGCGGGATTTGCCGCGACAAACTGGCTTCTATGCTCTTGCCAAGACTGGACATATTTTGCGATCAAGCATAGAAGGCGCCAAATTGCCGGGGAGTCTGTGTCCCAATTGTGGCCAGGTCCGATTCCGGTTGAGGGGCGAACGCGGTTTTCGCGAAATGCGTGAGAAGGATGTTTGAGCCGTGAGCGAGCACGAAACACACAGCGAAACACAGGGCGAACCGACCCGTCGTGATTTCCTCTACCTGACGACCGGCATGGCGGCTGCCGTCGGTGCGGCGGCCGTGGCCTGGCCGTTCATCGACCAGATGCGTCCCGATGCTTCGACCCTGGCGCTGGCCTCCATCGACGTGGATGTCTCGGCCGTGGAGCCCGGCATGTCGCTGACGGTGAAATGGCGCGGCAAGCCCGTGTTTATCCGCAACCGCACGGAGCAGGAGCTGCAGGAGGCGAATGCCGTTGCGCTTTCCGATCTGAAGGATCCGATCGCCCGCAACGACAACCTCGACGCCACAGCCGAAGCGACCGATCTTGCGCGCTCGGCGGGCGAAGGCAAAGAGAACTGGATCGTCATGATCGGTTCCTGCACCCACCTCGGTTGCGTTCCGCTCGGTCAGGCCGGCGACTTCGGCGGCTGGTTCTGTCCCTGCCATGGCTCGCACTACGACACCGCGGGCCGCATCCGGAGAGGTCCTGCGCCGACCAATCTGCCGGTGCCGACTTTCACATTTACGTCCGACACAGTGATCCAGATCGGGTGAGGGGTTCTAACTTATGAGCGGTCATTCCACATACCAGCCGGCTTCCGGCATCGAGAAATGGATCGATTCCCGGCTTCCCTTGCCGCGAATGATGCATGACAGCTTCGTTGCCTATCCCGTTCCCCGCAACCTAAACTATGCCTATACCTTCGGCGCCATGCTGTCGGTCATGCTGATCCTGCAGATCCTGACGGGTGTCGTGCTGGCCATGCATTATTCGGCCGAAACGACGGTGGCGTTCAACTCCGTCGAAAAGATCATGCGCGACGTCAACCACGGCTGGCTGCTGCGCTACATGCATGCCAACGGCGCATCGTTCTTCTTCATCGCCGTCTACCTGCATATCGCCCGAGGCCTGTATTACGGCTCCTACAAGGCGCCGCGCGAAATCCTCTGGATCCTCGGCGTCGTCATCTACCTGCTGATGATGGCGACCGGCTTCATGGGCTATGTTCTGCCCTGGGGTCAGATGTCCTTCTGGGGCGCGACCGTCATCACCGGCTTCTTCTCGGCCTTCCCGCTGGTCGGCGAATGGGTCCAGCAGTTCCTGCTCGGCGGCTTTGCTGTCGACCAGCCGACGCTGAACCGCTTCTTCTCGCTGCACTACCTGCTGCCGTTCATGATCGCCGGCGTCGTCGTGCTGCACATCTGGGCCCTGCACGTCACGGGCCAGACGAACCCAACGGGCGTCGAGGTGAAGACCAAGACGGATACCGTTCCGTTCACCCCCTATGCGACGATGAAGGATGCTCTCGGCGTCATGATCTTCATGATCGTCTTCGCCTGGTTCGTCTTCTACATGCCGAACTATCTCGGTCACCCGGACAACTACATCCCGGCTGATGCGCTAAAGACGCCTTCGCACATCGTTCCGGAATGGTACTATCTGCCGTTCTACGCCATGCTGCGCGCGATCACCTTCAATGTCGGTCCGATCGATTCCAAGCTCGGCGGCGTGCTGGTGATGTTCGGCTCGATCATCGTCCTGTTCTTCCTGCCATGGCTGGATACGTCCAAGGTTCGTTCGGCCGTGTATCGCCCCTGGTACAAGCTGTTCTTCTGGATCTTCGTGGCGAACGCCATTCTGCTCGGCTGGCTCGGCGCCATGCCTGCCGAAGGCATCTACGTCGTCCTGTCGCAGCTCGGCACGCTCTACTACTTCGGGTTCTTCCTGGTGATCATGCCGCTGCTCGGCCTGTTCGAAACACCGCGGCGGATCCCGAACTCGATCACCGAAGCGGTGCTCGCCAAGAAGAACAAGTCCGACATGGAAAAGCTCAAGCCTGGCCAAGCCAGCGCCTGATTGCCGCGATCGAGAGGGAATAAACTTATGAAAAAGCTTGTTACAAGCGTCCTTTCTCTGGCCCTGGTGGCAGGTCTCGGCTTCGGTTTTGCCGCCGTGGCACAGGAAGAGCACGCAGCCGGGGAAGAGGCTCATGCGGAAGGTGCGACGCCGCACTATCCGCTGAAGAAGCCCCGGGAAGTGGACTGGAGCTTTGCCGGCCCCTTCGGCAGCTACGACAAGGGCCAGCTGCAGCGCGGTCTGAAGGTCTATACGGAAGTCTGTTCCGCCTGCCATTCGATGTCGCTCGTGTCCTTCCGGACGCTCGGAGACCTCGGCTACTCCGAGGATCAGGTACGGGCCTTCGCGGCCAACTACCAGGTGACCGACGGACCGAATGATTCCGGCGACATGTTCGAACGGACCGCTGTGGCCTCGGATCAGTTTCCGTCGCCTTATGCCAATCCTCAGGCCGCTGCGGCGTCCAACAACGGTGCGGTTCCGCCGGACTTCTCGCTGATCGCAAAGGCGCGCGGCGTGACCCGCGGCTTCCCGCAGTTCGTCTTCGACATCTTCACGCAGTACCAGCAGGGCGGACCGGACTACATCTACTCGCTGCTGACCGGTTACCAGGATCCGCCGGAAGGCGTGGAAGTCTCCGAGGGTACCTACTACAACCCTTACTTCATCGCATCCGCGGCACTGGCCATGGCGCCGCCTATTTCCGACGGCCAGGTGACCTATGACGACGGAGCGCCGGAGACGCTGGACCAGTACTCCAAGGATGTGTCGGCGTTCCTGATGTGGGCCGCCGAACCGCATCTAGAAGACCGCAAGCGCACGGGCTTCATGGTCATGGTGTTCCTGGTGATCTTCACCGGCCTCATCTACCTGACGAAGAAGTCGATCTACGCCAGCAAGGAACACTGAGGCTTCGCCTCGCAGAACGGGAAAAAGGCGGCCTCCGGGTCGCCTTTTTTGTTGGGCTCAGACAAAGGGCTTGCTAGTGTCGCCTCACAAGTTTTCACGCCAAGCGCCGGACAATCATGATGAATTTCCCCGATCTCGCTGCTGCCGTCCGCTCCATCCCGGACTACCCGAAGCCCGGCATCATCTTCCGTGACATCACCACGTTGCTCGGGGACGCGGCGGCTTTCCGGCAGGCGGTCGATGAGCTGGTCAAGCCGTACGCCGGCCTCGGCGTGGAGAAGATCGCAGGTATCGAGGCGCGGGGCTTCATCCTGGGCGGTGCGCTGGCGCACCAGCTTTCCGCCGGCTTCGTGCCGATCCGCAAGAAGGGCAAGCTGCCGCACGAGACGGTCCGGATCGCCTACAGCCTGGAGTATGGCGTGGACGAGATGGAGATGCACGTGGATGCGGTCAAGCCGGGCGAGAAGGTAATCCTGACCGACGACCTGATTGCCACTGGCGGGACCGCCGAAGGTGCCGTCAAGCTCCTGCGCCAGCAGGGTGCCGAGATCGTCTCCGCCTGCTTCGTCATCGACCTGCCGGACCTCGGTGGACGCAAGAAGCTGGAGAGCATGGGCGTCGAAGTGCGCACGCTGATGGAATTTTCCGGGCACTGAGATCGATCAGCGAAGCCGGTTCATTCGAACTCCAGCACCGTGCCCTCATAGCGCATGACGAGCTCGCCCTTCTGGTTGACGCCCTCGTTGACCGTGAGGTTCAGCCAGGTGCCCGTGCGCGAGGTGAGGTGGCGGCTGCCGACCACTTCGACCGAATAGGTGATCTCGTCGCCGGCATAGACCGGCTTCAGCCACTGGAGCTTTCTGAAGCCGGCTGAGGGGCCGAGCTTGGGCGCGATGAGCCCCTCTTTCTCTAGGCTTTCCACCTTTGCGCTCCAATAGGCGACATAGGTCTTCATCCAGCCGGCGCAGGTGTGCCAGCCCGACGCGCAAAGGCCGCCGAAGACATAGTTCTTCGCGGCTTCCGCATCGACGTGGAACGGCTGCGGATCGAATTGTCGCGCAAAGCGGATGATGTCCTCGGCGGTAAACATGAGAGTGCCTGTAATCACCCGGTTGCCGGGCGGGGAGAGATCGATCAGCCTCATGCCTGCGCCTCCTCCGGTGAACGAAGGCGGATCATAATCGGGTTCTCGCCCCTCATGACGGTGATGCCGTTCTGGTTTCTGACCTCGTGCAGGAATTTGACGAGGCCGATACCGGGACGCGACCGCAGCAGCCTTGACTCGGTTACCGTCGAGGTTCCGGAGAGCGTGTTCCCGGCCAGGACCGGCTTCTTCCACTCCATGAATTCTATGCCCGGCGAGCCTTCCGAGGCGGTCTCCGACAGCCAGCCGTCGAACATCATGCGCATGAAGAGGCTGGCGGTATGCCAGCCGGAGGCGGAGAGGCCGCCGAGGATGCTGGCCTTGCCGGCTTCCTCCGTCAGATGCATCGGTTGGGGGTCGAACTCTGCTGCGAAGGCAATGATTTCGGCGGCGTCGACGGTGCGCTCGGCGAGCGGCATTTCGCGCAAGGCGGTGAAATCTTCGAAATAGTAGCGCGGTTTGACCATCCGCAACGTTCCTCCGTGCGTTCGGCTGCACAATGGCCAGCAACCACAATGAATTCAAGGCGCCGAGATGAGTGGATGGCTCGACAACGCAGTTTTCCCCGCTTCGCTTGAACCGGAGGTCTCTGCCCTGCTGGAAGGCGTGCGCCCGGTCCAGGTCCGCTGCGGTGCGGTTCTCTTTCGTCCGGGCGATCGGGCGCAGGCGTTCCTCCTGCTGTTGTCGGGGCGCGTCGGGGTGTATCTCACGGGGCGGAGCGGCCGCGAGATCCTGCTCTATGCTGTCGGGAGCGGGGAAACCTGCGTGCAGACGACACTGGGGATGCTGGGGGATGCCGACTATACGTGTGAGGCGGTTGCCGAGACCGCCCTCGTCGTTGCCATGGTGCCGCGACCATTGTTCGATACGCTCATGGCGCAGTCTGCGGGCTTCCGGGCTTTTGTGTTCAAGGATTTCGCAGCCCGGCTTGCCGACATGATGGGGCTTCTGGAGCAGGTGGCCTTCACCTCCATCAAGGAGAGGCTGGCGCGAGTGCTGGTCGAACGGGCCGGGGACGGAGATCTCGTACAGGCCACGCATCAGGAACTGGCGGTGGCGATCGGCTCGGCGCGGGAGGTGGTCTCGCGGCGGCTGGAGGCGATGGCCTCGACAGGGCTCGTCGAGAACGAGAGGGGGCAGGTTCGCATTCGCGACCGCAGGGCGCTGGTGCGGATGGCGCATGGCGAGGGGCAGGAGAGGCTGGTGACTTAGTCACCGACGCCACGGATGGCGGGTCTACGCTTCCATCGGCAACAAAGCCTTGAGGAGAAACATTCCATGCTCGCCAAAAACGTCGGAACCGTCGACAGGTTTCTCCGCGTCATCGCCGGGATCGCAATCCTCTCGCTGTTCTTTCTCTATCCGGAAGCCGGATGGCGCTACTATGCGCTCATCGGGATCATTCCGCTGGTGACCGGAGCCTTGGGCACGTGCCCGCTCTATTCGCTTGTCGGCATTTCCACGTGCCCCGCGAAGAGGGTCTGACGCGCCCATAGAAAAAGGCGCCGCAACAGGT
>JBKBXP010000011.1:0-26316 GCA_046314035.1 Pseudorhizobium sp. | reverse complement strand
CTGGGTGCGATCCGCAGAAGGCTCGGATCTGCGACCTTCTGATCGGCAAAGTGAATATCTCGGAATTGCGCCGAGAATGCTGCCTACTTGAAGGGATTCTTAATTAGCAGGTGGTTTGTTGTGCATGAAAGGGAGGAAGTCTCATGCTCAGCCTGCTGCGCCAGATCTTCGCAACCGTCCTGATCGTTTGCCTGACCTCCTTCGCCGCAATTGCCGCGGACTGGCAGGTCGAGAGAACGACCGCGGGCGTCAACTATACCGTCGACAGGAAGACCTGGTATCCGGCGCACACCGGCCTGGTGGTGCCCAACGGCTCGTGGATATCGACTGGTCCCCGGGGCCGGCTGACCATGGTGCGAGGCGCCGAACGCCTCTCGTTCCAGCCCAGGACGCTTGCGGCTGTGGTGACCAGCAAAGGCTTGCTGTCGCGCAAGACGGAGGTCGTCCAGCAGAAGGGGCAGATCGCGCTCGATATCGAGAAGCGCGGTAGACCGCATACCTTGGTGCAGACTCCGTTCCTCGCAGCGGTCGTCAAGGGCACCAGCTTTACCGTGACGGTAACCGATCGAAATGCCTCGGTCTCCGTCGATCGCGGCCTCGTTCAGGTCTCCTCCTTCACCGGCGGTCAAAGCACAGATGTCGGCCCCGGTCAGCAGGCGACCGTCGACCAGGCGCAGACCATGACCGTCGCGGGTAATATCAACTCGCCTTCGGTCGTCTCCGTCGAGCCGACGCGGGCAGCGGTTCCGGCCGTCGGGCAGCCTGCGCCCATCGGCGCGGGCCTCGGGCTGAGCGGTTTCAGCGCTCAGAGCAGTGCCGGCGGCAGCGGGTCCAGCGGCGCAGGCGGTCCCGGTGTCAACGGCGAAAGCAGCGAGGGCGGCCACGCGACTATGGACAATGCTCGGGATAGCCAAGGCGACGGCAATGAGCACGCCGGAAACGGGAACGGCAGCCACGCGAAGGGTAGCAGTGGTAGTGGTATCGGGAACCCAGGCGCTGAAGCCGGCCACGCCAACAGCAATGGAGCCGCCCAAGGCGTCGGCGGTGGTGCCGGGAATGGCAGTGGCCAAGGGGACGGTCAAGGGAACGGCGATGGCCAGGACGATGACGGCGACGATGACGATGATGGCGACGACGACGACGATAACGACGGCGACGATGATGATGACGACGATGACGATTGAGCCTCGTCATGCCTTATATCTGTTCGCGGGGAGGCTCTCCTGAGATCGGCACTGCGCCAATTGCTCAAACTCGAACAGCCGGGCAGCACAGCGGCCCGGCTTCTGGCGGCTGTGCTGCTGTTGTCGATGCCCTTCGTGCTGCCGTCGACGAGCATGATCCGGCAGTTCGACAATCAGCTGTCGGACTTTCGCGCCACCTATGCCCCACGGCAAGCCTCGGACCGGTTCGTCTTCGCAGCCATCGACAAGGAGAGCCTGGACCAGGTGGGGACCTGGCCCTGGCCCCGTTCCGTGCATGCAGCAACGATCGATGCTCTCGTGGCGGCCGGCGCGGGCGACATCTTCCTCGATATCGATTTCAGCACGCCCTCCTCGGCGCAGGAAGACCGTCAGTTGGCGGAAGCGCTCGAACGGGCCGGCGGCGTTATGCTTCCCGTCTTCGAGCAGCACCAGCACGTGGCGGACGCCTCGGCGGTCTCCGCCACCCGTCCGATCGATGCCCTGGCGGAGAATGCCTGGCTGGTGGCAGCCAATGTCGCCCTTGACGCGGACGGACGCTTCCGGACCATCGACACCAGCCTCGTGCTCGACGGTGAAACGCTGTCCTCGGCCGCCGTGGTACTGGCGGGCGGAGAGGATCCGGGCATGCCGGAACTGCCGGTCGATTTCTCGATCCGTCCCGACACCGTTGCCGCCGTTTCCGTCGCCGACCTGCTGCAGGGCAAGTTCGGACCCGACCATTTTGCCGGTCGCTCGGTGATCGTGGGGGCCTATGCGACGGAACTGAAGGATCTGTTCCCGGTGCCGATCTACGGCATCCTGAGCGGTCCGATGCTCCACATCCTGGCGGCGGAAACCCTGGTTCAGGACCGGGTGCCGGAGCGACTGCCCGCCTGGCCATTCTGTCTGGCGCTTGTTCTCGCGCTGCTTTGCGGTGCCCGGTGGCTCCGACAGGGGCGGGTGATCTATGTCCTGGCGTCGGCTGCCCTCTTCGTCGTCTCCGTGGAGACGGCTGGCTACCTCCTGCAGAAGGAGTATTCGCTGCTCCTGCCGACCGCGACGAGCCACTTCATCCTGGGGACTGGCATTGCCCTCCTGCTCCTGGAAAGGATCGGCCTCAGCGCCTGGCTGGTGGAAATCATCAGTGCTGAAAAGCGCAATACCCGCCGCATCCTCAAGCGCGTGATCGCTGACAGCATCGACGCCATCATCGTTGTGGACGGGGACGGCATCATCCTCGACCACAGCAGGACGGCCGCCACCTTTTTCGGGGCGAGCCATCCGCTTCGCCGGGGCGCCGATTTCCGCCTGTCGGCGCCTCCGGAACTGGTGCAGGCACTCGATCGGATCGTCAACGTCCGCCATGCGGACGAAAAGCTCCTTCCCGCCGCTCATGAAGAGGTGACCATTCTTCGCGACGGTGAGGCCCTGCATCTGGAAGCCACCCTGACAGTGTCACGGGTCGAGGATCTGACCCTTGATCGCCAGGCAGCACGCTCCTTCGTCGCCTGCATCACCGTGCGCGACATCACCGCCCGCAAGTCTTACGAGGCAAAGCTTCGCCGGCTGTCCCAGCTCGACGACCTGACGGGGACGCTGAACCGGCGGGAGTTCGTGAACAAGGTCGGCCAAAGCGCCGACACAGGCGTGACCATGGCGGTAGCCGCCATCGATCTTCACCGCTTCGCGACGATCAACTCCACCTTCGGCCGCGGGACGGGCGACCAGCTTTTGCGCGCGGTCGCCAAGCGTCTGATGGCCGGAGCCCGCGAGATCTCGGTCGATGCGGATCACGCTTTCGTCGCTCGCCTGGGCGGTGACGTTTTCTGCGTGGCCGTTGCCCTTGCCGCCGAGGACGGACTGCCGGATCTTCCTGACGCTCTGATTGCACTCTTCGACCACAATTTCGATGTCCGCGGCGCGAAAATTCACGTCGACGTCCGGATCGGCGCCTCACTGGCGCCTGTGGGGGCTGGTAATGCTGCCGACTGGATCGATGCGGCCGAGCTGGCGCTCGATCAGGCAAAGAAGATCGGCGGCTCCGGCTGGCACATCCACGAACCGCTCGCGGCGATCGAGCAGGCCCGCAGGATGCGCCTCGAGCAGGAGATGCGGCCCGCCCTTCGCGACGGCCAGTTCTATCTCCTGCATCAGCCGCAGGTGGATCTTGTCACGGGCCGCGTGACGGGCAGCGAGGCCCTGATCCGCTGGAAACATCCGGAGCTGGGGATCGTGTCGCCCCTTCAGTTCATCGCGGTCGCCGAATCGAACGGCTTCATCTGCGATCTGGGGAGATGGGTGATCCTGCAGGCCTGCCTGGAAGCATCGGTCTGGCCGTCGCATCTGACCGTCGCGGTCAACGTCTCTGCCGTCCAGTTCGCCAAGGGCGATGTCTGCACCGATGTCCGGGAAGCATTGAAGATCTCCGGACTGGCGCCGCACCGGCTTCACATCGAGGTGACGGAGTCCACCTTCCTTCTGGATCCGACGCGGCTCTTGAGGGAAATGAAGGAGCTGAAGGCGTTGGGGATCACCACCGCGCTGGACGATTTCGGCACGGGCTATTCGTCGCTCAGCTATATTGCCCAGTTCCCTTTCGACAAGATCAAGATCGACCAGTGCTTCGTGCGCGGGATCGTCTCCAGTGCCGCAAACCAGGCGATCGTCCGCTCGGTCAAATCGCTGGCCGACGGGCTGGGGATGGCGGTGGTCTGCGAAGGGATCGAGGAGGAGGCCGAGTGGCATCTGCTGCGCAGTTTCGGTTGCCAGCAGGGGCAGGGCTATTATTTCGGCAAACCGCAGACGGGAGACGAACTCGTGTCGCTGTCTGCCGGCCGGTCACCGGCTGCGCTCACCGCGTCAGCCTGACCCGCCAGGCGCTCAACGACGTTCGATGTCAGCAAGGGCTGCAGCTGGCACCGGCGGCTTCCACGGCCGAAAGCTGCCGGTAGAAATGATTGGCGCGCTCCTCGTGCAGCCGCGAGATCTTCTGCTCGAGCTGTACCCGCGAAGCCCGGCTCAGCATCTCGGCGAACACGTCAGGCTCGGTCCCGTCGGCGCGCAGCATCAGGGCGATGAGAGGGTCGGATACGACCTCGGTGATGGAAAGATCTGTTGTCATCTCGGCTCCTCTATCTCCAGCCATCCTAAGCAAGGATTGCGACAAGAATATCTCCATCGGGTGGTGCTGACGTGAAGCCGAACAAAGAGGGTGGCTGAGCCGCTTGCCGTGGCCGCAAGGGAAGCCTTGCTCTACGTCAATTTAAGGACATGACGAACGGCTATAGTCGCCACGCGACTCGACCACGACCCGATTATGCCGCCTATCGTGGGGGTGTCGTTCCCGTCGGCTGATCCATATCATGACGGTCAACGCAGCCGCGCATCCTTTTGAAACAGGAAGGTTCTTTCATACATGGCTTCCATCCTCTGCGTCGCCCTCAACCCCTCCATCGATCTTTCCAACGAAGCAGACCAGGTCGTTCCGACGAAGAAGGTCAGGATCCGAAACCAGCGCCAGAACATCGGCGGCGGCGGCGTCAATGTTGCCCGGGTCGTGGCTGTGCTCGGGGAGCGCCCCGACCTCCTGGTCATGTCCGGCGGTGCCACCGGGGCGGTCTTCCTCGATGCGGTCCGCCAACTGCCGGTCAACCTGCACACGATCCCCATCGAAGGCGCCATCCGCGTCGCCTTCATGGTCAAGGAGATGGAGAGTGGGCAGGAGTATCGTTTCGTGCCGGAAGGGCCGGTGGTCAGCCAGGCGGAGTACGCTCAAGCCCTCGCCTTCCTGGAGCAGGCGACCGCGGACTACATCATCGTCAGCGGCAGCCTGCCACGCGGTTTGCCGAAGCATGCCTATGGCGAAATGGCACGCATCTGCGCCCGCAAGAAGACCCGCTTCATCCTGGACGCCTCCGGTGACGCGCTGGTGGAGGCGCTGACGGTCGGCGGGCTCTTCATGATCAAGCCGAGCCTCGACGAGTTGGAGGGCATCGTCGGCCGCACCCTGGATGAAGATGGCGCGGTGGCCGCCGGCCGGGAACTGATCTCCCGCGGGGCGGTGCAGCATGTCTGCGTCTCCATGGCGCGTGAAGGCGCCCTGCTGATCACGGCCGACGGCGCCATCAAGGTACCCTCCCATGCGGTGCCGGTCGGCTCGACTGTCGGCGCCGGCGACAGCTTCGTCGGCGGAATGGTGTGGGCCCTGAACAACGGTTATTCTCTGGAAGATGCCTTCCGGCTGGGCGTGGCGGCAGGTGCCGCAACCGTCATGAGCCCCGGCACCGAACTCTGCCGCCGCGAGGATGTGTTCATGCTGTACGAGCATGGGGACGCGGCCTTCCGGGACGAAAACCCCATTATCGGCTGAGGCGCCGGCCGCTCTTCTGGCCGCATCCTTGAATTTTGACCAGCGTCAATGCAGCCTGTGTCGCAGCAGCTAGCCTCCATCTTTCGAGGCCAACCTAGCAAGCAGGGCGAGCCTTTCCACCGCGGGATTGGCTGATGGTTTTCCACTACGAGATCGAGATTTTGGGTCCGCGCGACGTCGTCCGGGCCTTTGCACTGATGCAGATCGTCGTGCCGGAACTGGATCTCGAAACATGGACGAGGCTGACGGCCATCGAGCGGCATCGAAGGCAATGGGCGGTTGCCAAGGATGCGAAGGGCTATATCCGCGGTATCTTCTCGATGACCCCGGTAAAGCATCGGCTTTTCGGCGATCTGCTGGACGTGCCGATCTTTGCAACGGCCAGCCTGGTCGACGAGCGGAACATCAGCCGGGAGATCATCGCGTTTGCGCGGCGCTGGGCAAGGCAGGTGGGCTGCCGGATGATCCACCTGCGATCATCTGCACCCGCAGGATTAGATATCTTCGAAACACCGGCCTCGCCGCCGGACACCGGCTTTGGCCTGATCTACAGCGTCGATTAGGTAGGTCCGGCCTAGGCCTGGGACGGGGCGGCGGTGAACACGTATCCGACGCCACGGACCGACTTGACCAACTGAGGCTTCGTCGCATCTTTCTCGATCTTGCGCCGCAACCGCACGACCTGCGCATCGACGGCCCGGTCGAAGGCTTCCAACTGCCGTCCGCGGGTCATATCCATCAGCTGTTCGCGGGTCAGGACGCGTCCGGCATGTTTGACGAGCACCGAGAGCAGGTCGAACTCGCCGGTGGTCAGCGCCACGTCCAGCCCTTCGGGATCCAGCAACACGCGCCTGCTGAGGTTGAGCGTCCAGCCATCGAAGCCGACCACCTGCTCCTTGAGCGCCTCTGCAGGAGCAACGGAAGGGCCGCTTCGCCGGCGAAGGATCGACTTCAGCCGCGCGTGCACTTCCCGCAGGTGGAACGGCTTGGCGATGTAGTCGTCGGCACCGATCTCGAGACCGACGATCCTGTCGACGACGTCGTCGCGGCCGGTCAGCATCATGATCGGCACGTCGGATTGCGCCCGGATCTCTCTCGCCAGGTCCAGCCCATCCTGCCCACCGGGAAGCGAGAGGTCGAGAAGGATGGCATCGAACTCCTTCTGCTTCATGCACAGCCGCATCTCGCGCCCGTCGCCGGCGCAACTGACGCAATAGCCTTCGTTTTCGAAGTATCGAGCCAGCATGTTTCGGATGCGGGAATCGTCATCGACGACGAGGAGATGAATGCTGTTGTTGGTATCCGGGGTCATGGGCCTGCGGGATCTGGGTGTTACGGACTGTTACACAATTGCACCCTTTATCACACTTGAAGCATTCGCGTGTTACGGCCGCAGGGTCAACTGCCACCATCAAGAAATGGAGGCGGACATGTTTATGGAAAGCGCGACGAGAACGGTTCCGGCGGCACGCTACATTGCTCAGCCGTTGACCCTGCACTCGCTGTTTGCCAGGCAGCCGGCCGAGAACTTCGTGTCTGGCCAGATCCTGTTCTTCGAAGGTGACGAAGCGAAATCCATCTTCGAGGTGATCTCAGGAACGCTTCGCATTGTGCGGATCCTGCCCGATGGACGCCGCGTCATCACCGGCTTCCTCCATGCCGGCGACATTCTCGGTATCTCCTTCAAGAGCCATTACATCTACACGGCAGAAGCCATCAATCCGGTGACGATCCGTCGGCTGTCGCGCCGGGCATTCGAGACGGAACTCGCCAGTTCAGACGAAATCCGTCCGGCAGTCTTTCACCAGATGTCGGACGAGATGGCGGCCGCCCAGGATCAGATGGTCCTGTTGTCGACAAAGAATGCCGAAGAGCGCCTCTGCAGCTTCCTCTTGAAGGAATTGCAGAGAGAGATGCGCGCCGGCGGGGTGACACCCATCGTGCAACTGCCCATGACACGGCTGGACATCGCCGACTATCTCGGCCTCACCATCGAAACCGTATCGCGGACCATCACCAAGCTGGCGAACAAGGGTGTCCTGGCGTCTGCAGGGCGGCACGCCGTGAAAATTCTACGCCGCGGCATGCTTGCACAATTGGCCGGAGACGGCGATGAATGCGGTGAAGACTGGCGGACCAATGAGGTCTCTGGCGAGGAGCGCCGCCGGCACTAGACGAGCTTCGGATTGCATGGACATGACAACGAATGAAGATGCCGCGGTCCAGAAGGCAGCGGCGGACGATCTGGACGCAGCCCTTCGGCTTCTGAACCATGCAAATCTGGTCGTCCACGATTGGAACGGTGTGGTGACCCGCTGGACGGCAGGCTGCGAAGCTCTCTACGGGTGGCGTCGCGACGAGGCAGTCGGGCAGGTCTTGCATGACCTGCTTCACACGCGCTTCCCGCAGCCTCGCGAGGAGATCCGTGCAGAGGTGATTGCGACGGGGATTTGGGAAGGCGAGGTGGTTCACCGCCACAAGGACGGGCGCACGATCTTCATAGCCACCCGCTGGGTGGCAGTTGCCATGGGTGACAGCAGTGGTCGCCCGATGATCATTCAGATGAACAACGACGTGACGAACATGAAGGTGGCGGAAAACAATCTGGCGGAAAGAGAGGCACATCTCCTCTCCATCCTCGACACGGTTCCCGATTCGATGATCGTCATCGACGAGGCCGGGCAGATCAGTTCCTTCAGCGCTGCCGCCGAACGGCTGTTCGGCTACTCGGCCGACGAGGTCCAGGGTCGCAACGTCAAGATGCTGATGCCATCGCCGGACCGCGACAAGCACGATGGTTACCTAGAACGCTATGTGGCCACCGGGGAGCGGCGCATCATCGGCTACGGCCGGGTCGTCACGGGGCAACGCAAGGACGGAACGCTTTTCCCCATGGAACTCGCCGTAGGTGAAACCGGAGTGAACGGCAAGCGGATCTTCACCGGCTTCGTGCGCGACCTCACAAGTCGTCACAAGATCGAGGAAGAACTGCGCCAGTCTCAGAAGATGGAAGCGATCGGCCAGCTGACCGGCGGGCTCGCCCACGACTTCAACAACCTGCTGACGGTGATCAGCGGCAATCTCGAAATGATCGAAAGCAAGATCTCCGACGAGCGATTGCTGACCATGCTGCGCGAGGCCCAGGGAGCGGCCGACGACGGCGCCAAGCTGACCAGCCAGTTGCTCGCCTTCGGCCGCAAGCAGCCGCTCAACCCGAAGGTCGTCGACGTCGGACAGCTGGTGTCGGGCTTTTCCGAACTCCTGCGGCGGACCGTGGGCGAAATGATCGAGCTTCGGACGGTGATCACCGGTGCCAGCAACGAGGCGCTGGTCGATGGCTCGCAACTGCAGAACGCAATCCTGAACCTGACCCTCAATGCCAGGGACGCCATGCCGAAGGGCGGGCGTCTGTCGATCGAGATCTCTCGGGTGGCCCTGGACGTCGATTACGCCCAGATGTATCCCCACGTGCGAACCGGCGAATACGTGCTTGTGAGCGTCAGCGACAACGGTGACGGCATGTCGGCCGAAGTCCAGCAGCGGGCGTTCGAGCCATTCTACACCACGAAGGGCGTGGGAGCGGGCACCGGGCTGGGGCTCAGCATGGTCTATGGCTTTGCCAAACAGTCCGGCGGCCATATCCAGCTTTACAGCGAGGAAGGCCAGGGCACCAGCGTGCGGATCTTCCTGCCTGCCCTCCAGCAGGCCGCCGATGCCACCGTTGTTTCCGACAACACAGCCAACGGATCGAGGGTCCTGCCGGGCGGCCGGGAAAAGATTCTGACCGTCGAGGATGACGCGCGCGTCCGACGCGTTGTGGTCTCTCGTCTCACCGATCTCGGATATGCGGTGGTCGAAGCGGAAAGCGGTGCAGCGGCACTCGCTAAGCTGCGGGAAAACCCTGACATCGCGCTGCTCTTTACGGACGTCGTGATGCCTGGCGGCATGACCGGAGATGAGCTGGCGGAGATCGTGCGCGCCCAGCATCCGCAAATCCGCGTGCTGTTCACCTCGGGCTACGCCGAGCCGGAGATCGCGGGTCGGGAGCTGGCCCTTTCAGGCAGTTGGCTGAAGAAGCCCTATACCGCCAAGGAACTGGCGGTCCGCCTGCGCGAGCTGCTCGACTGAAGCGCCTGCAGCGCAGGCAGGCTGCATAGGGTCGACGACCGCACGCGACTACCGAAAATGTTCGAGATCAAGGATGATCGACCGTTCCCGTCTGGCGGAATAGGCCTTCTTTGCAGCGGTCTGGATCTTGGGGCGAAGCGCGTCGAACCAGGCAAGATAATCGCTCTCGCTTGCCGTACGCTGCGAATTCCCGCCCGCGAGCACCTCGGCCAGGACGAAGAATTTGATCTCGAGCATGCCGTCATGCCCAAGGAAACGCACACGGGATTTGGCGTCGTCATAGCTGCGTGCCGGGTTGGGGAAGGAGAGGGTCATCAGCGGCTGCCCCTGCCAACGCACCGCAGCTTCGCTGCATGGCTGAAGCTGGCAGAAACCGGCATGGCGTCGGTGAATTTGCGGTGCATGTCGGGTGGGTCTCGCGCAAAGCTGGAAGACATGACGTCCTCCTTTGGTTGGGGCAAGGATTTTCACCCCCAATGGCAGCGCCCGTGACCGAACTGCTATCCGCCAGCATGTCGTGCTGCAGGGCCTTCATTACAAGTGGGCAGATGATGTGTCGTCGTCAGCACTGGCTGGGTGTGGCATCGATCGGATGACCGTCCCAAGCACCTGCTTGAAGTTTACGGAAAGATCCACATATGCCTCTGAGCGAATGATGAAACTCATTCGCCTGACCGGCGGTACTGCCCGTAAGACTTCTGCTCGTCTCCTTGAAGAGCATGGCGACCTTCGCCCCCTCCATCGAAGTAAAACAGCCTGAACTTGCCTAGCTCTTCGCGGCCCGCGGCCTCGAAGGACGTTACTCCGATCTCGGATCATCGTGATCTTAGCGGCGAGGATCCAGAAGGTTTTCATGAGTTTCGAGCGCGCCAACGTCAAGATCGCGTACAAGCCGTGGGGAAGCCACGATCTCCAGCCCTGGAGCGGCATCGACGCGGGCGCCGTTGCGATCGGTGAACTCGGGTTTGATAGGGCAGATGCACACGATCTTGGTCCCGCCCTGCTTCTGAAGCTTCTTTTCGCTCGTGAGCCGCTGTCCATTCAGGTCCACCCGAGCGACGAGATGGCCAAGGCGAGCGGCATGTCGAACGGCAAGACCGAGGCGTGGTACGTCCTGTCTGCCGAGCCCGGGGCCCAGGTGGGCGTCGGCCTCAGACGAGCGGTAACCGAGGTGGAGTTGCGGCAGGCCATCGGCGACGGGTCGATCTGCGATCTCCTGCAATGGCACGACGCGGCAGCTGGCGACGTCTTCTTCATCCCGAGCGGAACGATCCACGGGATGGGTGCAGGACTGGTGATTGCCGAAATCCAGCAGAGAAGTGACACCACCTTCCGGCTGTTCGATCCCGGCCATGCGCGGCAGTTGCACATCGAGCAGGCTATCGCCGCGGCCGATTTGGAAGCGACGACGGTTGAAGCCTCGCGAAAGCGCCTGACACCGGCAAGAACCCAGCTCGTCTCCTGTGACTTCTTCGTCCTTGAACTGGCCGATCTTCCTCCGGACTCGCAATGGGAGCTGCGGACGGACCCGGAGACCTGGCTTCTCGTTACGGCCGGCGACGCGGACATCGGGCCTGAGCCGGCCGCCGTCGGCGATGCATTCTACGTCGAGAGGGACCGGGCGACCATAACGGCCGGCGCGTCCGGCGCCACCATCCTGGTGGCCTATGCAGCCAATGTCTTCGACCAGGATCTGTTGCGCGATCTTGCGCCGTTCAATGCAGAGCTACCGGCAGCCGTGGAGCTCATCCAGGCGATGGGCTGCTTGCAGCCGACAGTCGGCCTGCCGCCAAACCCAGTGAGGATCCCATCATGACGGATTGCAGAAACATCGCTTTCATCGGCAACTCCCTGCCGCGCCGTTGCGGTATCGCGACCTTCACCACCGACCTGCAGCAAGCTGTGTCGCGGTCGCCAAAGAGGGTGGACACTGCAATCGTTGCCATGACGGATCATGGTCATGCCTACGAATATCCAGAAAGTGTCCTTGCGCAGGTCAACGACGACCGTCTCGACGACTATCTGGCCGCGGCCAAGGCTCTGAACGAGGGCAAGTTCGACGTGGTCAGTCTGCAGCATGAATTCGGCATCTTCGGCGGCGAAGCCGGATGCCATATCCTGACGCTGCTGTCGCAGTTGCAGATGCCCGTCGTAACCACGCTTCACACCGTTTTGGCAGAACCCAGTGCGGCTCAACGGGACGTGCTGCTGCAGATCGTGGCAAAATCGGCAAAGATCATCGTCATGGCCGAAAAGGGACGCGCGCTGCTGCGGGAGGTTTACAGGGTTCCGGCCGAGAAGATCGAGGTCATCGCTCACGGCATCCCCGACATTGCCTTCAGCGAGCCGGCCGTCGCCAAAATGAAGCTCGGGTTCGAAAACCGCTCCGTGGTGCTGACCTTCGGGCTGCTGTCGCCCAACAAGGGCATTGAGATCATGATCGATGCCATGCCGCGGATCCTGAAGAGCCGGCCGGACACGGTCTATGTGGTGCTGGGTGCGACGCATCCCAATCTCGTGCGCCACGAAGGCGAGGCCTACCGGGAAAGTCTGGTGGAGCGGGTGCGCAAGCTCGGGGTGGAAGATCACGTCGTCTTCCTCGATCAGTTTGTCGACCAGCCGACGCTCCTGGATTTCATCTCCATGTGCGACGTCTATGCGACCCCCTACCTCAGTGAGGCCCAGATGACGTCCGGCACGCTCGCCTACAGTTTCGGCCTCGGCAAGGCTGTCGTTTCGACGCCCTATTGGCATGCCCGCGAACTGCTGGCGCTGGGCCGTGGTGTCCTCGTCCCCTTCGGCGATGCGGAAGCCATCGGGCGCGAGATTGCCGGGCTTCTGACCGACGATGCGAGACGCAATGCCATCCGCACGCGGGCCTACGCCGGCAGCCGGTCGATGACCTGGCAGAGGACGGCAGAACGCTATCTCGGTGTCTTCGAAGAAGCGCTCCGACCGGGCCCGCGCTTCGACCTGCGCGCAGCGAGAGGCGGCACGACCCCAGCGCCCAAGTCGAAGGCCCTGCCGCAGCCGCAACTCGCCTATCTCCTGACCATGTGCGACGACACGGGGCTGTTCCAGCACGCCGTGCATTCCGTGCCGGACCGGTCGCACGGCTACTGCGTCGACGACAACGCGCGGGCCCTGCTTCTGGCGGGAGTTCTCAATACGCCGGGGGAGACCCCCCTGCCGGAGGCACTGACATCCCGCTTCGCGTCCTTCGTCCAGCACGCCTGGAACCCGGACGAAAAGCAGTTTCGCAATTTCATGGGTTTCGATCGGCGCTGGCTGGAGGATAGGGGTTCCGAGGACAGCCATGGTCGAACGCTGTGGTCTCTGGGAGAATGCGCCCGGCGCGACACCGACCCATCACGCCGCAACTGGGCCGCTGCTCTGTTTGGTCAGGCCCTGCCCACGACAGGCACGTTCTCCTCCCCCCGGGCCTGGGCGTTCACGTTGCTCGGACTGGACGGCTATTGCGCGACGAACCAGGGCGACGCGGTCGCCAGCACGATGCGGAAAAGCCTCGCCGACCGCCTCATGGACCTTCTGGCCCGTGTGGAAAAAACCGACTGGGTCTGGTTCGAGGAAGGCCTCTCCTACGACAATGCGCGGCTGCCCCAGGCGCTCATCGTGTCCGGGCTGGCCATGCGCGAGCCCTCCTATGTGGCAGCAGGGCTGAGGTCACTGCGTTGGCTGTTGAACCTGCAGACTGCGCCGAAGGGCCATTTCCGACCGATCGGCACGGATGGCTTCTTTCATGACCGGCGCGTGCCGCCGCAGATCTTCGACCAGCAGCCGGTGGAAGCCGCAGCCACGATTTCGGCCTGCCTGTCAGCCTGGCAGGCGGACCACAGGCCGGAATGGCGCCCGCATGCGCAACGCGCTTTCGACTGGTTTCTCGGCGACAATGACCTCGCTCTGCCGCTCGTCGATCTCGAAACCGGCAGTTGCCGCGACGGCCTGCATCCCGGCCGCGCCAATGAAAACAGAGGCGGCGAATCCGTTCTCGCCTATCTGCTGGGGCTGGCGGAGTTCCGCATGCTTGTTCGCCTGAGCGACCAGAGGGCAGCGATCTCCCCGATCCGAGCGCTGAGCGCATAAACGATCTTCCCGACTTCCTGACATTCCGACACAGACCGAGGTCACTTTGACACAGCCCACATTCGTGAACCGGCAGGCATTGTTCCTGCGCCCCGACCCCTCGCGCGTCGTTGTGCGCCCCTTCAAGCCGGCAACCGAGCCAAGGGATCTCAAGCCTACCGACAAGACGCGGGCAAACCTCATCGTCGATCGGGTGCTCGCACTCGATATCGAAACGGCGGAAAGCCTTCTGGAGGAGGTTCTCCAGAATTTCGAGGGTCGTCACCGTAACCTTCTGGGTACCTTCGAGGCACGCGCAGGACAGATGGAGGATGCTTTCGCGGAACATGCGGACTTCTCGGAGGTGCAGCGCCAGCTTGTCGGAGCCTATTTCCTGCACGAATACTCGTTCGAAGCGTCGGCACTCTTCAATCCGAGCATCGTTGCCCATCCGGATCAATCCGGAGTACCGGAGGGCAGCCGCCGTTTCGTGGTCAGCCTGCGCGCCGTCGGGGAGGGCCATGTCTCCTCCCTGACCTTCCGCACCGGCATCGTCATGGCCGACGGCACCGTCGAGATCGATCCCTCGGCACGGCTGGCATCCACACCCAACGTGGACCTGAGGTCACCTGGCACGCTCGGGGAAATCGTCGACCTCAGCTTCAGCGCCCATCAGCAGATCAGTGAACGGGTCATCTTCCCCATCACTGCGGCGCAGTCGAACGGCATCGAGGATGCCAGGTTCGTGGAGTTCAAGGACCAGGGAGAAAGCACTTTTTACGCCACCTATACAGCCTATAGCGGTGCGGCTATTCGTTCGGAACTGCTCGAGACCCGCGATTTTACATCGTTTCGGATGACCCCTCTGGAGGGGACGGCAGCCCGCAACAAGGGCATGGCTCTCTTCCCGCGCAAGATCCACGGCCGATACGCCATGATCGGACGGCAGGACAACGAAAACCTCTATCTCATCTATTCCGACGACCTCCACCGATGGGACGGTGGACAGTTGATCCTGCGGCCGAAGTTTGCCTGGGAGTTCGTTCAGATGGGGAATTGCGGCTCGCCGATCGAACTCGACGAAGGGTGGCTGCTGCTGACCCATGGCGTGGGCCCCGTCCGCAGGTACGCGATCGGCGCGGCTCTGCTCGACAAGGCCGATCCGTCCATCGTGCTGGCCCGGTCGCGCGAACCACTCGTTCGGCCGGAGCCTTCGGAGCGGGAAGGCTATGTGCCGAACGTCGTCTACACCTGTGGCGCGATGCGCCACGGCAACAAGATCGTCCTGCCCTACGCGATCTGCGATACGTTTTCCAACTTCTCGACCATCACGATAGCAGACCTTCTGCGAACGCTGGACGGTTGAGGCGGACCGGTCTCAATCTTCCTTCGGGGCGTCACGGTTCGTGGCGCCTTTGGCAGGGGCCGCAGGCTTTTCGAGAGCAAGCTCGGGGGACTTGTTGGGGGCTGCAGCTGCGGCTTTCTTACCAACGGGTGGGACGTCGGCCTTCTTTTCGAATCGGATCATTCTGGTCTCCTCATGGCGCATTCAAGACCGGTAGCACGGGCTCCGGTCTGAGGCTCCATCGATTGTTAAGCTGCGACTGCGAAGGGTCGATGTCAGGCGTCGGAGCGCGAAGAGAGTGTTCCGCACGATCCGGACGACAGCTTCGTCTGCCTGATCATACCCTAACAGATATATGCTGTGTTTTCTGAGCCATTCAATGGGCAGAAGAACCTAAGGGTTGAATTTGAGGCCGGATTTCAACTCCAGGAATGAGGTTCCACCCTTGGTCCTGCCATCGTTCCCTTTCCCCCGCCTGAATACCGGGGAGCGCGTCGAGGCAACGGACAAGACCGAGGCGAGGACGCGCCAGCGCTGGCGGCCTGCCTGTGCCTGTCACATCCGGCAGGCGCAGAGCCGCCTCCGACCCTTGGAGACGTCGGCGCCTGAATGCCTGTCAGCTTGCCTTGGCGAGCCCGACCTCCGTGGCGAGGATCTGGTCGAGCGCCCGCGTGAAGCTGTCGACCTCCTCGATCGTGTTGTAATGCACCATCGAGACCCGCAGCATGCCGCCCTGATCCGTGAGGCCGAGATATTCGGCCAGACGCCGTGAATGGAAGTCGCCGAAGCGGATGGCGATCTTCTCGTTGTCCATGGCCCGGCAGATGTCGCCGGCCTCGCGACCGTCGAAGCGGAAGGCAATGGTCGGAACGCGGCTGCTGTCGCGGTTCAGTGACTGTCCGACGATCTGGCAGTCGTTGCGCGAGCGCAGGTAGCCGAGGAGGCGATCGGCGAGAGCATTCTCCTGTGCCGTGATCGCGCTGTAAGCGGCCTCGATCTTCTGGCGGACCGTCCCCGTTTCGCCGGCCTGTTCGCCCAGCGCCACCAGATAGTCGACGATGCCGCAGGTCGAATAGGCAAGCTCGTAGTTGGGGTTGCCCGGCTCCAGCTTGCCCGGCACTTTGTCCTTGCCGTAGAAGTAGTGGTAGAGCGGGTCGAGCTCCAGCAGCAGGTCGTACTTGCCGTACATCAGCGCGTAGTGCGGACCATAGGTCTTGTAGAGGCTGAAGACGTAGTAGTCGACATCGAAGGCCTGGACGTCGACGGCGCGGTGCGGGGCATAGGCCACTGCATCGACGCAGATCTTGGCGCCGCGCGCGTGGACGAAATCGGCGATCTCGCGGATCGGGTTGATCGAGCCGAGCAGGTTGGAGCAATGGGTGACGCAGACGAGCTTCGTGCGCTCGCTCATCAGCGGCGCCAGGTCGGCGATGTCGAGCGCCATGCTCTCCTTGTTGAGCGGCCAGATCTTCAGGACGATGCCGCGTTCCTGCAGCCGGTCCCAGGGGCCGATGTTGGATTCGTGGTCGGCGACGGTGATGATGATCTCGTCGCCGGGAGAGAGCTGGCTGTGCATGGCGCGCGCGAGGTTCTGAAGCAGCGCCGTTGTCGAATTGCCGAAGACGATCTCTTCCGGGCGCCGGGCGTTGACCAGGTGCATGGCGGCCGTGCGGGCCTCGTAAAGAGCCGCGGCGGCAGCCTTCGAAACCTCGTAGGAGCCGCCGATCTGGACGTTCTTCTCGATCAGGAAGGTGTTGATGCGGTCGAGTGCAGGTTTCAGGATCTGCGATCCGCCGGCATTGTCGAAAAGGGTCCAGCCGCGGTTGAGGCCGGGAAACTGGCTGCGGACGAAGTCGAGGTTGAGCGGCGAGTTGGTGGCCATCCTTGTGTCCTCCGGTGTGTTTTTCTTGTTCAGTGATTGAGGACCGCGCGCAGGAAGCCGCGCGTCCGTTCTTGCCTTGGTGCGTCGAAGATCTCTGCCGGCGTCCCGATTTCCACCAATCGGCCGCCGTCCATGAAGATCACCCGGTCGGCGACCTGGCGGGCAAAGCCCATTTCATGGGTGACGATCACCATGGTGACCCCGGTTCCGGCAAGCTTGCGCATGACGTCGAGCACCTCGCCGACCATCTCCGGATCGAGCGCCGAAGTCGGCTCGTCGAAGAGCAGCACCCGCGGCTCCATGGCAAGCGCCCGGGCAATCGCCACGCGCTGCTGCTGGCCTCCGGAGAGCTGGCCGGGGAATTTTTCCGCCTGCTCGGAGATGCCGACGCGGGCGAGCAGCTCGCGTGCCTTGCGCTCGGCCTCTGGAACCATGGTTTTGCGCACCCGCATCGGGGCCAGCATGACGTTTTTCAGCACGCTCATATGCGGGAAGAGGTTGAAGGACTGGAAGACCATGCCGACCTCGGCGCGCACTTTGGCCAGCGCCGGGCCCGGCTGCACGCGGATGCCGTCGACGGTGATCCGGCTCTCCTCGGCAAAGGCTTCGAGATGATTGATGCAGCGGATCAGCGTCGATTTGCCCGAGCCGGACGGTCCGATGACGCAGACTACCTCGCCTTCGGCAATGTCGAGGTCGATGCCGTGCAGCACCGTGAAATTTCCATAGGCCTTCGTCAGCCCGCGGACCGTGATGAGCGGATTTGTCCCCGTCTCTATCAGCGTCTCCATCAGCGTTTCCCCCGGCTGAAGTGCTTTTCGAGGCGGGCGACCACGGCCACCATCGGCCAGAGCAGCGCGATGTAGATCAGGGCTGCCCCGATCAACGGCGTCGGATTGGCCGACAGCGCCTGCGCCTGGGTCGCCTGCTTCAAGAGGTCCGGCATGGCGACCACGGAGGCAAGCGCGGTATCCTTCATCACGTTGATGCAGTTGTTGGTGAGCGGCGGAATGACGATGCGGATCGCCTGCGGCAGGATCACGTCGACCATCGTGTGCCTGTTGGACAGGCCGAGCGCCTCGGATGCCTCGAACTGGCCGTGCGGAATGGCCTCGATGCCGGCGCGAAAGATCTCCGCCGTATAGGCAGCCGATACCAGCGACAGCGCGGTCACAGCCGAGAAGAAGGGCGACAGGCGGATGCCGACGAAGGGCAGCGCATAATAGACGACGATCAGCAGCACCAGCAGAGGGATCGAGCGGAGGATGTCGACATAGCCGCGGATCAGGAGTTTTGCGAAGGCGGGCGCATAGAGCCGGGCGACGGCGAGAAACAAGCCGCCGGCAAGCCCGACGAGAATGCTCGTCACGCCGATCTGCAGCGTCACCAGCAGCCCCCGCAGGAGCTGCGGCAGGCTGTCGGTCAGCACCTGCACGTTGAAGAAGGTATTGATCAGGTTCATGCCGTTTGCGGCTCCCTTGGCAGTCCGGCGGAGCTGCTGCCCCGCCGGATGCAGTTCAAGCCTTACTTGCCCTTCGGCATGTCGAGAACGGTTACGGTCGAGGTCGTGTCCTCGGCCTTGGCGCCGAACCAGGTCTCATGCAGCTCTGCAATGAAGCCTTCTTCCTTCAGCGTCGTGATCACGGCATTGACCTCTTCGGCCAGCGGATCGCCCTTGTTGAACATGATCGAATACTTCTCGCCCGTCGGGATGCGCTCGACGACCTTCAGCTCCGGCTTGTCCTTGACGTAGTAGAGGAGCGCCGGAATGTCGGAGATATAGCCATCGACGCGACCTGCGACCAGATCGAGCATGGCCGGCTGCAGGCCCTCGTAGCGGCGGATCTCGCCGAAGCTGTGCTCGGCGGTGTGCGCTTCTGCCCACATGTCGCCGGTGGAGCCGGTGTCGACGCCGACGACCTTGCCGTTCATGCCCGAGAGGCCGGTGATGCCGGAGCTTGCGGTGACCGTCAGCGACTGGTCGCTGTCATAGTAGGGCTGCGCGAAGGACACCGATTCCAGGCGTTTTTCGGTGATAGTGATCGAGGAGATCGCCATGTTGATGCGGCCAGATTGAACGGCCGAGAACAGGCCGTTGAAGGGCGTGTTGACGAATTCGACGGTCTTGCCGAGGCGGCTGGCGATCTCGTTGACGAGATCGACCTCGAAGCCGGTGATCTTGCCGCTGGCGTCCTGGAACTCCCATGGCACATTGCCGATGTTGGCGCCGACGTTGAGGTCCGCGGCCTGGAGTGCGGTGGATCCGAGCAGGCCGACGAGGCCTGCTATGAAGGCTGTCTTGAGTGTGGATGCGCGTGTCATGAGGTTCCCCTTGTTTTTTGAACATAACTCAATCTACATTTGGTCCGACTGGTCAGACCAGTAGGACCAAACAACCACGCCGGTTTCTGCTTTGCAAGATGGGGACCGAAAAAATAGGATAGGGCGCCGGACATCGGCATCTGAGGCGGGAATGCTATGTTGAACAAGACGCTCGTTCCACAGTCCGTGGCGCGGGAGATCCAGACGATGATCCAGACCGGTGCCCTGAAGGCCGGAGAGAAGATCCCGTCGCAGCGGGAGTTCTCCCAGAAGTTCGGGATCAGCCGCGCCTCGCTTCGCGAAGCGCTTTTAACGCTGGAGACGCTGGGGCTCCTGAAGACGGAAGCCGGGCGGGGCACCTTCGTCGTGGCCGCGGGGAGCCGGAGCGAGAGCGGCCACATGGCGCCCTGGCGCTACTCCGACAGCTACCCCGCCTTCGACGTGTTCCAGACCCGGATCCTCTTGGAAGGGGAGATTGCGCGCCTCTCCGCCGGCCGCCTGACCCAGGTGCAGCTGGATGAGATGGAGACCGCGACGAAAACCATGGAGGAGGCTTGGGCCAACCAGGACCTCGTCACCAACGTCGAGGCCGACCTGCTTTTCCACGGCACCATCGTCTCCGCCTGCTCGAATTCGATGCTGAAGGCGCTCTATCAGACGGTGCGGGATCAGGTGACGGAGACGCAGCGCCAGCCGATCCCGATCACCGACCCGCAGCGCATGGGCCAGTCGATTGCCGAACACCGCCGCATCATCGCCGCCCTCAGAGCCAACGACGGCCCCGCCGCTCGCCACGAGATGGAAACCCACATCCGCAACACGGCGCGCTGCGCCGGGCTTGCCCCCTGATCCGGCTCAGAACCCATCTCCAATCGCCAGCACAAAGGACACCCGCCATGACCCTGGATCTCGCCATTCGCGGCGGCACGATCGTGACCGCCACCGACATCTACAAGGCGGATATTGGCATTTCCGGCGATAAGATCGCCGTGATCGCGGACCGGGTCGGGGCCGCCACCCGCGAGATCGATGCGACCGGCCTCTATGTCATGCCCGGCGGCATCGACAGCCATGTGCATGTCGCCCAGCCGCAGGGGCCGGGCATCACGCTGGCGGACGATTTTGCCTCCGCGACCGCTTCGGCGGCGGCCGGCGGAAACACCTGCATCATGCCCTTTGCGCTTCAGCAGCGGGGTACCTCGCTGCGCCAGTCCGTCGAGGACTACCGGCGCACGGCGGAAGGCGAATGCCATATCGACACCTCCTTCCACCTGATCATTTCCGACCCCACCCCCGCCGTCCTCGGCCAGGAGCTGCCGGCGCTGGTGAAGGACGGTTACACCTCCTTCAAGGTCTTTATGACCTACGACGACCTGGTGCTGAACGACCGGCAGCTGCTGGAGGTCTTCGAGGTGGCGCGCAACGAGCGGGCGCTGGTGATGGTCCATTGCGAGGGATACGACACCATCAAGTTCATGACCGAACGGCTGGAGCGCGCCGGCAAGACGGAGCCCTATTACCACGCCGTGTCCCGGCCGGAGGTCATCGAGCGGGAAGCCACCCATAGGGCGATCAGCCATGCTGAACTGATCGACGTGCCGATGATGGTCGTGCATGTGTCCGGCCGCGAGGCCATGGAGCAGATCCGCTGGGCGCAGCAGCGCGGCCTGAAGGTGTTTGGCGAGACCTGCCCGCAGTACATCACGCTGACCGCCGAGGACCTGAAGGGTCTTAACATGGAGGGCGCCAAATACGTCTGCTCCCCGCCGCCGCGCGATACGGCCAGCCAGGAGGCCATCTGGGAGGGCATCACCCAGGGCGTCTTCCAGACCTTCTCCTCCGACCATTGCCCCTTCCGCTATGATGCGACCGACGGCAAGCTCAACGAGAAGGGCAAAACCTCCTTCCGCTGGGTGCCGAACGGCATCCCGGGTGTGGAGACGCGACTGCCGATCCTCTTTTCCGAAGGCGTCTCCAAGGGCCGCATCACGCCGCAGAAGTTCGTCGAACTGTCGTCCACCAACCACGCCAAGATGTACGGACTGTACCCGCGCAAGGGCTCGATCGGCATCGGCTTCGATGCCGACATCGCGCTCTGGGACCCGAACCGCAAGGAGACCATCCGCCAGGAAATCCTCCACCACGGCTCCGACTACACCCCCTGGGAAGGATTCGAGGTCACCGGCTGGCCGGTGATGACGATCGCCCGCGGCACGGTGGTGATGGACGATGGCAGGATCGTCGGGGCGAAGAGCCACGGGCAGGTGTTGTCGCGGCACGAGAGCGATTATGTGGGGTGAGGCAGCTCGCCTCGCGCGCAGATCGAAGCAGTGAAAAAATCGGGAAGTGTTGGTGCTACTAAGCCGTGAGTAGGAGAGGGCTGAAGTGGCAGATAGACACGAGAGGATGAGCCTCGCCCAATCGGTTGTCGTTTCACATGTGTTCTAGCTTAATCAGGATTCAGCGGAGCACGATTAGAAGCTGAGTTTCTGATTATGGTGCATCCGCTTAGAATTGTTTTTAACTACTCATAGGCGAAGGCGTCGGTAACGGTTTCCTGCGATATCAACGAGTTGGTCCCAACGGGGAATCAAATCGGGAAACAGCCATTGACGACTGGTTCAATCTAGCTATCTCTGTCGCTGCAGCCCTTGCTTGGTGAAATGGCCCCCGGGCCTTCTTCAGATAGCCAAGATCGCCGATATGGCGGGCTGCACTAATAGTACAGCTTCGTACCGTGCTTCCAAAGTTCGTATTCGTAGGTAATGCGGTCTTTAATGAGATCGTATGCTTCGCCGTCGCCTCGTTCCCATTTGCGCTGGATCGCCCATGCGCAATAGTCAGCCACCTGAAGCCAGGGATCACACTGAGACGGCCGGAAGTCTACGGCCCATTTTCCATTTTTGATAGTCTGGTGCATGACGTCCGAGAGGCTATTCTTGAAGGACGACCGTTCTTTCTTGGTGCCCAGCGAAGCGGTGGTGACAAGCAATTCAGTATCTTCAGGGATGTGTTCAGCTAGCCCATGCTTGAAATGGTAAAACCATGGGTACTATAGAACCGTGCTCGGTCGGACCGCACCTGAGGCTGTGCCTTCGCCTTCTCGCAGATGGTGGCTTGGATCATGAACTTATGATCCAGTAGCGACTGATAGACTGGATCCCTTACTTCCCGCTTCTCAACGGTAGCATGGAAAAAGTCACGGACATCCTTGCCCTCCCAAATCAGCTGCCGACGCAACTTGCCAAGGGCCTCACCTGCAGAAAGAGAACTAGTGGTTACAGTGCAGAGGATGAAGTAGCGGCTGACGTTCGGCTCTCGATTGAACGTGAAACAACCAGCCTCGTCTGCAAACAGGTAACGTTCAACCACTTCTTGCCTCGCCCTTTAGTTGCGTGACAGAGCATATACCACAGCACCGATTGAAGATGCGTCGGGGATCATCCTGTGATCTACAGCGAACTTGATGTAAGACGAATTCAAAGCGGTGCCTAGTGTACGAGCGCCGCAGCTGTCATGAGCTCTAAGGATTGTCTCTCGCCTATCCGTAAGTAGTTGAATTCATTTAATGAGTGTGTGGCCGCGCAACCTGGTATGTCTCTCCCGCATCATTAGGTCTGTCTCTGGCCAATCCGCAGACACGAAAAAGCCCGCAGAGAGCGGGCTTTGAGATCGTTTATTTGGAGACAGACCTAAGCGTCTGGCGGCAACATTCCACAGTCTAAGAGTTCCTGGATTCGATAGTACCTAGCAATTTTCCCATGGGTCTCGAAAATCGGGTTCAGTCCCATGCGATGAAGTTCTTGCTTCATAAGTGAGCGTCCGGCGAACGCATTTTCGGGTGTCGAGAGGTGGAAGCTATAAGCCGCGTTTCATTTCATCGGCCATGACGCGGTCGATTATTTCGGGATCGCATTGTGTGTCGATGAGGAACTCGCGGATACCGCCGTCCCACGAACTGATGTCGGCGAGTAGGCCTTGAAGTTCTTCGATGCCATTCTCGGTCAGACCCTTCATGCCATCTTCACTGCCATCGCTGACGTAAACGAGTTCGCCTTCGGAGATGTTGTCCGAGTTTGCGGTCACTTCTTCGGTGAGCGTCCGGCGAACGCATTTTCCGGTGTCGAGAGGTGGAAGCTATAGGCCGCGTTTCATCTCATCGGCCATTATGCGTTCGATTATTTCGGGATCGCATTGTGTATCGATGAGGAACTCGCGGATACCGCCCTCCCATGTCCTGATGTCGGCGAGTAGGCTTTGAAGTTCCTCGATGCCATTCTCGGTCAGACCCTTCGTGCCATCTTCACTGCCATCGCTAACGTAAACCAGTTCGCCTTCGGAGATGTTGTCCGAGTTTGCGGTCACTTCTTCGATCAATTCGCGGTTCTCGCCGATCATGCCGGCGACTTGGCTGAGTGTGTAGATGAACCTCGAGCGTGCCATCAGGCGACCTCGCATCGTGCGTTTGCTGGCGTCCAGTTCCAGGGCAGCAGGTCTTCAAGTCGATCCTTGGGGTGATCCTGGATCCGGGTCAGGACATCTGTCAGATAGACCTCCGGATTATGGCCTTGCAGTTTGACCGTCTCGATGATGGTCAGAATGTTGGCGATGCGCTCACCGCCCTTGTCTGAGCCGGCAAACAGCCAGTTCTTCCTTCCAATTCCAAGCGGTCTCATGGCTCGTTCAGCAATGTTGTTATCGATTTCGACCCGGCCATCGTCGATGTAGACGCTCAAGGCTGCCCATCGCGACCGGGCGTATCGCATCGCCTCGGCCAGCTTCTGCTTCTGCGGCAAGGTTGAGAGCGTGGTTTCAATCCAGGCCTTCAGCTCATCCAGAACGGGCCGGGCATGTTCTCGGCGCAGGGTACGACGCTCGTCAGCCGACATGCCTCGGATACGGTTCTCGATATCGTAGAGAGCGCCGATGCGCGACAGCGCTTCCTCAGCGATCGGAGATGGCTTCAGCTTGATCACATCATGGAACTTGCGCCGCGCATGCGCCATGCAGGCGGCCTCAACGATCTGGTTGCCGTAGAGTTTCTTGTAGCCCCCATAGCCGTCGGCATGCATGACGCCGCTGAAGCTTGCCAGGTGGTCAGCCGGATGCGCACCCCTGCGGTCAGGGCTGTAGTAATAGGCGATGGCTGCGGGAGTGGCGGATTGATAGCCACTGCCGTCGAAGACGTAGACCCAGACTCTGCCGGTTTTTGTCTTGCCCCGTCCGGGGTCGAGAACATCGACCGGGGTATCGTCCGTATGTATTCGGTCGAGCGCGGCGATATGGGCCCTGATCAAGAAGACGAGTGGTGTCAGCAAAGCGGATACGCGGCCGACCCAGTCGGCCATCACCGATCGGGAGATGTCTATCCCCAACCGTTCGTACATCTCCGACAGACGGTAGAGGGGAATGTGATCGTCGAATTTGGCGATCATGATATGGGCGAGCAGTCCCGGCCCGGGTTTGCCGCGCTCGATCGGCAGGGTCGGCATCTCGCCAGCCACCGTCGTATCGCATTCTCTGCAGATCATGCGCTTTTCGACATGGCGGACAATCTTGACCGACGCCGGCACGTGTTCCAGCACCTGGACTACCCGGTCGGGCGCTTTCAGGAACGAGGTGCCACCGCAGGTCGGGCAATTGCAGGGAGCCGCATAGACCAGTTCCTCGGCGGGAAGACCATCGGGCAGAGGCCTACGCTTCGGCTTCTCGGATGCGTCGTCCAACTCCGGCAGAGGAGTTTTGCCGGAGCGCAGTTCAGCCTCGGCACGGGAGGCCTCGATCTCCTCCAGCATCAGCTCGAATTGCTCGATCTTCCGGTCGATCTTTTCCGAAGAGGCGCCATGCTGCCGATGTCGGAGCAGCTCCAGTTGCGCGCGAAGAAGCCCGATTATGGAGTCACGCTTGGTGACCTCGGCTTCCTGGCTCTCAAGCTTCGCCGCCTGTTCGGCGACCAGTGCGCGCAAAGCAGTGAGCTCGTCCTGACTGTCCAGCGGCGCTGTTTCCATACCCGTAAACGTAGCCGATTTGCGCCAAAAACGCCAGTAATTCCCTGCAAAATAGGTGTTTTAGCCCATTCTCGCCGGAGCCGAAGTCCACGCCGGCCGACGCCAGTCGATCCCTTCCACGAGCATCGAAAGCTGCGCCTGCGTCAGGTGCGCCACGCCCTCTTTAGCCGTCGGCCAGGGAAAGTATCCGCGCTCCAAAATCTTGTAGAACAGGCAAAACCCCTGACCGTCCCACCAGAGAAGCTTGATCCGGTCAGCTCGCTTTCCGCGGAAGCCGAAGATCGCGCCCGAGCCGGGGGCCTCCTTCACGACCGTCTCGACCAGCGCCGATAGACCATCAATGCCACGCCGCATATCGGTCACTCCGCAGGCCAGATAGACCCGCACATTCCCCGATGGCCCGATCATGCCGCCTCCACGCAAGCGACCAGCGGGCCAAGCAGCTTCAACTCAACGTCAACCGGAACCTTCAAGCGCCGACCGTTTCGAAGCAAGATCTCGACGATCGCCGGCCTCGTTGCCGCCGTAGTCGACTGGCTTACGCCAACCTCCTCGGTAATTTCCACCGGGAGAAACACCGTCGGTCGATCGGCATAGCTGAATGATTGCCGCCACAAGCGGATCTGGCCCGGATGAATGTCGTGCCGGCGCGCCACATCGCCAATGCGAGCACCGGGCTCATCAGCTTCCGCAAGTATCCTCAGCTTCGCCTCGTCCGACCAACGTCGTCTGCGTTCGCTACCGGACATGATCTCCATGCGAGCCATGAAACCTCTTTGTTCTGGTATTAATGCCAGCATTAATGCTGGTTCGAATGCCAGAACATCGCCTGATTTGCCCGATCAGCAAAAACAGCTCACCGGACGCTCACCTTCATAATTACTATGTTCCGCTGCCAACCACGGGCAATCTGGTGCAATGACCGATAAGTTTCGAGAAACGTGCCGATGGATTTCTGATGGACGACCCGTTGTGAACGACGTGTTCTCGGGTTT
>JBKBXP010000010.1:19593-26926 GCA_046314035.1 Pseudorhizobium sp. | reverse complement strand
ACAAGGCACCCATGGCATGGGAGAAGAAGTCGACCTTGCCGGCGCAAAGTGCTTGGATCAGCAGCGCTGGCGTGAGTTTTCCCTTTACCCTGAAATGCTCCACCAGAGCAGGCAGTTCTCCGCTGGAGACATCACCTGCAATGGCAACGGACGCCGTTTCGCAGGCTTCGCCGGTGAGGCGATCAAGACGCGGTTGCGTCAGGACCATGCGGACAAGGCCGGAGCCCGCTAGGGCGTCGCTGACCTGCACCACCAGGTTTTGCCGTGCGTCCGCAGGCAGGTCGCTGCGCTCCAGCAGCAAGCGCCGAATGACGGCGCAATGACCGAGCCTCTCGGCGATGCGGCTCAGCGAACGGCCTGAAATGGTGGCGGTGTCGTTTTCCAGGAGCATGATGGCCGCTCCCTCACAACCGACTTCAGCCAGCGCCGCCGAGACGGAACGACTCAAGCCCTTCCTTGCAGCAACAATGCCGCGCATGAGGGGATCGCCCCTTGCTGCAAGATCGACAAGATCGCCATCCGAAAGGACCGGTGACAGCGCCACGACGGTGCAGGCGATCTCAGGCTGGTCCTCGGCCAGTGCAATCATGATGGTGCGCGGCGCCTGCTGCGACCCGGCCAGGGCCTGCGCAAGGCTGAGCCTGACCTGAGGCGAAGGGTCATCCAGCAGGTGCGACATGGCCAGAAGGGCCGCATGGCGTTGCTCATCTGCCAAATCGGGGCGGAGAAACGCCCGCGCCAAAGCTCCCGCTGCATTGGCCCTGTCGGCTGCCCGCGCGGTTTCGATCCAACGAATGAAAGCCTCTATGATCACCACGAACCCCGGTCGACGAACAGCGTCACCTGAAACACTTGCTGAGATGACGCTAGGGGCAAAACGTTTAAGATTGGTTCACCATGTTCGGCCGCCCGCTGAAACGCGAGCAAGGCACACGAGCGTTACGCCTATGGTGCGGCTGGGCGCGTCAGTTCGAAGACGTCGGCACCGCCGTCGCTGTAGTCGCGGTACCCCATGCGTGCGATCGGCTGCAGCACCGACATGTCGATTCGCCCGCCGCGGATGACCTCTTCCTTGATATGGATGCCGACGACCTCGCCGAAGACCATGTGAGAATCGGCTTTGTCGCCGTCCAGCGTCCGGGGCTGGATGATCTCGGTGACCCGGCATTCGAGCGCCGTATAGGCCTCCGCCACGAAGGGTGCATCGACGAGGACGCCCTGCCCTGGCGTGACACCGGCTATGGCGAACTCATCGGTGCCGTAGGGCACCGTCACGGACGAGGCATTGACCGCCTCGGCCAGATGCCGGCTCGCGAGGCTCGCCGTGAAAACTCCGGTTTCCTCGGCATTGCGCAGGCTGTCCTTGCGCCCGCTCGACGAGAACATCACGATCTTCGGCGTGTCGGAGACGATGTTGAAGAAGGAATAAGGAGAAAGGTTGATCGAACCGTCCTTGCCTCGGGTGCCGATCCAGCCGATGGGCCTTGGAGCGACGATTGCCTTGAAGGGATCATGCTGCATGCCGTGGTCATTGGTGTCCGTCGCGTAAAACATCAGGACCTGTCCTCACCTGCAAAGGTGACGATGTCGGCAAGATTGGGTCGCGGGCGGTCGGGCACGGGAAAATCGCTGGAGCCTATGTGGATGAAACCGGCGACCTTCTCCTCGGGCGAGACGCCGAGTGCCTTCAGCGCCTTGGCGTCATAGGCGATCCACTCCGAACGCCAGTTGGCAGCATAGCCGTGCGCGTTGGCGGCCATCAGCATGTTGAGGCACACCGCGCCTGCGGAGAGCACCTGTTCCCACTCCGGAATTTTGACGTGCGGTGCTGCCGTGCTGACCACGGCAACCACCAGCGGCGCCCGCAGAAAACGGGAAAGTTCCGCCTCGCGCGCGGCCTCCGTCAGGTCCGGAGAACCTTGCATCATGATCTCGAGGAAGGTCTTGCCCAGCCGTCGCCGGACGTCGCCGCGGTAGACCATGAAGCGCCAGGGAGCAAGCTTGCCGTGGTCCGGCACCCGAGACGAAAGCGTCAGAATCGCTTCCAGGTCCCGATCGCTCGGGCCCGGCTCGCCGATTTGGGCAACCGGTGTGGAGTGCCGCTCGCGCAGGTAATCAACGAGTTTCATATCATTTTGCATACTTGAGTCGTCCTTGACGGGAAGTTGGACCGGGCAAGCCTTGAAATCGCCTCTGGATTGGTCTTCAAGTGACGCTTGGAAATTCAAGAGTCAACGGTTCAGCAGAGATGACAGGCAGATCCATCGCCATGCGCTTGGCGTTCCTCGGGACCATGGTCCTCGGTTCGGCATGTGGCGCTTCGGCACAGGAGGCCTTCCAGAGCTTCAAGCAGTTGGACAGCACTGCCAAGATGCCCAAACTGAATGCCTTTTCCGCCACTTCGGTAGAGCCTGCCGCCATCGTCGGCAAGGACGTCACCCTGGAGGCCAAGCTGACCGCTTCCGACGAGGAGCCGATGCAGGAAGGCCTGACCTGGCGGGTGTTCAGCCCGATCTCGGGACAGGACGGCAAGCTTCCACTCGTCGCCAGCGCCGAAGGCGGCGCGGCCGCGTTTCAGCTGGCGCCCGGAGACTACTTCGTCAATGTCGCCTTCGGACGTGCCGGGGTGACGAAGAAGCTGACGGTGCCCGCCGACGGCGAGGTCGAAAAACAGGTACTCGTGCTCGAGGCCGGAGGTGTCGTCCTCGACGCAACTGCCGGATCCGACGAGCAGATCCCTGACAACCAACTCAGTTTTTCCGTCTATTCGTCGGAAGTGCGTGAAGACGGCGAACGCGGGCTGGTGATGGCCGGCATCACCCCCAAGACCATCGTGCGGCTGAACGCCGGCACCTACCATGTCGTGTCGGAATATGGCGATGTGAACGCAATCGTCCGCGCCGACATCCAGGTGGAAGCCGGCAAGCTCGTCGAGGCCACGCTGCAGCATCGGGCGGCCCAGATTACTCTCAAGCTCGTGTCCCAGCCGGGCGGCGAAGCGGTGGCGGATACCGCCTGGTCGGTGCTGACGGCGGCCGGAGACATCGTCAACGAAAGCGTCAGCGCATTCTCCACCATGGTGCTGGCCGAGGGCGACTATCTCGCGGTTGCGCGCAACAAGGACAAGATCTACCAGCGCGCGTTCACGGTCGAATCGGCCAACAACATCGATGTCGAGGTGATGATGAAGGAACAGCCCGCCAACATGGACCTGTTCACGGACGCCGCCCTGCGGGACTGACGTGATCGTCTGCCGAAGATCAAACGCCCGCTGCAAGAGCGGGCGTTTCTGTTTCAGGCGGCGGACTTCTTCTTCTCAGCCTTGCGCAGCAGATCCGGTGGCGTCGCCTCCAGGGAAAGGCTTGCTATCGCTTCATCGAGGCTCATCGACGTCTGCGCCTGCGAACCCAGGCGGCGGATGTTGACCGAGCGTTCCTCGGCTTCCTTCTTGCCGCAGACGATGATCACCGGCACCTTGGTCACCGAGTGCTCGCGGACCTTGTAGTTGATCTTCTCGTTGCGGAAGTCGGTGGCCACATGCAGTCCGGCGTCGCGGAGCGCCTCGGCAACTTCGCGACCGTAATCGTCGGCATCCGAGGTGATGGTGGCGACGACCACCTGCTGCGGCGCAAACCACAGCGGCATGTGACCGGCGAAGTTCTCGATAAGGATGCCGAGAAAGCGTTCCATGGAACCACAGATAGCCCGGTGGATCATCACCGGCTGCGTCTTCTCGGAGTGCTGGTCGATATAGAACGCGCCGAAGCGCTCCGGCAGGTTGAAGTCGACCTGGGTCGTGCCGCACTGCCACTCACGGCCGATGGCATCTCTCAACGTGTATTCGAACTTCGGACCGTAGAAGGCACCCTCGCCTGGCAGAATGTCGGTCTTGATCCGTCCACCGGACTGAGCCTCGATCGTCTGCAGCACTTCGGTCATGATCGCCTCGGCGCGATCCCAGAGCGCATCGGAGCCCACGCGCTTTTCCGGACGCGTCGACAGTTTGACCACGACCTCGTCGAAGCCGAAATCCTTGTATACGGACAGGATCAGTTCGTTGATGCGCAGGCATTCCGCTGCAAGCTGCTCGTCGGTGCAAAAGACGTGCGCGTCGTCCTGCGTAAAGCCACGCACACGCATCAGGCCGTGCAGCGAGCCCGACGGTTCGTAGCGGTGGACATTCCCGAATTCTGCAAGCCGGATCGGCAGATCGCGGTAGGACTTCAGTCCGTGCTTGAAGATCTGCACGTGACCCGGGCAGTTCATCGGCTTCAATGCAAAGATCCGCTGGTCGGCCTCTTCGTCCTTGGGATTTGTGAAGGCATGCGCGGATTTTACCGCGAACATGTTTTCCTGGTACCAGCCCCAGTGACCGGATGTCTCCCAGAGCGACTTGTCGAGGATCTGCGGCGCGTTGACCTCTTCGTAGACGCCGGCCAGGCGGCGGCGCATGTAGGCCGTCAGCGTCTGGAACATGCGCCAGCCCTTGCCGTGCCAGAAGACAACGCCTGGACCCTCTTCCTGGAAATGGAAGAGATCCATCTCGCGACCGAGCTTGCGATGATCGCGCTTCTCGGCCTCCTCCAGAATGTGCAGATAGGCGTCGAGCTCTTCCTGGGTGGCCCAGGCTGTCCCATAGATGCGCGTCAGCATAGGCTTCGTCGAATCGCCACGCCAATAGGCGCCGGCAACCTTCATCAGCTTGAATGCCGTGCCGATTTGCCCGGTCGAGGCCATGTGCGGGCCGCGGCAGAGGTCGAACCAGTCGCCCTGCTTGTAGATCTTGAGGTCCTGCCCCTCGGGAATCATGTCCACCAGCTCGACCTTGTAGGCCTCGCCCTTGTCGGCAAAGACGTCCTTCGCCTTGTCGCGCGACCAGACTTCCTTGGTGAAGGCGGCGTTCCTCTGGATGATCTCCTTCATCTTCTTCTCGATCTTCGGCAGATCGTCGGGCGTGAAGGGCCAGTCCTCGCGCGTGTCCGGATGGACGCGCTTGAAGTCGTAATAGAATCCGTTCTCGATCACCGGGCCGATGGTGACCTGCGTACCGGGCCAGAGTTCCTGCACGGCCTCGGCCATTACGTGAGCCGCATCGTGACGGATGAGCTCCAGGGCGCGCGGGTCGGTGCGGGTGACGATCTCGATCCGGCCGTCGATGACGGGGTCGGAGAGATCGCGCAACGTCCCGTCGAGAGCGATCGCCACCGCCTTCTTGGCGAGCGACTTCGATATCGATTCGGCAACGGCAAGCCCCGTCGTGCCAGCGTCATAGGCGCGAACGGAACCATCGGGGAATGTAAGGGAAACGGACATGTCTGATGCTCCTGACCAGTCCCGCCAACGAATGCGGGTGGTGATTGTCACGTCGCGGCAGTTGCCGGACGTCCGCCAAATAATGGCTTTTGCCGATGGAGTAAAGGCAGGCGGGCGCCGGCCAACTTACCGTCAGTGGCTTGACCAGTACCGCCACGGCGTCCACCAGCGCTGGCGCTCGCTCAGCCGTTGCGGCACCGGATCAAGACCCGAAGTGCCGCCAGGGCCGCAGCGACCGACACGAAAGAGCGTCATCCAGCAGCCGCTCCAGAAGCCATGTCGGGCGATCGCTTCATAGCCGTACTCGGAACAGGTGGGGATATGGCGGCAGGCGTTTCCAATGAATCCGGAGAGCGTCAGCTGGTAGATGCGGATCAGCCCCATGCCGAGCAGCCGGCCGGGTGTCTTGCGAAAGGGACCCTGCCAGTTCCGGGACCTCCGTCCGGTCGGCTCATGACGGCAGTCCGGGTCGCTGCACATATCAGGCCGACACTGCAGCGTCATTGGCTTCGATCTTGTCGAGGCAATCGACGACGGCGTCGAAGGTGAGCATGGTGGAAGCGTGCCGCGCCTTGTAGTCCTTGACCGGCTTCAGATAACGCATGTCTTCGAACCGCCCCGTCGGCCCCTCGCCGCCTGCCGTCAGCATGGCAAGCATCTCTCGGCGCGCCTGCCGCACCTCTTCTATCGAAGCACCCACCACATGACGCGCCATCACCGACGACGACGCCTGGCCAAGCGCGCAGGCTTTGACCTCATGGGCAAAGTCGGCAATTCTTCCATCTTCCGTCTTGATGTAGACGCGCACGCGCGACCCGCAAAGTTTCGAATGCTTTTCGGACGTGGCATCTGCATCCGGCAGTGTGCCGGCCCGGCTGATATTCCCGGCGAACTCGAGGATCTTGCTGTTATAGATATCGTCCATCGTTTCGGCCCGTTCCGCTTCATTCCGGCGGCTTACGGCATGTGCGCCGCAGCCGTGAAAATCCGTTGTCACGACACTATATGTGAGCTTCGGTCCCAACGATCAAGAAATGGATGATTTAGGGTATCCGGCTTTTAATTTAGGCATGCATATCTTGTAAAAAAAGCCGCAAGCGGTCAGAAAGCCCCAGATTGCAGAGGATCGGCCGCCCAGCCGCCTTCGTCAACATAGAGTAAGGGTTCGGCGATCGGTCGTCCCGGGAGACAGCAATGGATGCAATTGTGAAGAATTTCCCGACGTCCGGCCAGTCCGAAAGCCGCCCGACGCGTGAACAGGCGGAAGACGCGGTCCGAGTTCTGTTGCGCTGGGCAGGCGAGGACCCGCAGCGGGAAGGCTTGCTCGATACGCCCAAGCGCGTCGCAACCGCCTACCGCGAATTGTTCAGCGGTTACGAGCTGTCGCATGAGGAAGTGCTCGGTCGTACCTTCGAGGAGGTCTCCGGCTACGGCGACCCGGTGCTGGTGCGCGACATCCCTTTCTATTCCCATTGCGAACATCACATGCTGCCCATCATCGGCAAAGCGCATGTCGCCTACCTCCCGAACAATCGCGTTCTTGGCCTGTCGAAAATCGCCCGTGTCGTCGACATCTTCGGTCGCCGCCTGCAGACGCAGGAAAACATGACCGCGCAGATCGCCCAGGCGATCGACGAGACGCTGAAGCCACGCGGGGTCGCGGTGATGATCGAGGCCGAGCACATGTGCATGGCCATGCGTGGCGTCCAGAAACAGGGCTCCACGACGCTCACCACCACCTTCAAGGGCGAGTTCAAGTCGAACGCCGCCGAACAGGCACGCTTCCTGACACTCGTGCGCAACCGTTAGGCTGGAACCACATGTCCATGAAATTCGATCTCCCCTCGCCCGACAAGTCCGTGCAGGAAGGTGAAGGTCCCTTCGCGCCACTGTTCGGAGCCGACGGCCTCGTGACGGTAGTGGTGACCGACGGTTCCGACGGTGAACTGCTGATGGTGGCTCACATGAACGAAGAGGCTCTGGCCCTCACGGTCGAAACCGGGATAGCCCATTATTATAG
>JBKBXP010000010.1:3062-19497 GCA_046314035.1 Pseudorhizobium sp. | reverse complement strand
TAGCCGCTCGCGTCGGAAGATCTGGAAAAAGGGCGAGACCTCCGGCAATCTGCAGACCGTTCTGGAAATGCGAACCGACTGCGATCAGGATGCCATATGGCTGAAGGTCTCCGTTGCCGGCCATGAAGCAACATGCCACACCGGCCGCCGCTCATGCTTCTACCGCGTGGTCAGCAACGAAACCGGTAGCGTCTCGCTGAAGATCGTCGACGAGTCTCGCCGTTTTGATCCGGCCGAGGTCTATGGATCGACAACAACCAGCTCCTGATTGTACCATTTCCTGCCGCGCTGGTCGCCACTACACGAATTCGAAACCAATATTCGCCTTAATGGCAGTCGATGCAGCGTTCAGCTAGGAGGGTTCGATGCTGAACTGGACCAGAAATCGAAATGAAGCGGTCGCCGGTGGCGACGCTGTCGCTGCAAACCGCACACCCGAACTGCCCAAACCCGTCGAAGCACCCAAAAAGGCCAAGATCTCGCTCGCACTGGGCGGGGGCGCAGCGCGCGGCTGGGCCCATATCGGCGTTCTGCGTGCCCTCGACGAAGCCGGCATCGAAGTCGGCATGGTGGCAGGCACGTCGATCGGCGCCCTCGTCGGAGGATGCTATCTTGCCGGCAAGCTCGATGAGCTGGAAACATTTGCGCGTTCCATCACCATGCGCCGCCTCGTCGGCCTCCTCGACCTGACCATTGGCGGCAGTGGCCTGTTGGGTGGGATGCGATTGACGAAGCGCATGCAGGAACATCTCGAGGGCCTCTCGATCGAAGACCTCGATCGGCCTTTCGTGGCCGTTGCCACGGAGCTCCACAGCGGCCATGAAGTCTGGATCAGCGCCGGCTCCCTGATTACGGCCCTGCGCGCATCCTATGCACTGCCGGGCATTTTTGAACCCGTCACCTGCAACAATCGCACGCTGGTGGATGGGGCGCTCGTCAATCCCGTTCCCAGCTCCGTGTGCCGCGCCTACGAGCAGCCGCTGGTCGTGGCGGTCAACCTCAACTATGAAATCTTCGGCCGATCGGCAGTCGTCAAGCACAGCGCCAGCTTCCAGCCCACCGAAGAGCCGCGCAAGTCCCAGGAGCGTCATCACCTCGGCCTTCCCGGTGTCATGGTCCAGGCCTTCAACATCATCCAGGAGCGTATCTCGCGGGCGCGGCTGGCCGGCGATCCGCCGGACCTCACCCTTCACCCGCGCATGAGCGATATCGGCCTTTCCGAGTTTCATCGGGCGGGTGAAGCAATCGACCGCGGCTACAGCGAGACGATGAACCAGATCAGCGCGCTACAGCGGATGCAGGAGGTTTTTGCCCGCTAGACCTGGCCGGACATTGCGTGCAGCCTGCCGTCAGCTTGCGATATAAGCCTTGATATGCTCCGCCTCGAGCTCGACCTCGCGAATACGGGACTTGACGACGTCGCCGATCGAAATGATCCCGACCAGTCGATCATTGTCCTCCACCGGCACGTGACGGAAGCGCCCGGCACTCATCATCTCCATGACTTGATTGACCGTCGTGTCTTCGCGACAGGTCTGAATGTTGACCGTCATCATCGATGACACCGGCGCATCGAGGACAGCCGCCCCCTTGACGGCGATGGCGCGCACGAGGTCGCGTTCAGTGAAAATTCCGCTCGTCCGACCTTCCAGATCGGCAATGACGACGGCGCCGATGCGCTTCTCGTGCAAGATCCTGGCCACCTCCAGCAGGCTCTGTTCGGGAACAACCACGACCACATCGCGGCCTTTCGCATCCAGCATATTCCTCACGGTCATCGACATCGCCTTCTCCTCAAAGCTCTGGCTTGCGGCCACAACTCATGCGGAGCGCGGCCATGGTGATCGTGCCTCCGCCATCGTGTCTTTGCAACACGCTAGTAGCTACGTCCGTCCCGTTCATGTCCATCGCGTGACACGGGATCGAAGAAACCGAAGAGCAGAAAGCCGAAAAGGAAGCCGCCGATGTGCGCATCCCAGGCGATCTCACCTGCCCCGGCGCCGATGAGCGGAAGCCCGACCGCGATCATCAGGTTGCCGAAAAGCCAGAGCGCGGTGAACACGACGACGGTGCGGTTGCGAAACGATCCGAGGATCGTCTGTCGAGGATGCAGATGCCCGTCGATCCGGTTGAAGCCGCCGCGTGCCGGAAAGGCAAAGCGGCACGCCGCACCCATCAGCGCCGAGACCACCCCCGAAGCGCCGATCAGGATCGTCTGATCTCCCCAGTTCAGGAAGGCATGGAAAAAGGCCGCAGCTGCCGCCGAAAGTGTCCAAAACAGCACATAGCGGACGGTACCGATCCGCCGCACCACCGGCGTCCCGAAGGCGAGAAGCCAGAGGCCATTGAAGAGCAGATGCTCGATCCCACCGTGCAGAAACGAGTAGGTGACCGGCGTCCACAGCCATTCCAGCGCTTGGTCTGCAAGCGAATACACGTAGCGGAGGGGCGTAAACGCGAAATAGAAGAGCATCATGCTCCTGGCTTCGCGATCAAGGAGCAGCGCATCGACCGCATAGATCCCGGCAAGCAACACGACCGTTGCCGTCAAGGCTCCCGGCAGATTGAAGAAGGGTTGCGGCGGCAATGGCGGTGACCCTTGGTGGTCGTCCCGGCCTTCGTCGTGCATCGGCGCGCGCTGTTGATCCATCCTCGGTCCCTTGCTGGCAATCTCTTCAGCCTTATAGGTCGAGACGCTCAATGGAAAGGCAAAGGCGCCGCCGCATCTCGCGTGAAGAGTTCCGGTCCCGTTCCGTACGCTTAGCGTTGCGTCAACGCATCCTGCGCAAAGATCGAGGTCCGTAACACGCAATCTTAACTCCATCCCTGTATGGATGGGCGACTTCCTGACAGGAAAGCCCAACGATGTTTTCATTCCAGTCATCTCAGACAGCCCCCCCTCAACCTGCGACGCCGGCCCGCGCCTTCCAGCGCGTGACCGTCAACCTGGGCGGGCGACTGATGCTGGCGGACTATGAAGAATATCCTTGCACGGCGGTCGAGATGTCGCCTGGCGATGTGGATTTCAGCTGCACCGCCCGCCCCCGCGTCCAGGAGCGCGTCATCGCCTACATCGACAATCTTGGCAGGCTCGAAGGAACGGTGACGGCTGTCAGCAACACCGGGTTCTCGATGATCATCAATGCGTCCGAGCGAAAGCGGGAGAAGCTCGCGGCTCAGTTGACGTGGTTTGCCAACAAACACGAGCTCGGACTGCCTGAAGACCGTCGCCACGACCGACTGACCCCGCGACAGATTCAGACGGAGATCATTCTCGACGACGGCCGTCGCTATGCTTGCCGCCTGATGGATCTTTCGCTCTCCGGCGCCGCGGTGGACATCGAGGTCCGGCCGCCTCTGGGGACGCCGGTCAGACTGGGCAACATGCATGGCAAGGTGGTGCGTCACTTCATGGAAGGCGTCGCCGTCGAGTTCAATACCGTTCAGTCGCGAGAGACCCTGCGCGAATTCCTCTAGCCACGACTGAAACTTTTAACCCGAAAGCGGCCCCTTGGCCGCTTTTTCTGTTTCTATGTCCCGTACGCACCGCGCGCTGCTGCCGGAAGAATGCCTTTTCAAACAGGCTCCCGGGAAAACATGTACGATTTTGGGAATTATTTTTGATCGGCGCGATCTGTATTTCGGCGCCCTGGCGATAGAAGCACGCCTCCCAAGCGCGGATCCCACCCGCTTCTTCGGGTCCCGTTGACGCGATCAACGCATGGGCAGTCGCTTGCCGCTTCCTCCCACAACCTTCACCGTTAACCACGGCAGTTTCCGGCACCCGGGAATTGCAGACTTGCGGACGCATCAGCGCGCTGCCGCCTTAGGAGAACCGCGGTCATTTTCTTCAATATCGAATGAGATTTGTTTCAACTTTTAGGTAAATCAGCCGCAAATTTGAATCACATTTGCATCAAGCTTGCTTCAATTAAGCTATTGTTTTTACGAGGTATTTTTTCGGCACATCAAAGACTTGCTGCCATCTTGGCTTCCACAAAGGGGAGACAAGAACATGACCCATCGCCAGGCTCTGACAGTCGCCATCGCATCCCTATTTATCATGCTGTTTGCGGCACATTCCTCTTCCGCCACGCCGGGCATGCAGGTGATCGGCAAGGCCAGCCCGCCGATCGGCCACTATGAATTCTGCCGGATCTACACGAGCGAGTGCCAGCCGGCCGCCTACGATCCGGGCCCGATGTCGCTGACGGAAGACCGGTGGCGCGCGGTTCTCGACGTCAATTACACGGTCAACACGTCGATCGTGCCGATGACGGACCAGGAGATCTATGGCGTGGAAGAGCGCTGGGCCTATCCCCGCACTGTCGGCGATTGCGAGGACTTCGTGTTGCTGAAGCGCAAGATGCTGATGGCGCGAGGCTTCGATCCGGCTGACCTGCTGATCACGGTCGTCCTGCAGCCGAACGGCGAAGGCCATGCGGTGCTCACCGTCCGGACCGACCACGGCGACTTCGTCCTCGACAACATGCGCAACAAGGTCCTTCTCTGGTCCGAAACGGAATACACCTTCCTCAAGCGCCAGGCCGCGGACCACCCGGGCCAGTGGGTCAAGCTTCAGGACGGCCGCACCATCGCTGTGGGCAGCGTCGGACAGTAAAGCACCCCTCCGTGTAAGAAAGACGCCGGCCAGCTCCCCTGGCCGGCGTCTTCCGTCTGACGACCACCCGGTCGGCCTGGTTGCCGATCTCCACATAGACCGCCGCCTTTTTAGCATCGCATCATATTGATGCCGCGATTTTTGCCTTGGTGACACACGCTGATGCACGGCGTTGCCCGATCAGGTGGACCATTTGCTCATATGCGATCCATTTCGGAAGGCTGCTGTACATCATAAACCTCTTGGTAACGCTGTTGCCCTACCTTGAGGAGTAACGGCCGTGGCGGGGGCGCGTCCGGAAGGTGTTCAGTTATGCAAACGATGAGTGCGGCAGTGTCGAAAGCAAATTACCCTATCTCCCTTCCCAGACGGGATGACAGGCTAGCGAGTCTTCTCCTCGGACTTTTCCTGGCATGCCTGGCAATGTTCGCCTTGAGCGTGTCGCCCGCGCATGCGGCGCCGAAATATGCCGGCATTGTCGTTGACGCCAACACGGGCAAGGTCCTCTACGGCGACGACCCGGATGGTCTGCGGTACCCGGCATCGCTCACCAAGATGATGACCCTCTATATGACGTTTGAGGCTTTGGAAGCCGGTCGTATTCGGCTGGACTCCAAGGTTCCGGTTTCGGCCTATGCGGCCAAGGAGCCTCCGTCGAAGCTTGGCGTTCGCGCTGGTGGTTCGCTGACGGTCGATCAGGCCATCAAGGCTCTGGTCACCCGCTCCGCCAACGACGTCGCCACGGCTCTCGGTGAATTCGTCGGTGGGTCTGAGTCCCGGTTCGCGCAGCTTATGACCAACAAGGCGCGCGCGCTCGGCATGACACGGACAACCTACCGCAACGCCCACGGCCTGCCCAATACGGCACAGATGACGACCGCCCGGGACCAGGCGCGTCTCGGCATGGCCCTGCGCCAGCACTTCCCCCAGTACTACGGTTACTTTTCCACCCGCAGCTTCCAGTTCGGCAAGCAGACGATCGGAAACCACAATCGCCTGCTCGGATCCGTGGACGGCGTCGACGGCATCAAGACGGGCTACATCCGGGCATCCGGCTTCAACCTCGTCACTTCCATGCAGAAGGACGGCCGCTCCATTGTTGGCGTCGTCATTGGCGGTCGCAGCGGCGCAAGCCGGGACGCCCAGATGCGCAAGCTGGTGAAGGAGAACTTCCCGAAGGCGTCACGCGGCGGCAAGAGTGCGCTGATCGCGCAGACCCCATCTACTCCCGTTGGAAATGCCATGGCTGCGGCCGGTCGCCTGGCTGCGCTGACCTTGCCGCAGAGCGGTCCTGTTCCACAGATCCGCTACGAGGAGCAGCAGGTGGCTGCCGCCTATGCACCCGCGCAGAAGCGCTCTGGTGATGCGCTGAAGGCCCTCTCGGATGTCGCAGTTCCCGTGCCCGCTCCGGAATATGTCCCCGCAGAACAGGGTGACGCGAGCCGCGACGACGTGGACTCCGTGATCACGGCTTCCACGAGCAATATCCCCTCGGCAACAGTGTCAGGATGGGTTGTCCAGGTCGGGGTATCTCCCAGCCAGGCACTGGCAAGCGAACTGCTGCAAAAGGCACAGGACAAGGGCGGCAGGGTTCTGCAGTCGGCCAAGCCCTTCACTGTAGCGGTGACGGCCAATGGCGAACAACTCTACCGGGCCCGTTTTGGCGGCTTTGACAGCCAGAAAACGGCCGTGAACACCTGCAATGCGCTGAAGAAGCAGGGCGTCAACTGCTGGGCATCCCAGCAGTAAGGCAGACCGTCAGGCTTCTGCGCCTGCGGCGAAGACAGATGTGGCGCCAGAATTCGGGCGCCGCGTTGGGGACGAGTAAGGTTCCCGCACAACCTCGATTTGTATTGCGTTCACGAGGCCACAGATGACGGTATACGAGAACATCGCGAACACTCCGTTCGCGTCCGGGCTGAGACGTCCAGCAAAGGGCATTGCCCTTCATCCCATTCACGAGGCCGCCATGCGGCTCGCCGGGTCGGGCCTGTCGAAATCCCGCGGGCGGACTCGGGATCTTGTCGCGCTGCTGCTCAGCCACGGCGCGCGGGCATGGCGACAGTCGCAGCCTGCCGCCCAGATCCACCTTCATGTCAGAACCGATGAAGGCCACATGCCCGTGCGGCTGAAGCTGGGCTGAGGACGATGGTGGGCTAGAGCAACCCCAGTTCCGCCAATTCTCGTCGCAGGTCCTCGGGCATTGCGGCGACACTGTCGCCCATGCCGATGAGATCGCGGGGCGCCTCTTCCGCCTTGTAATAACGCCATCCCTGAAAAGGCCGCTTTGGTTGCGGGGCGGTTTCGATGATCTCCGGCCCCAGGACCAGTTCGCATCGTGATATGCCGTCGGCACCGGTCACGGACCGTATGTCGATCAGCATCTGCCGTGCCAGGACTTGCCCCTTGATGACCCAGTAGAGAGAGCCGCTATCGAGGAGCTCCTCGACACGCTTCGGCATCATCCGCGTCGTATGCACCGTGTGCGGCTCAAGGCCCGCGGCAATCGCCATCAGAGAGCGCTCACCGACCCATTCGCGGAGATCATCCAGCGAATCTGCGCCGACGCAGAGTTTGATCATGTGAAGAGCCATGGCGCGTTTGACCGCTAACCGCTTATCAGGTCAAGAGGCCTTCTGCCGCACTGGCCAAGCCGACCTCAGCATTCCACCACATTCACCGCCAGCCCGCCGGTCGACGTCTCCTTGTATTTGTCGCTCATGTCGTTGCCGGTCTGGCGCATGGTCTCGATGCAGGCATCAAGCGGCACGAAATGCGTACCGTCACCTTTAAGGGCAAGAGAAGCAGCGGTCACTGCTTTCACGGCCCCCAGAGCATTGCGCTCGATGCAGGGCACCTGGACAAGCCCGGCAATCGGATCGCAGGTCATGCCGAGATGGTGTTCGAGCGCAATCTCGGCGGCATTCTCGATCTGCTCGGGCGAGCCGCCCATGACCGCTGCAAGTCCGGCAGCCGCCATCGCCGCGGCAGACCCCACCTCCCCCTGACAGCCGACCTCTGCTCCGGAGATCGAGGCATTGTGCTTGATGATCCCACCGATTGCCGCTGCGGTCAGCAGGAAGGTGCGGACATCCTCAGGGGTGGCGTCCTCGTGAAAATGCTGAAAGTAGCGCAGCGTTGCCGGAATGACGCCTGCCGCACCATTGGTCGGCGCCGTCACCACCCGTCCGCCGGCGGCGTTCTCCTCGTTGACCGCCATGGCATAGACGCTCAGCCAGTCGTTGGCGAGCAGCGGATTGAGACGGTTGCTCCGCCACTCCTCGTTCAGCTTCTCGTGGATCGCCTTTGCCCGGCGTCGCACCTTGAGGCCGCCAGGCATGATCCCGTCGACGCGCAGGCCGCGCTCGATGCAGCTGTTCATCGCATCCCAGATCCCGTCAAGCGCCGCGTCGAGATCTGCGGCCTGCATTTGCGTTTCTTCGTTTGCACGCTTCATCTGCGCAATCGTCAGCCCGGAGCTCCGGGCCATCTCGAGCATTTGACGCGCCGTCGCAAAAGGATAGGGAACCCAAGGTCCGCCGACCTTCTTCGCCGACGTGCGCATCTCCGCAAGCTCGGTATCGGTGACGACAAAGCCGCCGCCGATCGAGTAGAATATCCGTTTGAGAAGCAGCCGACCACTCGCGTCGAAGGCTGAGAACATCATGCCGTTGGCGTGGCCGGGCAGCGGCTGGCGCTTGTCGAAGACGAGGTCGTCCTGGGGCTGGAACAGATAGAGCGGGTGTCCGGGAGCTTTGACTTGCCCGCTCCTGTCCACCTCGGCGATCACGGCATCCATCCGGTCTGGATCGGTGGTATGTGGCTCCTCACCCGTGAGGCCGAGGATGACCGCCCTGCCGGTACCGTGACCGATGCCGGTATAGGCCAGAGACCCGTGCAGGCTGACCTTCAGCGCCGCAACACGAGCCCCTGCCGGCCTCGGCCATTCATCGGACAGGATCAGGTCCAGGAACCGCTTTGCCGCCGACATCGGCCCCATGGTGTGGGAACTCGACGGTCCGACGCCGATCTTGAACACGTCGAGGACAGATAGAAACATGGAGCTAATCCCCTGAATGCGACGGTTCGAGGCTATGCCGGAGCCCGGCGCCCGCATGGCGGCGGTCCGACATCAAGTGTGGCCTGGGCGACATGGAGGCTATAAACAGAAACAGCGCGGTTCAATTCCGCGCTGTTTCTCAAAATCGATTTAGTTGCGTGAAAGAATCAGATGGTGCCGAAGAGATAGGCCAGTGCCAAAATCCCGGCAAATCCTGCAAGCGCCTTGAAGGTGACAGCCCAGCAGGACTTCTGAATGGTTTCTTCCATGATGACTCCGATTGGATGGGATCGTGCGGTCTCATTAAACGCGACCGTGGTGAATGATATATTAAATTCGTCCGGCTCTCGCAATTGCAAAACATGGCGGAAGCAAGGCGATACCACAGGACTGCCATTCGCTTGATGCATGGCGCCCCCGGCAGGCGGTGCGTATAGGCCCTTTCATCAGGAGTGACCAGCCCTGCTTTTGCCATAGCTGTTAATTCTTGCTCCTCTTGCCGCTTCACGGCGCGTGGCGCATATCCCTACTCGCAACGCAAAGCGGGAATCGGATGACGGTAGCGGATTACATCGCCCTGGGTCTCTTCGTCCTCCTCTGGACGGGCTACTCCTGGATCTCTGCCGGAGGCGGCGCACGCTTTTTCCCGCGCGCCAGCCTCAACCGGGCCATGGCCGAGCGGCGTCGACAGTGGATCTACAACTCGCTGGACCGCGACCTGAAGATGATCGACACGCAGATCATGGCCGGGCTGCAGAACGGCACCGCCTTCTTTGCGTCGACCTCCATCTTCGCCATCGGCGGTTGCTTTGCGCTGCTCGGAGCCACGGATCAGGTGGACGCGATGTTTCGCGACCTGCCCTTCGTCGCCTATGGCGGCCGGACCGTCTTCGAGCTGAAGGTCATGGGCCTGACCATGCTGTTCGGCTATTCCTTCTTTAAGTTCGGCTGGTCCTATCGGCTTTTCAACTACTGCACGATCCTCTTCGGCGCCTTGCCGATGTTCGACAGCGCCCAGGCGGACATGGTTTCGGCCCGCCGATCGGCCGATCAGGTGGTGAAGATGAACACGATCGCCGCCAAGCACTTCAATTCCGGCCTGCGGACGATTTTTTTGTCGATCGGGTATCTCGGATGGTTTGTCGGGCCCTATATGTTCATGCTGGCGACGGTGGTGGTGATCTTCGTGCTGACGCGACGTCAGTTCTTCTCCGAGGCGCGCAAGGCTATCATGGACACCGGCGCGCCCTGACACCCAAGCCATCACAACCGTGCATCTGAAAGGTCCCGCTTGACCCTCGCCGAAAGCCAGAACCCCTCGCCTGCCGTCCCGCGTATCCTGATGATCGACACCCTGCGCGGCGTGGCCCTGCTGGCGATGGCGTCCTACCACTTCACCTGGGATCTCGAATTCTTCGGGTATCTCGACCCGGGAACGGCCACACAGGGCCTATGGAAGGTCTACGCACGTTCGATTGCCAGTTCCTTCCTCTTCCTGGCAGGCATCAGCCTCGTGCTGGCGCATTACCCGAACATTCGCTGGAACTCGTTCTGGAAGCGGTTTGCGATCGTTGCCGGCGCCGCGGCGGCGATCAGCATCGCGACGCTGATGGCGCTGCCCAACGAGTGGATCTTCTTCGGCATCCTGCACGGGATCGCCGCCGCAAGCCTTGTCGGCCTCGCCTTCGTCCGCTTGCCGCCACTCGCGTCCGGTGGCGCGGCGGCCTTGATCGTGGCGCTGATGGTGATCGATGCCTATGTCGCCCCCGGAAGCCTGCGCTTGGCGGCCTTCGACCCGAAGTATCTGGCATGGCTCGGCTTTGCGGAGACGCCGCCACGATCCAACGACTTCGTGCCGCTCTTTCCCTGGCTGGCAGCGCTCCTGGCCGGCGTCTCCGTCGCCCGCCTTGCGATCCAGCATCATTGGCTTGCGGCCCTCAGCCGGGTTCAGGCGCGGCCAAACCTGCTGACGCGCGCCGGACGGCACAGCCTGTTGATCTATCTCCTCCACCAGCCGGTGCTGATCGCGATCGTCTATGTCCTGTCGATCGCAGTCCCGCCGCCGCAGGCGGACCCGCGCGAGGGCTACATGCGCGCCTGCGAGAGCGGCTGCATCGGAAGCGGAAACGACGAGGCAATCTGCCGGAGCTTCTGCAGCTGCACGGCGGATGGCCTCCAGGCCCAATCACTGATTGAACCGCTCCAGGACGGCAGCATCAATGCACAGACGGATGATCGGGTGCTCGGTGTGGCGCGGGAGTGCTCGATTCTGAACCAGTAGTAACGATCAGGTGCTGACGCCGATCTCCGCCAACCGTGTCAGGCAGGCCTCCTCGGCATTGTCCAGCTCCTCGAGCGTTTCCTCGATGTCCTTGCGCTTCTGGCGCAATTCGTTGCGCTTCTCGTCGATGCGGTTCATCATCAGCTTCAGCTGCCCGAGCTCGCCCGGCGGCTCCTTGTAAACCTTGATGATCTCGCGGATCTCGGCGATCGTGAAGCCGATGCGGCGGCCCCTTAGGATCTCCTGCAGGAGGCGACGGTCGGCGGAGCGGAAGAGCCGGGTGCGGCCGCGTCGTTCGGGATGGAGAAGCCCCTCGTCCTCGTAGAAACGCAGCGTACGGGTCGAGACACCGAATTCCCGCGTCAGCTCCGTTATCGTGTAATATTTATTCACGGCCATTCCCTGTTCTGGCCGCTGAGATTAATTGACTTTTACGTAACAGTCAATTTTGTCGCACCCTCACCGCAGCAGCCACCAGGTTGCCAGGCCCAGGAAGCTGAAGAATCCGGCAATATCGGTGATGGCGGTCACGAAGACGGCGGACGACACCGCCGGGTCCGCCCCGGTCCGATCAAGGACCATGGGTATGGCAATCCCCGCCACGGCGGCCGCGAACATGTTGATGATCATCGCGGCGGAGATGACGTAACCGAGATCGGGATCTTGAAACCAGAAGCCCGACAGCAGGCCGACAACGACGCCGAAGAGCAAGCCGTTGATGAGGCCGACGCCCGCCTCGCGGCGGATGACGCGCCAGGCGTTGTGAATGTCGAGATCGCGGGTGGCCAATGCGCGCACCGTCACCGTCATCGTCTGCGATCCGGCGTTGCCTCCCATGCCGGCGACGATCGGCATCAGGACAGCCAGCGCCACGATCTCCTGAATGGTGCCTTCGAAGAGGCCGATCACCGAGGCGGCCATGAAGGCGGTGACGAGGTTGATCATCAGCCACGGCACGCGCGAGCGCGAGATGTCGAGGAGCGAGTCGGAGAGCTCCTCGTCGCCGACGCCACCCAGCCGCATGAAATCCTCTTGCGCCTCTTCCTGGATCACATCGACCACGTCATCGATCGTCAGGACGCCGACGAGACGGCCGTTGTCGTCGACGACGGCAGCCGACAGAAGGTCGTACTGCTCGAAGAGCTGCGCCGCGTCTTCCTGGTCCATTTCGGCAGGAATCGGGTAGTTCGTCTCGCGCATGATGCTTTCGATGCGCACCAGGCGCTTGGTGCGCAGGATCCGGTCCAGGTCGACGATGCCGAGCAGCTTGAAGGTGGGATCGATGACGAAGATCTGGGTAAAGCTCTCGGGAAGCTCGTCTGCCTCGCGCATGTAGTCGATCGTCTGTCCGATCGTCCAGAACGGCGGCACCGCCACGAACTCCGTCTGCATCCGCCGGCCGGCAGAATCCTCCGGATAGTCGAGTGCCCGACGCAGCCGCACGCGCTCGGTGAAGGGCAGTTGCGCCAGGATCTCATCGCGGTCCTCCTTGTCGAGGTCCTCGAGAATGTAGACGGCATCATCGGAATCGAGATCGCCGATCGCCGCGGCTATCTGCGCATTCGACATCTGCTCGACGATCTCGAGACGGATGGCCTCGTCGACCTCGGTGAGCGCCGTGAGGTCGAAGTCGGCGCCGAGCAGCCGGATCATCGCCATGCGCTGGTCTGGCTGGATGGCCTCCAGCAGATGACCCAGTTCCGATTCGTGCAGGCGCACGACGTGCTGGCGCAGGAAGAGCACATCCCGATCGGCGATCGCCGCCCCGACCCGAGCCAGGAAATCCGCCCGCACCGAGCCGTTCTCGGCATAGATGTCGTGGGCGTTCTCGTCCTTCCGGTTGCGGATGCGGTCCTCGTCGTCGATGTTGCTCATCTGCCACCCCCGCCTGATCCGCTGGCCATGAGAATGGTCGGCAGAACTTTAATGTCAACAACCGGATAGAGGTGCAGCGGCTGCCGCACCGACTCCTGCTAGACCAAATGGCAGCGCCGGTCCAGCACCGCCACGACACAGGCTTGAGGCCGGAGAACGGCCAGCGTATGAAATCGACGAAGCGCAGCAGGGACAGGCATGGCCTTACTTCCGATCCTCCGATATCCCGACGTCAGGCTGTCGCAACAGGCACTGCCGGTCACCAGTTTCGATGCGGCCCTGCAACGGCTCGCCGGCGACCTGCTGCAGACGATGCGGGCGGCCCCCGGCGTCGGCATCACGGCCTCCCATGTCGGGATATCGCAGAGGATCATGGTGCTGGAACTGCCGGAGCAAGATCCAGAAATCTATTGCAATCCGCAGATCCTGTCCTCGTCGCCGCAGACCATCCGGCACGCGGAAGGCAGCGTCTCGATGCCGGGGGTGACGGACGAAGTGGAGCGTCCCGCGGCGATACGCTTCCGCTACCAGAACCTCGAAGGCATGGTTCACGAGGAGGATGCGGACGGCTTCCACGCCGTCTGCATCCAGCACGAGATCGACCAGCTGGATGGGATCTTCTGGCTGAAACGCCTGTCGCGGCTCAAGCGTGAGCGGCTGATCCGCAGCTGGCAGAAACAGTCTTCGGGCTGATCCTCTCGAACCATTCTTTCCGCCGGACGTTAGGGAGGCGAACCGTCCGAAAGGAGATACCGATGGCAACCCCGCGCGACCCCAACAGCACGACCCGCGAAGAAGACTATCGCGACTACGACACACGAAACATCGACGAAGGCTGGCCCTACGCTGATCCCGCCGGTGCCGCTGCCAAGCCTGTGGGCAATGCCGCCTACGGCGATCCGGAAGCCAACTTCGACCGCGAGCGCAATCGCGGCTATCACGTCGACAAGGTCGACGAGGAGGGTCTGGAGGAAGGCACGCCCGACAGCGTCCTGCCCGGCACGGACGGTTTCGTCACCTCCGACGACGTGGAGGAACGGGTGACCGAGGCCCTCGACAACCTGGGCGACGTGCCGATGGACAGTATCGACGTCCATGTTGAAGATGGGATCATCACCATTGAAGGCGTGGTCGACGACGGTGAACTCTCGCGCCGCGTCACGGCGACCGCCCGGCAGATCAAGGGCGTCCGCAAGGTCATCAACAACCTGCGCCTCGCCGGCGTGGACACCCACATCCCGACCGACGACTGAGGACATCTACTCCGCCGTGAGCGAGACGTGCTGGCGGCGGAGATACTCAACCTTCTCCTGCACGACAAATTCAACGGGAAGCAGCGGCACAACCGCACGCCGATCTACCGGCAGGATCAAAAGAAAAAACCCGCCGAAGCGGGTTTCTTTGGTGCGGTCGAGAAGACTCGAACTTCCACGGGTTGCCCCACAGCGACCTCAACGCTGCGCGTCTACCAATTCCGCCACGACCGCATCGTGGTAGAGCCGGACGGGTCCGGCGAGGCAGCATCTAGCAAATGGAATTGACCGACACAAGGGCGCCGTGACAGATTTTTGAAGGATAACAATCTGCTCTCCGGCATCCCATATGAAAGCCCCGTGGCGGCCGCCGTGTTGCCGGGGGACAGGGTCCTGTCTTGCCCGCTCTGCCGGGATTTGGCAGAAGGCCCTTGAAGGAGTTTTCCATGCTGGCGCGCACCGATCTCGACCACCTCATGCATCCCCTGCCCGGGTCCCCGCCGGTGCGCTGGCGAATCACCGACGGTCTGGTGCCCTATGAGGCGGCGATCCTGGCGATGGAGGCGGAAGTGGCCGCCATCGCCGAGGGCCGGTCCGACGAGCTCGTCTGGTTGCTGGAGCATCCGCCACTCTACACCGCCGGCACAAGCGCCGATGCCGGAGACCTGATAGAGCCGGACCGATTTCCTGTCTTTGCGACCGGCCGCGGCGGCGAATACACCTATCACGGCCCCGGCCAGCGGGTCGCCTATGTGATGCTCGACCTGAAACGCCGGCGCCAGGACGTGCGGGCCTATGTCGCCGCACTCGAGGAACTGGTCATCCAGACGCTCTCGTCCATGAATGTTCGCGGTGAACGGCGGGAGGACCGCGTCGGCGTCTGGGTCCGCCGGCCCGACAAGCCGCCATTGCCCAGCGGCGACCCTGCCGAAGACAAGATTGCCGCACTCGGTATCCGTCTGCGACGCTGGGTCAGCTTTCATGGGCTGTCGCTCAACGTCGACCCGGACCTCTCCCACTTCTCCGGGATCGTCCCCTGCGGTATCAGCGCCTATGGCGTCACCAGCCTCGTCGACCTTGGCCTTCCGGTGATGATGTCCGACGTCGACATGCGCCTGCGCGAGGCATTTGAGGATATCTTCGGACCGACAGCGCCCGACGCCGCTTGAGCTCCAAAAACCGGCTGTCCCACGGCGATGCATTGCATCGCATCTGAGCTAACATCATCAGCTTCCGTTAACACCGTTCGTTGGCTCCCCGTCAACCGGTGGAGCGTATGGCTCGTCTTGCAGTTTCATGATGAAACGGAGGACAAAGATGAGCGATCTTCGCTTTTCTTTTCCGGCATGCGTTATCGCCGGGAAGAACAGGATCACGCCCGAGGACGTCGGGCTTTTGCGACGCCACCTGTGGCCCGAAGGCATCCGCAGCCGCCAGCATGCCGCCATGGCGCTGGCGCTGCATGAGTGCTGCGACAGCCACTGTCCCGAATGGGCCATCTATCTGGTGGAGGCGGTCACCGATTTCGTGGTCTGGCGCGAATCGCCGACCGGTGAGGTTTCGGGCGAAACCGCCGGATGGCTGCTAGAATGGTTGACGGAGGCCGGGGCGGTGCGCGTATCAGCCGGCCTCGAAATCCTGCTGCACGTCCTGGAGGTCGCCCGAGCCGTCCCGGCCTTCCTCTCTGCCGCCACCCTCAATCAGCTCCGGCTCGCGATGTTGCCGGAACCGCGCGGCGCCTATGCGGATCGTCGCGCCAAAGGCCGCGGCGTATCCCGCGACGACCTCGCCTTTGTATGGCGCGTGCTCCGCAGCGGCATCGACCGCGGTGCTGGCGACCTGTCTCGCGCCGAGCGGCGTATCCTCAACGAGATCCACCTGCTCGCCGATCCGAAAGACCATCACCAGGGATGGCGGGAATTGATCACGCTGGCAATGAATGAACCGGAAACGCGAGAAATCCGGATCGATGAGCCGAGGACACAACAGCGGTCCTTAAGCGCGAAAAGCCACGCCGCCTAAGCGCCGGAACGGACCTGACGGCAAACCCCAAAGGCTCTATCCGGCGCTTGTCGCTTGAGCCTGCTTTCCCGGCGTGCGAAGGTCGTACGGATTCGCATCGAGGAGAAATATCATGGATGTCCGCGCCGCCGTTGCCGTTCAGGCTGGCAAGCCGCTTGAAGTTATGACCGTTCAACTGGAAGGCCCGCGCGCCGGTGAAGTCCTGATCGAGGTCAAGGCGACAGGTATCTGTCATACCGACGATTTCACCCTTTCGGGCGCGGATCCGGAGGGTCTTTTTCCCGCGATTCTTGGCCATGAGGGCGCAGGCATCGTCGTCGACG
>JBKBXP010000010.1:0-3052 GCA_046314035.1 Pseudorhizobium sp. | reverse complement strand
GTCAAGAAGGGCGATCACGTGATTCCGCTCTACACGCCGGAATGCCGCGAATGCTATTCCTGCCTGTCGCGCAAGACCAATCTGTGCACGGCGATCCGGTCCACCCAGGGCCAGGGCCTGATGCCGGACGGCACCTCGCGCTTCTCGATCGGCAAGGACAAGATCCACCACTATATGGGCTGCTCGACCTTCGCCAATTACACGGTCCTGCCCGAGATCGCCGTCGCCAAGGTTAACCCTGACGCCCCCTTCGACAAGATCTGCTACATCGGCTGCGGCGTGACCACCGGCATCGGCGCGGTGATCAACACCGCCAAGGTCGAAATCGGCGCGACCGCGATCGTCTTCGGCCTCGGCGGCATCGGTCTCAACGTCCTGCAGGGCCTGCGGCTTGCCGGTGCCGACATGATCATCGGCGTCGACATCAACAACGACCGCAAGGAATGGGGCGAGAAGTTCGGGATGACGCATTTCGTCAATCCGAAGGAGGTCGGCGACGATATCGTGCCCCATCTCGTCAACATGACGAAGCGCAACGGCGACCTGATCGGTGGCGCCGACTACACCTTCGACTGCACCGGCAACACCAAGGTGATGCGCCAGGCGCTGGAATCCTCGCATCGCGGCTGGGGCAAGTCGGTCGTCATCGGCGTCGCCGGTGCCGGCCAGGAGATCTCGACGCGTCCCTTCCAGCTGGTCACCGGCCGCAACTGGATGGGCACGGCCTTCGGCGGCGCCCGCGGCCGCACCGACGTGCCGAAGATCGTCGACTGGTACATGGAGGGCAAGATCCAGATCGACCCGATGATCACCCACACCATGCCACTCGAAGACATCAACAAGGGCTTCGACCTGATGCACAAGGGCGAAAGCATCCGCGGCGTCGTGGTCTACTGATGCCTACGCGACCCTATGACGTCGATCTGCGGAGGATGGAGGCATTCTCCGCAGTCGACCTCTACGAGATGCTGAAGCTGCGCGTCGACGTCTTTGTGGTGGAGCAGGAATGCCCCTACCCCGAACTTGATGGCAATGACGCCGACTGCCTGCATCTGCGGCTGCTCGCGGATGGCGAACTGATCGCCTGCGCCCGCCTTTGGCGCCCGACAGCGGACCATCATCCCCGCATCGGCCGCGTCGCCGTCTCGCCCAGACATCGCGGAAAGCGGCTCGGCGAGGCCCTGATGCGCGAGGCGATCGATCAGTGCGGCAGGGTCTACCCCGGCGAACCGATCGCGATCTCGGCGCAGAGCCATCTGCAAAGGTTCTACGGCTCGCTGGGCTTTGCCGTGACCTCCGCCGAATATGTCGAAGATGGCATCCCGCATGTCGACATGGAGAGACCGGCCTCGTGATCTATGTCGATGCAGATGCATGTCCGGTCAAGCCCGAGGTCATGAAGGTCGCCGAGCGGCACGGTCTGGAGGTGACCTTGGTCGCCAATTCCGGCCTGCGCCCGTCTCGCGATCCGATGATCCACAATGTCATCGTCTCAGGCGCATTCGATGCCGCCGATGACTGGATCGCCGAGCGCGCAGGTCCCGGCGACATCGTCATCACCGCCGACGTACCGCTGGCCGGACGCTGCGTTCGCGCAGGTGCCCTCGTCACCGGCCCGACCGGCCGGGTCTTCGACGAAGCCAACATCGGCATGGCGACCGCCATGCGCGATCTCGGCCAGCACCTGCGCGAAACCGGCGAAAGCAAGGGCTATAACGCCGCCTTCAGTCCGCGCGACCGATCCAAATTTCTCGAGGTGCTCGACCGGCTCTGCCGCCGCGCCAAAAGCATGACACCACCCGGAGACACGCCATGAAAGTCCTTTCCCAGAACACCGCCTTCGGCGGCATGCAGGGGGTCTTCTCCCATGAGTCCGATGCCTGCCAGGGCGAGATGACCTTTGCGGTCTACGTGCCGCCGAAGGCGACGCAGGAGCCCTGCCCGGTCCTCTGGTACCTGTCAGGCCTCACCTGCACCCATGCCAATGTCATGGAAAAAGGGGAATACCGGCGCATGGCCGCCGAACTCGGCCTGATCATCGTCTGCCCCGACACCAGCCCCCGCGGCAATGATGTCCCGGATGAACTGACAAACTGGAAGATGGGCAAGGGTGCGAGCTTCTACCTCGATGCCACCGAAAAGCCCTGGGCCGAGCACTATCAGATGTACACCTATGTCACCGAGGAGCTGCCGAATTTCGTCGCTCAGCATTTCCGCGTCGACATGGATCGCCAGGGCATCTTCGGCCACTCGATGGGCGGCCACGGCGCCATGACGATCGCGCTGAAGAACCCGGACCGCTTTCGCAGCTGTTCGGCCTTCGCCCCGATCGTGCAGCCGTCGACGGCTGACTGGTCGGCGCCGGCGCTGGAGAAGTATCTCGGTGCAGACCGCTCCTCCTGGCGCCCCTATGATGCCTGCGCACTGGTGGAAGACGGCGCCCGCTTTCCCGAATTCCTGATCGACCAGGGCAAGGCAGACAGTTTCCTTGAGGACGGCCTTCGTCCATGGCTGTTCGAAGAAGCCATCAAGGACACCGGGATCGGGCTGACGCTCCGGATGCATGAGCGCTACGACCACTCCTACTATTTCATCTCGACCTTCATGGACGACCACCTGAAATGGCACGCGGAGCGGCTGGCATAGTCGGCGCTCAAAACCTTGCCTTCCCTATCGATCGGCACCATATCCGTCTTGGCAGACGGCTGCCGCCGGGTTTTCCGGCCACGATCGCGGGGACGGCCTCGCTCCTTTCAAACGGAGTAAGACAATGGCCTGGATCCTTCTCACCCTCGCGGGACTGTTCGAAATCGGTTGGGCGATTGGCCTGAAATACACCGAGGGCTTCACCCGACTGGTTCCCACCGTTCTCACCCTCGTCGCCATGCTGATTTCCGTGGTGCTGCTGGGGCTTGCGATCCGCACGTTGCCGGTCGGCACCGCCTATGCCGTCTGGACCGGCATTGGCACCGTCGGCACCGTCATTCTCGGCATGGTCCTTTTCGCGGAACCGGCAACCGCTCTTCGCCTCGGCTGCATCGCCATGATCGTT
>JBKBXP010000009.1:2698-30000 GCA_046314035.1 Pseudorhizobium sp. | reverse complement strand
GAAGTGCCTGCCGACGGTTCGACTGCAATCGCGATCTTGCCCCGGACGCCGTTGTTCGGAGTCTCGAGCAGCGCGTGGGCGAGAGATAGTTCATTGAGCTCATAGACAGCGCCAACATGCGGCCTGAGTTGACCGCGCTCAACCAACGTGGCGAGTTCATCGAGCTTGCCCTGGTTCTGCCGCGTGAACACGAAATGATAACTTGCATTCTTGCCCCAAGCCTCGATGAGGTTCTGTGGCTGTGCGATGTCCACGATCGAGATGACACGGCCTAGCTGCGCCAGTACGTTTGGGCTGTGGGTCAATGTATCGCCACCGAGCGTATCGAACACGACATCAACGCCGCGACCATCCGTTTCCCGCATGATGGCATCGATGTAGTTTTCTTTCCTGTAGTCGATGACCACATCTGCCCCGATGCTCCGCGCGAAGTCGAAGTTGTCTTCGCGGACGGTGGTGAATACTTTCGCGCCAATGGCTTTCGCCACCTGGATCGCCACATGACCGACTCCTCCCGCGCCGCCATGAATCAGGATGCTTTCCCCTACTCTCAGAGCCGCACGGGAAACCAGAGCCTCCCACGCAGTGCCGCCAACCAGGCTCAGGCTTGCTGCTTCAAGATGGCTCAGCGACCTGGGCTTACGTCCGATGATGTTTTCGTTCGCAACGTGGTACTCGGCATAGCTTCCCGGACCGTCGAAGATTTGCGGCGTGTACCAGACCTCGTCTCCCGGAGCGAACGCCTCCACCCCTGGACCGACGGCTTCGACGACGCCAGACACGTCATGACCGGTAATGGCCGGCAATGGTACATAATCGCGATAGTCGCCGCGCCGAACCTGGTAGTCCAGCGGATTGATCGAGGTGGCATGGACTCGCACCAGAACTTGTCCCGCCTGCGGAACGGGCTTTGGGACTTCGGAGAGCTCGAACGATTCTGGACCGCCGAACGATTTGAGTGTCATCGCTTTCATTGTGTGCTCCTTGAAATGGTAACTGTAGAAGCCGCCAACCGCCGACATCGTCCTAGCAGTGGAGTGCTTCTTTGTGGTTCTGCAGGCGTTAATTAGCGAGCTGCCGAGGTCTCCCCTGACAGCGCCCAAGCGGGTCATGGCCCGCTGATGCTGAAATGCGGTATGACTTCACTTCCGATCTCCTCGAGAACATCGGCAACCGGTCTCCGGCTGAACTTGAGATTGAGCGCGACGTGGTTGATCCCATTTGAACGCAGCGCGTCCAACAGGTCGGCCAGCCGATGTCGTCCAACCCGGTATCCGAGATGGATACGGCTCGGCGGTGTATTGGCATCTGCGGCCAGATCAATGTAGAGCGATTGAGCGATCGGCTTAAATCCCGCCCCTAGGCGGTTGAGCTCTTCACGCCAATGCGAGACGACCTGTGCTTGCTGCATGGGGTCGCGTGGGTAAGTGATCCAACCATCGCTCCGCTGCGCGATCCAGTCCAGAGATTGCTGGCTTTGCCCGGTCACAAGGATAGGCAGCCGGGGCGAGAGAGATTTGGGCACCAAGTCGCCGCCGCCCCCGAGCCGCCCATAATGCGCCGACGTGTGGACCGGAAAACGCTGTGTGAGCAGTGCTTCCACGTAGTCGAACGCTTCGCGGAAAAGTTCTGAGCGCTGGTTCGCATCGCGCCCATAGGCCGGATACTCGACAGGGCGATCGCCCGACGCGACGCCGAACACGAAACGTCCGCCGGACAGTCGATCGAGCGAAGCGGACGCCTTGGCGACATCAATCGGATGATGGAGCGGCAGGATGACGGCGCCCGTGGCAAGCGCAATGGTGGACGTGCGCGCCGCAATCGTTGCGAGCCAGACGAAAGGATCGTATATCTGGCCCAAATCACCAAAGCTCGGGTCGTTCAGCGGAACGTCCCGCGCCCAAAGTGCGGCAAAGCCAAGACGCTCGGCTTGCTGGGCAAGCTCGATCTGGTCGAGCATGGCCGGCTCGGGTCCGTCGTAAGACTCGATCGGGAAAAAGACGCCGACCGTCAACTGCTCAGGCGCGAACATTGAGGCGTAGCCGCGGCCGAAAAGGCTGGAACCGGCGCTTTCGGCCGGGGATATGGCTATAGTCATCGTTCTTTCCTTCTTGAGACTGACGGCCCGGGGGGTGCATCCTTGACCGCCTGCGAAATGTTCGATGTCCTGTCATTGCCGAAGTGTTCTACGGCCCGACAAGCTCTGAGCAATCTCGATGTCTCATATTTGATTTATCTCAATTGCATCCGGTAGCACCCAAAACTTAGGATCAGTTTCAACGAAATATTGAAAGCGAGCCCATGGACGTCGACGATCTGAACTTGTTCGTACGCATCGCCCAACTCCGCAGCATCAGCGCCGCAGCTCGCGATTTGGGGCTCACGCCTGCCGGAGCCAGCGTCAGACTGGCGGCGCTCGAGAGAAAGCTCAACGCCAGGCTCCTCCATCGCACGACGCGGCAAGCAACCTTGACCGAGGATGGCATTGCCTTTCTGCCCCATGCGGAACATCTGGTGCATGCGGCGGAATCGGCTCGAGCGGCGCTGGGGCGAGAGCAAGCCGCCCCGCGGGGCACATTGCGGGTTGCAGCTCCGTCCTCGTTCGCGCGGATGCACATCGTGCCTGGCCTGCCAGAGTTCTGCAAAAAGTATCCCGAGCTCGCCCTAGACTTGCGCATCTCTGACAGCATCGTCGATCTAGTCGAAGGCGCCTTTGACATAGCCGTTCGTTATACCGAGCCGAACGATTCATCCTTCGTCGCTCGCCGGCTCGCCCCCGATAATAGAGTACTGGTTGCCTCACCTGGTTATATTGAGCAACACGGGCGACCGAACTCCCCCGACCACCTTGCGGAACATGCTTGCCTCGTTGTCGGCACACTCGATCTCTGGACGTTCCGAGGAAAGAATGCAGAGGTGATCGAGCGGCGAGTTTCCCCAAACCTCCGCATTAATGATGGCGGCGCCGTGCGCGATGCAGCCACTGCCGGACTTGGTATTGCTCTAATGGCCACCTGGTGTGCGTCGGACGAGCTTAGATCTGGTACCCTTGTGCCAGCCCTCCCCGGATACCCGCTGATCTCGACCCAGACGCTATGGGCGCTCTATCCGAGTTCGCGCGAGCTGGCGCCAAAAGTGAGAGTTTTCATTGACTGGCTTGTGGATCGATTTGGGAACCAACCCTATTGGGACCAAGGGTTGGAGGAGATCTTGAACTACAGTGAATGACCGACACAACCTCCTTGAATTTTTCTAGCGACGCTACCGCCTTGTCTAAGGGCGAATACGAGCAGGCGCGGAGTGACCAAGTGGCCTGGGCCGAAGCAAGAGCCGCTCAGCACTCAGCGGTGGGCAGAGGTCCAGCCTGGGGGATGTGCCGGCCCTGCTTCATCACGATAACCTCCTTGAACTTCATCGGGATATGCGGGTTTCCATTGCCGCCAAGGACTAAGGGCCGGCAAGCAGATTCCTTTCTGGCTGTCGCGAGTTGCATTTCGAAGCGCTTTGTTTCGAACGAACTCGAGGTCGGCGGCAGGCTTGCATATGCGGTAACCGCCGCAGCATGGGCGGCCACCAAGGAAGGAACAAGCACGATTTTCATATCTTAATCCTTCGGCTGAGGCGGCAGCCGGAAGTGGGCCCAGCCGCGAATATTGCATGTCGTGATCCGCTCCGGCGCTACGAAGCGTTGGAAACGGTGCGGTTGACCAGAGTCACCGACTTGTCGAGATTGACCTTTTAGATCTCGCGAACGTTGCGGCCGTCGCCTTCGGCGAAGGTGTGAAAGAAGGTTGAACCCGCAGGTGCCTTCTCGAGCGTGACGTTACTGTTTTCGCAAGTGATCGATCCCGGAATCGGCTGGACAGTGGCGAAAGCAGCCGAACCGGCGGCGAGAAACATCAGAGCTGCAGAGACGTTGGTCTTCATGGTCGTGCTCCTTTTGCTTCGATAAAGGGCGGCGGCTCGGGGCGGTGGAGGGGCCGAGCCGGCCGCCAAGTTCTTCTTTGCGTCTTGGGAGGCGCTTTAGTCGTTCGCTTCGATTACGAAGCGTTGGAGATGGCGCGATTGTCCAGGGTCACCGACCTGTCGGCATTGACCTTTTAGATCTCGCGGACGTCACGGCCGTCACCGCTGGCGAAGGTGTGGAAGACGGTCGAACCGGCAAGCGCCTATTCCAGCATGACGTTGCTGTTTTCGTAGGTGATCGAGCCCAGGATCGGCTGGACTGAAGCGAAAGCAGCCGAGCCGGCAGCGTGGATGATGAGGGCTGCAGAGATGATGGTCTTCATGGTCGTTTCCTTTCTGTAGGCTTATTGATTGGAGTAAGCCCCGCCGAGAACCTTTCGACGCGCACAAATGTCTTGCACGTCTGCTTTATTCTGTTTTTCAGTGGTTTGATGATTTAAATATACATTGCTTTTCGCGGACTGCGTTGCTGATCGTGCGGGCAACAGGCAGTTATTGCGGTTGAGTATTCGTGGGATTATGATCCGAATCTAGCTCATTAAGGGGCGACATTGTGGGCGTTGGCCGAGGCACCCACCGCTAGTTTACCAACTCAATGTACGCTTGCGTATTTCCGCGAGGAGTTTCAAACCTCGCCAGTCGGTTCCGGCCTTATCAAGCGTCGTCGCTGTGTTTGATACTATGGGAGTGAGACTACAGCCGTCTCATGATTGCGCGCTGCCTCAAAAAGAGGCTTGCCGGAGCCATCCAGCCAGTCCTCGAGCGAGGTCCGATGGCGAAGATCCCTATCGAGAACCTGGAGATCTGCAGCTCCTGCAAGCAAGCCGTTGTCCAAGAGTTCGCTCAAACGGTTGAGGAACGGCGTTTTCGCGAGCAACTCGTCGAGAAAGCGCCTGTAGGCGATCGTCGGCCGGCGGTGTGGGTGAATGCTCGCTCCACGTCCTTGCCCGTCGTTGGAGCCTTCGTCTGCCTTTACGAACTGGATCAGGGATCCCTGGCAGGACATCGAAGTATCGCGGCGAGCCTTTAACGATTCCGGTCGAGACTAACCTTAAGATGAGATCTGGCTCGCCTTTGTCGCCCCAAAACGCAATCCATCCAGCAAGAGCTTGAGCATACGCTCGGTATGCGCTGGCCCATCTTCTCCGGAAGCCACGGCGAGGTTTCCGATGCCGCGCAGCAGATCATAGGCAGCGACATCGGCACGGACTTCGCCTGCATCGGCAGCCGCACTTAGCAACATAGACAGAGCCGGTTCAAACCGACTGCGGAAATAGTCCGGCAAGCTAGCAAAGGCCGGATCGCCAGAATGGAGTGCTGCAGCCAATCCCTGTTTGGTGGCCAGGAAGCGTGTATATAGCATCAACCACTCGGACAGCGCCTCGGTTGAACCCCGTTCAGCGGCAAGGTGCGTTGCGGCATCGGCGCAGGCATCGACCTCGCGGCGGAACACGGCGGCCACCAGGTCAGTACGGGTCGGAAACCGGCGATAGAGCGTACCTAGTCCCACACCCGCTTGCGCCGCAATCTCCCGGATCGGCGCATCAACGCCCGATCGGGCGAACACGATCTTGGCCGCCTCCAAAACCGCCTCCTCGTTCCTGCGGGCATCGGCACGCATTCGCGGTGCAAAGCGCTCGGCATCGTCCGCGGAATCAGTCTCGGTCACATTACGGGATTCGGACACAGCCAGATTTACTCTCTTGATAAACGGATCACTGATCCGTATATGACTAGCGGATCAATGATCCGTTTTGTGATTAGGAGGTTGGCAGCCCTATGTCCAGCTTGATTTCTGATGCCGCAGCGAAAGCCGGCAACTTATCAACCGTTGTCTCGATCGCTCCAATCGCTCTACCGTCCCCGGGGCGGGGCGTTGACCTGCATGTCAGGGTCTCTGCGCCGATCGCCGGCGACAAGCTGCCCATCATCATTTTCTCGCATGGCAACGGCCAGTCACTTCATGCCTATGGTCCCCTCGTTGAGTATTGGGCGACCCATGGCTTTGTCGTAATCCAGCCGACGCATCTGGATGCGCGGATGCTCGGCCTATCCCATGACGATCCTCGTCGTCCGAATTTCTGGCGCTTCCGAGAGCAAGACCTTGCGGCCATTCTCGACGGCCTCGACAACATCGAGAACCAAGCCCCGACGATCGGCGGGCGGTTCGATCGCTCGCGCATCGCTGTGGCCGGCCATTCATGGGGCGGGCAGACCGCCAGTACCCTGTTGGGTGCTAGCCATCCCGACCCTGAGGACGGCTCGGTGATCAACCGGAAGGATAGCCGGGTGAAGGCAGGCGTATTGCTGGCGGTGCCAGGCAGCGGCAACGACCTCACCGAACATGCAGCCCGTACCTTCCCGTTCCTCTATCCTGACTTTTCGACGATGACGGCGCCAACCCTGATCGTAGCGGGCGATCGCGACCAAGGCGGCCTGTCGGCGCGCGGGCCAGACTGGTGGCGTGATGCCTACGATCTGAGCCCCTCGCCAAAAGCGCTTTTTACGGCATTCGGCGGCGAGCATGCGCTTGGCGGTATCCCTGGCTACGAGGTGCGTGAGACCACGGATGAGCGGCCCCAGCGCGTCGCCGCCATCCAGCAGCTTTCAACTGCCTTCCTGCGGAGTGCGCTCTACCGCGGCGATGCCGCATTCTCTGAGACCGTCGCCGAGCTAACGGCTGACACCGAACAAGAGGGCAGCGTCGAGACGAAGTAGGATCGACGCACCTTGCTTCGGCCACCCAGAAACCCGCGCCGGCCCGCAGCGTCGCGGCATACCAGAACCACCAACAGGAGTCTTACATGAACACGATCCTCATCACCGGCAGTTCGTCCGGCTTCGGGCTGGAAACTGCCCGCTATTTCCTCGATCGCGACTGGATTGTTATCGCCACGATGCGCACGCCGCGGGTGGACCTGCTGCCTAGGTCCGAACGTCTTCGAGTCGTTGCACTCGATGTGACCGACGCCCAGAGCATTGCCCGCGCCGTTGAGGAAGCTGGACCAATTGATGCTCTGGTCAACAATGCCGGCGCCGGCCTCATGGGCGCGCTTGAAGGGGTGTCGGTTGACGTTACGCGCCAGATCTTCGAACTCAATACATTTGGGACCATGGCGATGACACAAGCAGTGATGCCCGGCTTTCGCCAGCAAGGTGCGGGCGTCGTCGTCAACGTATCCTCAGCCGTGACGCTCAAGCCGCTGCCGATGTTGTCCGCCTATACCGCCAGTAAGGCGGCCGTGGAAGCGTTCAGCGAAAACCTCGCGTTGGAGGTGGAGCAGTTTGGAGTGCGCGTTCGGCTGGTTATTCCCGGTCGTGCGCCGGAGACGTCCTTTAGTGCGACCGCCCGTGCCCGCTCGCAGAACGGCATACCCGAGGCCTATGCCGATTGGGCGAAACAGGTGTTTTCCGGAGCGTCGCAACATTTGGCCGAAGTCACCATTGCCAGCGACGTGGCGGAGGCGGTCTGGCAGGCGGTGACCGATAGGGCATCGCCGTTTCGCATTGCAGCGGGCGCGGACGCGGTATCGCTTTCTGCGAAGTCTACGTAGCGGATTATCTTCCAACTCACAGGCGACGTCCGCGCGCCTGTGAGTTCAGCCTGAGTTTAGCGGGATGAATGATAGCGCCAGCGCTCCGGCTGGCTGTCTATCCTGAGAAAGACAGCAAGCCGGGTGCCATTGCAGCAGCTTTTGCGCTGCGCGCAACGAGCAAAACCGCTATCTTTAATAGAGTACTTTTGGAAAGACCGGTTCTAAAGTTCAGGTCGAGGGTCGCAAAATGCGGGCGTCTTGTGTCATCTGCTTTCCAAGACGAGCGGTGCCTAGATGAGCAGCAACGATCTACTCCCACAAACCGAATGCGGCTACGCGACTGGCCAGGTCAGATGGCTTCTTTGTGCGGAAGCGTTGGCAATGCTCATCGCAACCACCACGCTGTTTTTCTGGTTTGGCGGCAAGTTGTGGATGTTTGCAGCACTCTTCTTCGCGCCGGATCTCACTCTCATCGGCTACGTAGCCGGCCAGAAGGGAGGCGCGGCTCTTTATAATGGCGTCCACAGCTACAGCCTGCCCTTGCTACTGGCGGTCACCGGCATTCTGTCCGGCACCGAGATCCTCTGGCAGATCCCTTTGATCTTTATTGCCCATACCGCCTTCGACCGAAGCTTGGGCTACGGGCTCAAGTACGCATCGAGTTTTCGCCACACCCATCTCGGACCGATCGGAAAGGGTCCGCGGACATAGACGGATCCCGCCATAAATTGATCGGCATTCTGGTCTTTTGCAGCGGGCACGGCCTGTCCTCGAGGCAAACTTGGGGACGAGTTTTGGGTTTCCCGACAAGCCGCTTAACACGCATGACGGCCAATGCCGACCAATGGTCAATTCCGGCTACCCGGCGATCCCGATCAGCAATGTCAGTCGTGATTTCGACAGAAGTCCGCAAGATTGGCACGGTCATGGCAATTTCCGCGCCGCACCGATCGAACAAGCCGACTAGATTGAAGCCAGACCAACCAAGCTGCCCTCTGGCCAGATGCCACCTTTGCTTTGCAGGCCAGGCCGCCCAGGCCTTGCGCACGATAGCTCGGCGCGAACGGGTGCGTGGTTCAAGGGCCGAAAGGAGATTTAACCATGGGCCAACTTCAACCCTATGTTCTTTCGCTGGTCGTCGGTCTGGGGATCGGCGTGCTCTATGGACTGCTGTCGGTTCGGTCGCCCGCGCCCCCCATCATCGCCCTGCTTGGTCTCCTGGGAATGCTTGCAGGGGAGGCCTGCATCCAGTGGCTCAAGGGCCATACAAACCTCATCCAGTCGGTTCTGCACGAAAAATCCTTCACCCTTCGGCATTCCGACACTCAGTCAAAGAAAAGCGATGCCGTTTAAGGCGCCTCAACCCAAACCCCAAAAATTTGAAAGAGAAGATAGATGTCTAGCAAACTCGAGATCCTAACGCCGACGAACAGTCAGCTCATTTTCATCGATCAGCAGCCGCAGATGGCCTTCGGTGTCCAGTCCATCGATCGGCAGACGCTCAAGAACAACGTTGTGGGCCTAGCCAAGGCAGCGAAGGCCTTCAATATCCCGACAACGATTACGACGGTCGAGACCGGCAGCTTTTCCGGCCCCACCTTTCCTGAACTGCTGGCGGTGTTTCCTGAGGCTCCGCTTCTGGAGCGCACGTCGATGAATTCCTGGGATGACCTGAAGGTTCGCGAGGCGCTCGCCACCAATGCTGCGGATGGACGCAAGAAGATCGTCGTCTCCGGTCTGTGGACCGAGGTCTGCAACCTGACGTTTGCACTCTCCTGTCTCGCCGACACCGACTACGAAATCTACATGGTTGCGGATGCCTCGGGCGGAACCTCCGTCGACGCGCACAAATACGCCATGGACCGGATGGTTCAGGTCGGTATCGTCCCGGTCACCTGGCAGCAGGTCCTGCTGGAATGGCAACGCGACTGGGCCCGACGCGGCACCTACGACGCCGTGATGGCGATCGTGCAGGAGCATTGCGGCGCCTACGGCATGGGCGTCGATTACGCCTACACCATGGTCCACAAGGCGCCCGAACGCGCCGAGCACGGCCCCGTCCTCGAACCGCGGCCGGCAGCCTGATTAGTCGATCAGGCTGTTGTTCTGACAGCGTGCCCGACGAGCTATCCGTCTCGCGAGTAGCTGTCTAGCCCGGGCGGCCGGTGGGACCGCAAACCGGCCGTGCCGGCTTGCAGTCCCGACGGCGCGCCATCGGCTCGCGAGCGCTACCCTGCCTGCACATTCCCAGACCCGATCCGGCGCGAAGGAGAAAGCCATGACCGCCAACGACCTGATCATCGTGAACGCCAAGGTGACGACGCTTGACCGGCAGAACCCCTCTGCTGAGGCCGTGGCCATCCGGGACGGCCGGTTCCTGGTCGTGGGGTCGGAAGCCGAAGTGCGAGCCTGCGCTCCAAACGCTGCGGTCATCGATGCGAAAGGGCGACGGCTGATCCCCGGGCTGATCGACAGCCACATCCATTTGATCCGTGGCGGGCTGAACTACAATATGGAGCTTCGCTGGGACGGCGTCCCATCGCTTTCCGATGCGATGATGATGCTGAAGCGGCAGGTCGACCGGACGCCGGCGCCGCAATGGGTGCGCGTCGTGGGCGGCTTCACTCAGCATCAGTTTGCTGAAAAACGCCTCCCGACGCTCGAGGAAATCAACGCCGTCGCGCCCGATACGCCCGTCTTCATCTTGCATCTCTACGATCGCGCGCTGCTCAACGCGGCCGCATTGCGGGTCGTCGGCTATACAAAGGACACGCCCAATCCTCCCGGCGGCGAGATCGTCAGGGACGGCGCGGGCAATCCCACCGGCCTGCTCCTGGCGCAGCCCAACGCAACAATCCTCTATTCGACCCTGGCCAAGGGGCCGAAGCTGGATCCCGAATACCAGATCAATTCGTCGCGCCATTTCATGCGCGAGTTGAACAGCCTCGGAGTGACCAGCGTGATCGATGCCGGCGGCGGTTTCCAGAACTATCCAGACGACTATGAGATCGTCGAAAGACTTCACGAGGACGGTCAGATGACGGTTCGTGTCAGCTACAACCTCTTCACCCAGAAGCCCAAGGAGGAGCTCGCGGATTTCTCATCCTGGGTGAAGCAGGTCTCGCCTGGGCAGGGTGACGATGTCTATCGCCACAACGGCGCGGGGGAGATGCTTGTCTATTCCGCGGCCGATTTCGAGGATTTCCGGGCCGAGCGCCCGGACATGCCGCCGAATATGGAGGACGATCTGGAGCCCGTCATTCGACTCCTGGCGGAAAACCGCTGGCCCTGGCGTCTGCATGCCACTTACGACGAGACGATCGATCGCGCGCTGGACGTCTTCGAGAAGGTCAACCGGGATATTCCGATCTCCGGCATCAACTGGTTCTTCGACCATGCCGAGACGATCACGGACCGCAACATCGACCGGATCGCCGCGCTCGGCGGCGGCATTGCCGTGCAGCACCGCATGGCATTCCAGGGTGAAGACTTCGTCGAACGCTACGGAGCAAAGGCCGCAGAGCGCACACCGCCGATCCGTCGGATCATGGAGGCGGGGGTGCCATTGGGCGCTGGCACGGACGCGACCCGCGTGGCCAGCTACAATCCATGGGTCTCGCTCTCATGGCTGGTGACGTCCAGAACGGTTGGCGGCCTGGCGCTTTATCCGCGGCATGATCGCCTTGACCGGGAAACAGCCTTGCGTCTGTGGACCGAAGCCAACACCTGGTTCTCCAGTGAGGAGGGCAAGAAGGGTCGGATCCAGGCCGGTCAGCTCGCCGACCTCGCCCTGCTGTCCGAAGACTACTTCTCGGTGCCGGAGCTCGACATCGTTCACTTGCGATCGATCCTGACCATTCTCGGTGGCAAGATCGTGCACGGAGACGGCGATTACCAGCACCTTGCGCCGGAGCTTCCCGCTGCGATGCCGGACTGGTCTCCGGTCGCAACATTCGGTGGTTATCACCGGAGACCGGAAACACGCGCCCGAATGATCATGAGTTGCGGTTGTGCAAACGACTGCGGGGTACACGGGCACGACCATGCCGCAGCGCTTGGCGCAAAGGTGCCAACGTCGGACGCCCGCACCTTCTGGGGTGCCCTTGGTTGCGGCTGCTGGGCGGTCTGACCCTGGCGTGATCAAACTTCTAGCGAAGGCGAACGAGGACACTGCCATGAACGAGACACCGCAGGTCAAGGCAATCGGACCGCTTGGCTTCCCAGTTTTTCGAGCGCTCTGGATCGCCACGGTCGTTTCCAATGTCGGCACCTGGATGCACGATGTCGGCGCAGGCTGGCTGATGACCTCCTTGTCGCCCAGCCCGCTACTCGTCGCACTGGTCCAGGCGGCGACGACGCTGCCGATGTTCCTGCTGGCGCTGCCCGCCGGTGCGCTTGCCGATATCGTCGATCGGCGGAAAATGCTCATGGCGGCGCAACTTCTCGGCCTGTTGGCGGCCGCGCTCCTGGCGCTCCTCACCTGGCTTGATCTCGTCACACCTCAAGTTCTTTTGGCGGGGACCTTCGTACTCGGCATTGCGGCGGCCCTGAGCGCCCCGGTGTTCCAGGCAATCGTGCCTGAACTGGTCAACAAGCAGACGTTACCGGACGCCATTGCCCTAAACAGTCTCGGCGTCAACATCTCCCGCGCTATCGGGCCAGCGCTCGGTGGGGTGATTGTCGCTCTTGCCGGGACTTCCGCCGTGTTCGCGTTGAACGCGCTGTCGGTCGTCGCCGTGCTGGCCGTTCTCTACACCTGGAAGCGCCCACGTACGGTTCACACTCTGCCGCCCGAGCATTTTTTCGGCGCGTTGAAGGCAGGCTACCGCTACACGCGCTATTCGCCGGCCATGCGTCTCGTGCTTGTTCGGTCGGTGGGGTTCTTCCTGTTTGGAAGCGCGCTCTGGGCGATGCTGCCGCTCATCGCACGACGTGGATTAGGCCTCGACGCGGCCGGCTATGGTGTCCTGCTCGGCTGCATGGGTGTCGGCGCCGTGCTGGGCGCGATCCTGCTGAGGCGATTGCGCGGGACAGTTCCCGCCAACACGATCTCCATCGGGGCGACGGTGTTCTTTGCGTTGTCCACGCTGGCGTTGGCCCTCGCCACCCATACATGGATCGCCGGGGCAGTCATGTTCTGCGCTGGTCTCGCCTGGATCGGAATGCTGACGTCACTCAACGTTGCGGCGCAGATGGCTTCGCCCGGATGGGTGAAAGCGCGGGCGCTCTCGGTCTACATTCTCGTGTTTCAGGGCGCGATGACGGGCGGTAGCGTCCTGTGGGGTTCAATTGCCACCAACACCAGCGTCAGCACCGCTCTAATCGTTGCTGCCGTCGGACAACTGGCTGCGCTTGTACTGGCCCTCCGCTGGCGCCTGCCGCAGGATTCGGCTTCTGATCTGTCGCCCTCAAACCATTGGGCCGAACCAGTGCTGACAGTAAAGCCGGCAGACGACCGTGGGCCGGTCCTCATCGAGATCGAGTATCGGATCGAGCCGGCACGGCTTCCCGAACTCGTGTCCGCGCTTCGCCGGTTCCGCTCTTCAAGACAACGCGACGGCGCAATCCGCTGGGATATTTGGGAGGACGTCGAGGAGCCTGGCCGGATCATCGAAAGCTTTGTCGTCGAAAGCTGGGTAGAGCACCAGCGACAGCACGGGCGTGTCACGCGCACCGACCAACTCGATCAGGAAACGATAAACGCCTTTCATCTCGGCGAAAAGCCGCCCTTGGTCCGCCACCTGCTCAGACCATTGTGAACCGAGCAATTATCATCAACCACCTTTGCGACGAAGCTGGCAACAATGGACCGCAAGATTGGCATGTCGACGGCAGCTTCTGCGCCGCAAGGAGATTCGCCCTTTGCTAGGATCGCTTCGAGAAACGGTCGCGCAGGCTGCGCCGCTAAAAGCTCTTCCATATCGCGCAGGTCGTTCTCGCCCACGCGGACCTTGTTGCATTCAGTATCAGCAGAACCTCACTCGAAGGAGAAAAGCCATGCCGACAATTACAACATCCGACGGGACGAACCTCTTCTACAAGGACTGGGGACCGAAAGATGCCCAGCCTATCGTGTTCCACCACGGCTGGCCGCTGAGTGGCGACGACTGGGATAACCAGATGTTGTTCTTCCTGTCTGAAGGCTATCGCGTGATCGCGCATGATCGGCGCGGCCATGGCCGATCTGACCAGACCGACACCGGTAACGATATGGATACCTATGCTGCCGACGTGGCAGAGCTCGTCAACGCCCTCGATCTCAAGGACGCGGTTCATATCGGCCATTCGACCGGCGGCGGCGAAGTCACCCGCTATGCGGCGCGTGCCGAACGTGGACGTGTGGCAAAGGCCATTTTGATCGCCGCGATCCCGCCGGTAATGGCGCAGTCCGACGCTAACCCTGACGGCGTACCGATGACAGTCTTCGACGGTTTGCGGTCCGCCCTGGAAAGCAATCGGGCTCAGTTTTACCGCGATCTGCCAAGCGGGCCTTTCTACGGCTTCAACCGTGACGGTGCGACAGTGAGCCAGGGTCTCATCGACAACTGGTGGCGCCAGGGCATGAACGGCGGAGCCAAGCCGCATCATGATTGCATCAAGGTGTTTTCCGAGACGGACTTCACCGAGGATCTGAAGGCACTGACAATTCCCGTCATGATAATTCACGGCGAGGACGATCAGATCGTGCCGATCGAGAACTCCGCCCATAAGGCGATCAAACTTGTCAGAGACGGCACGCTGAAGACCTATCCCGGACTTTCCCACGGACTGTTCGCGACCCATCCTGATGTGGTGAACCCGGATATGCTGGCTTTCGTTCGCGCTTAAAGCAGCTTTGCCGAGGAGGTTGGCGGGGGCTTGGTTTGCGACCGCCGACCACTCACCTCCCCGGCCGGCGGTGCCGGTACAAAAACGAGCCGCCAATCGAACCCTAAGGAAGACAAACATGCGTTTCCCGAGCGCCACACTCATTTCTCTTGCCATTCTGGCTGCGACCGGCACGTCGTCGTCAGCACTGGCCGATATCAAGAATATCGTGCTGGTCCATGGCCTGAGCGTCGATGGCTCCAGCTGGCGGCCCGTCTATGATATCCTCTCCGGACAAGGCTACAATGTCAGCATCGTGCAGGCACCGCTGAACGGGTTCGACAATGATCTCCACGCCACGAAGCTGGTGCTGGACAGACAGGATGGCCCTGTCGTGCTCGTCGGCCACAGCTATGGGGGTGTGTTGATCACGGCCGCCGGGAATGATCCCAAGGTCGAAGCGCTGGTCTATGTCGCCGCCTTTCAGCCAGCCCCTGGGGAGTCCACAGGCTCGCTCAATGCCCAAACGTCACCACTGCTCGATCCGGCCTTCATCGTTGCGAGCGACGACGGCCATATCACCATCAGCGAGCAGGGCTTCCTCACCGACATCGCGCCCGAACTGGCGTCAGAAGATGCACGCTTCCTGTTCGATTCACAGGCACCGACGCCATCAAGCGTCTTCGCGGTCAAAGCAGGAGATGACGCCGCCTGGCTGCACAAGCCCAGCTACGCAATCGTGGCGACGAACGACCGTGTCATCAATCCTGACCTGCAGCGATCCATGTCCGCACGGGCGGGCAGCACCGTCACCGAAGTCGATGCGGGCCACATGCTCTATCTCAGCCATCCGGAGGCGGTAGCGAATGTAATCGCCGAGGCCGCTCGATCTGTGGGGAATTAGAGGTCTCGGCATTGATACTGCCATGCATGGCACGCCGCATTCCATACTCGATGACGAAGGATGAGAACGATGCATGTGATCAGAATCGCAATTGCCGGTTTTGGGGGTGTGGGCCGCGCAACGGCCAACCTGCTCCTCAGCCGCCGTGATCGCTACCGTCAGGTTTACGGTGTCGAGATACGCCTTGTCGCCGTTTGCGGATCGCGATCCGGTCTGGCCGATCCAGGTGGATTGGAAGCCGAGCGCCTGGAGACGTTTGAGCTGGGCCAGACTGGTCCGGCCTTCATCGAAGCGAGCAATGCCGACATTCTCATCGAGGCGGGGCCAAGCGATTTTCGCACCGGTGGCTCCGGTCTTGGCTATATCAGTTCCGCTCTTGCTGGCGGACGTGATACCATCGTCATATCGAAGGGCGCACTTGTCCATAGCGGACCGAAACTGCGCAGCTTGGCGCGTTCCACAGGTGCGATGCTGAAACTCAGCGGTGCCGCTGCCGCCGCATTGCCGACGCTCGACCTTCTGGAGCTCAGCCTGAAAGGCTGCAAGGTGCTTGAGATTGAGGGCATTCTGAACACCACGACCAACTACCTGCTCGACGCGATGATTAACCAGAACCTCGGTTTCGAAGAGGCGCTGGCGCGCGCGCAGGCGGACGGCCTCGCAGAAGCCGACCCCCGCAATGATACCGAGGGGTGGGACACAGCAAGCAAGTTGCTGATCCTCGCCAATTTTGGCCTCGATGCCGCCCTCACGATGGACGACATCGTCGTCGATGGCATCCAGTCGATCACGGACGAGCGCATAGCTGCATGGCGGGAGCAGCAACTTGTTCCCAAACTTGTCGGAAGCCTCATCCAGGCCGATGGACGGACAAGCTGCGCCGTGGGCATACGGACCTATCCGATGAGCGACCCTCTGGCGCAAGTGACAGGAAAAACCAAGGCGATCCGTATCAGGACGGATGAGATGGGCGAGACGCTGGCGATCGGGTCTGGGAACGAGCCTCGTGCCACTGCGGCCGCTGCGCTGAAGGATCTCGAACATATATTGACGGCAAGGGTGGCGCAGCGCTCGCCTTCCTCATGGTTGAAAGCATCGCCATGACACGCCGCATCGTCCAGGCCATTCGTCATATCAGCTTCGAGGGCCTTGGCAGCTTCGAAGCAACTTTGCGGGACGCCGACTATGACATCGAATATGTGGATGTAGCCGAGCGTGATCTGACCGGTCTTGATCCTCTCGAGGCTGATCTTCTGGTTGTGCTAGGGGGCCCGATCGGCGTCTACGATCACGACGCATACCCGGTGGTCACCAATGAGACACGCCTGCTGCGGACACGGCTCGAGGCTGACCGACCGACGCTTGGCATATGCCTTGGCGCGCAGTTGATGGCATCAGCGCTAGGAGCACGCGTCTATCCGGGTGCCTCCAAGGAAATTGGCTGGTCGACGCTTGTTCTCCAGGACGCAATCGAAGCCAATCCGCTCTTCGTGCTGCGCGACACTCCAGTTCTTCATTGGCATGGCGACACCTTCGATCTGCCGGAGGGCGGCACGCTGCTCGCATCGACCCCGCTCTGCGTAAACCAGGCCTTCTCGCGCGGGCCACATGTTCTTGGTTTGCAATTCCATCCGGAAGTTCTGGGGCTGAGGTTCGAACATTGGCTTCTGGGGCACGCCCATGAATTGGCAACCGCCAGCATTGACCCCGCAAGGCTTCGCAGCGATGCCGCGCGATATGCCGGCGACCTCGAAGCGGCCGGCGTCGCGATGCTGACCGACTGGCTGTCGCATCTCAACCATTGAAGCCGTAGCTGAGCAGCGCCTCGCATCGGCCACGACAGCGAAAGGATCCCGTTATGACGAAACCAAGTGCGGTTTTCCCCGAAGGACGGCAAGAGCTGTACAAGAAGAACCGATACTCCGCCGCAATCCGCTCTGGCGATCTTTTGTTCGTGTCAGGACAGGTAGGCAGTCGCGAGGATGGCAGCCCGGAAGCAGATATCGCCGCGCAGATTAGGTTGGCTTTCGACAATCTGGGGGCGGTTCTGGCTGCGGCTGGTTGCACGTTCCGCGACGTGATCGACGTCACGTCCTTTCACGTCGACCCCGAAAACCATGCAGCCATGATGATGGCCGTCAAAGACGAGATCTTTCCCGGTCCCGACTATCCGAACTGGACTGCGGTCGGCGTCACCTGGCTTTCGGGATTTCACTTCGAGATCAAGGCTGTCGCGCGCATCCCGGCGACAGGCTGAGATGAATGGTAGCCGGCAGGTTTCGCAACGTGACGGTTCAAGGAGGTCGAGACGCGACTGTATCCGCCGATTACACAAACACGCGCAGCGGATCACGCACCGCACGACGATATTCTGTCGGGCTCATACGCTGATGCTTCATGAACACCCGAGCGAGGACTTGGTTCGACGAATATCCCACCTGTTGGGCGATTTCGGTGATCGGAAGATCGGTCATGGCGAGAAGCTCGCAGACTCTTTCCATTCTCAGGCGGGTCAGGTACACCCGTGGTGGCACGCCGAGGCTGTGCTTGAACATCCGGGCAAAGTGGAAAGGGGACAGTCGCGCTTCTGCTGCCAGTTCATCGAGGCCGATGTCTTCTGACAAACGCTCCCGCATCAGTTCGAGACAGCGCCGCTCTGCCCAGGGCGCCAACCCGCCTCGTGCAGGCGCAAAAGGCCGTCCGCCCAACTGGCAAAGCTCGGCCAGAATTTCCAGGCCGGCCGCCCGCGCCAATAGGCGTGATGGAGCCCCCTCTTCTTCACACAGTGCCCAAAGGGTCCGAATGGCCGATTGGATCGCGGAAGACTCGAACATCCGGCCGTAGGACAAGGGGAGTTCGAAAGAGCCACCATCGGTAGCCTCGTCGATCATTCTATCCCACTGCTCCCTCGGAAACGCCAGACTGCGCAACCGATGGCGTTCATCCATGATGGCCTCGGTGGCGAAGTCGGGTGCAGCGAGGGCGAAATCACCCTTCTTGCTCACTATGTTGAAACGTCCCCCTCCAAGATTGCCGCTGACCCGGCTTCCACCGAGCAGGTCCTGATAGAGGACGATATCCGATACGGCCGGGCGAGACATGTCCCCGGCGGGTCGCTCCACTTCAAGCAGAGTGAGGATACCTTCGGGGGGTTTGAGCGAGCGAACATATGATGCCTGATCGCCCTCGCAGTACCACTGCGTGAATGAGGGATGGTTTGGCACTGTCACGGCAGCGACTCCACTGCTGTCGCTGGTCCTTGAGATTGCAGCGAGAATTGACGGACAGGATCCCGAACAGCCCGGCGATAATCGGAAGGGCTCACACCTTGATGCTTCAGGAACACCCGGGCGAGAACCTGGTTCGATGAGTAGCCGACCTCCTGCGCGATATCCGTAACCGGAAGGTCCGTATGCTCGAGAAGCTCGCAGGTCTTTTCGATCCTCAGGCGTGTCAAGTAAATCCGAGGCGGGACACCGAGGCTCTGCTTGAACATGCGTGCGAAATGAAACGGCGAGAGCCGCGCTTCGGTGGCAAGTTCATCAAGGCTGATGTCTTGTGACAGCTGCGCGTGCATAAGCTCCAAACACCGGCGCTGAGCCCATGGTGCAAGACCGCCCTTTGCAGTCGCCAAGGGCGCCCCGCCCAAGCGATACAACTCGGCCATAATTTCCAGCCCCGCAGCCCGTGCCAGAAGCCGCGATGGTACCCCTTCCTCACTACACAGGGTCCATAGGGTCCGCAGCGTCGATCGGATAGCGGGCGAAAGGAAGACTTGGCCGTAGATGCAGGACATGTCGAACGAGGACCGGCCCTCTGCGGCTTCATCAAGTACGCCTTGCCATTGCACAACAGGGAACGCCAGGCTGCGGAGCCGGTGGCTATCGTCATTGACCACAGTGGTCGCGAAGTTCGGCGCGGCAACCGCGATGGTGCCTTTTTCCGTCGCCATGTCGAAGCGGCCTCCTCCCAGATCTCCCCTGACGCGTCTGCAGCCAAGCAGGTCCTCCATCAAGACGATATCCGGCAGGGCAGGCCGTGACATGTCGCCGGCGGGTCGCTGTATTTCCAGAAGATCAAGAATTGCGCCGGGTGACTTCATTGTGCGCACATAAGACGCATGTCCGCCTTTGCTGTGCCACTGGGCGAATGAAGAAGGGGCATGAACCGTCAAGGGACTTCCTCCAAAGGCGAACGCGCCCCATTGGAGATCAAAGGGCGAGCCGGATTACGAACGACCCGGCGATAATCGGATGGGCTCACACCTTGGTGCTTCAGAAACACCCGGGCGAGGACCTGGTTCGATGAGTAGCCCACCTCCTGTGCAATATCTGTGATCGCAAGGTCCGTATCCTCGAGAAGCTTGCAGGCCTTCTCCATCCTCAGTCGCGTCAGATAGACCCGAGGCGGCACCCCTACGCTCTGCTTGAACATGCGTGCGAAGTGGAAAGGAGACAGATGCGCCTCGGCTGCCAGTTCGTCGAGGCTTATGTCTTCTGAAAGCCGCGCCCGCATCAATTCCACGCTGCGCCTCTCTGCCCATGGGGCGAGGCCACCCTTGACTTCCGCAAATGGCGCCCCGCTCAACCGGCAGAGTTCGGCCAGAATCTCGCAGCCTGCGGCCTGCGCCAGAAGACGCGACGGTGCGCCCTCTTCTTCACACCGTGCCCAAAGGTTCCGGAGCGCCGATCGAATAGTCAGCGAGTGAAATAGCCCCTTGTAGGGTCCCAGGCATTCAAACGAGAACCGGCTGTCGGTGGCTTCATCGAGTATACTCTGCCACTGCGCCACAGGGAAAGACAAGGCGCGAATCTGATGGCTGCTGTCGACGATGGACGTGAGGGCGAAGTTGGGCGCAGCGAGATGAAGCGCGCCTTTTTCACCCGTTATTGCCACATACCCCCCTCCCGCATCGCCACAAACACGACTACCACCGAGCAGGTCCTGATAAAGTACAAGTTCCGGCATGGCCGGGCGGCGCATATCACCGGCGGGTCGCTTCATTTCGAGCAGATCCAGAATTCTCCCCGGCGATTTCCTTGTTCGCACATAAAAGGCCTGCTGGCCCTGGCAGTACCATTTGTTGAAAGACGAATAGGCAGGCACGGTCATGATGTGTCTCCTATGATTGTCGCGGCTCGAGCAGAACCGGCGGCCCGTTTCGGGCCTCGCAGATCAACTGGGCGCGATCGGTCAAGCATGCAATCCTCGTGCCGGCCACCCGCACCAATTTAGAAATACCCCTTCAAGCTCGCTGCAACCCCTTCACATCCAGTGGTTGAAACGCTACCGTTCCATTCACAATGGAGGAATTCTGGATGGAACGCAAGAGTGTCGACCTCGTAATGACGCGGAAACCGAGTGGGGCAGCGCTTATTCGGCCGGAGCTGACGACAGCTTTGTTCCGAGCATTGTTTGAGGAGTGGGCAATTTCTGGCTTTGCGGCCGTCAGCTTGGAGCGCGTGGCGGCAAGGGCGGGCGCAGGAAAGGCCGCCATATACAGGAGATGGCAGTCGAAACTGGAGTTCGCTTGCGAAGCGATACAGAGCGTGGAAATCATGAGGTTGGGCGCGACTGACCGAGGCTCACTGCCAGCGGATATCCGAGAATATCTTCGCGTCACACGCTCGGTGCTGCGCCATCCCCTGGTCCGCCGGATCATCCCGGATCTGGTTGCCGAACGACTGCGCTCAAGTGAATTGTCGGCGATGCTGGATAGTATTGCTCAGGCCAGGCGACAACTGGGACATCAATTGCTGGATCGCGCCATCGCCCGGAACGAACTGCGCGCTGACCTTGAGAGGGAGCTGGCGCTCGACCTACTCTTTGCCCCACTCTACTCGCGCATCATAATCCACGGGAAGAACATCAGCAAGACTGACCTCGACAGACTGCAGATCGCTTTGGAGGCCGCCATTCGAACCTGTTAAGGTAGAGCCAACGCCAACTGCCGCGACCGAGCGGCATGTCTTTCCAGCAGATGAGGCATGCCCGACACACCTTTAAGATAAACTTTAGCTAGAACGGTGCCGTCACTGCAGGGGCTGCGATCGCCTTCGAGCGCAGTTCAGTAGCATGCTCTGCGGTCAGCCAGCGAAATGCGCGCGTTCGGCTAGCCAATTGAGGGAATACGCAACCAAAAGGTGGATACCGGTAGCGAAGCAGCAGCATTCGCCGCATTTGTTAAGGGCGCCGCAACCGCTATGGCGTCAACCGCGACCAGCTTGTCTCCTCAGTTCTTCCAACGGCACCAATACGCTGGCGGCATTGACAAAGCGGCATCCGGGCGTAGTGCGCCCAGCGGTTCTACTGCATGACACCCAGCCTCTGGAGTCACCTCACGTGCTTGATATCTCATACTCGTGAGTACCGTACGAAACGATGCGCTCGGCCGTCATGCGCCCGCACAAGCAGATTGTCTTCTCACTCATCGGACACATGCAAGCAGTCTGGAGTTTTCAGCCAGTGATGATCTCTCCCCTGCAGACGTGAACGCAGCAACCAAGCGGATTTAGCGAGAGCGCTCTGTAACTATATCGTCTTTTATTGCGCCTGCCCCATCCGGACAATCGGGGCGACTTCCGTGCCAAGAAGCTCGATGGAGCGTTTCATTGCCGCAGTTTCAAGCGAGGCAGTGCTCATCTGGAAGGTAACGCGTGACAAGCCACCCAGGGTCTCGCTGGCTTTGATGAGCTTGGCGGCTACCGTCATCGGGTCGCCGATCAGGAATGCGCCGTCCGGACCTGCCATAGCATCGAAATGCGCGCGAGACGGAGCAGACCAACCGCGTTCACGACCGACCTTTGTAGTCAGATGTGCCCAACCGGGAAAGAACGAGTCTCTTGCTGCGGCATCGGTTTCGCCGACGAAACCCATGGCATGTACACCAACCGTCAGTTTTTCCGGACCATGACCCGCGCGCTTGCCGCTCTCACGATAGAGCTCGACCAGTGGACGAAAGCGCTCGAAAGTACCACCGATGATGGCCACCATCAGTGGAAGGCCAAGCAGGCCAGCGCGTGCGAAGGATTCTGGTGTACCTCCCACGCCGAGCCAGAGCGGCAAAGTTTCCTGGTGGGGACGGGGGAATACGCCCTGACCCGTTAGAGGCGGACGAAAGCGTCCTTCCCAATGGGTGTTGGTTTCCTCGCGAAGCCGCAGGAACAGGTCGAGATTATCGGCGAACAGGTCGTCATAGGCACGGACATCCAAGCCGAACAAAGGAAAGGCTTCACCGAAGGAACCCCGGCCGACGACAATCTCGGCACGCCCTTTGAATAAGGTCAAGTGTTGCAAATTCCTGAAACACCCGAACAGGATCTGCGGCGCTTAACACCGTCACCCCGCTCGTCAACCGAATGTTGCTTGTTCGAGCCGCGGCGGCAGCCAAAATGACCGCCGGAGCGGAATCAAGAAATTCAGCCCGGTGATGCTCACCTATGCCGAAAACATCGAGCCCGACACGGTCAGCGGTTTCGACCTCTTCCAGGAGATCCGCCATGCGGCCGGCTCCCGTCGGAAGCCGGCCCGTTTCCGGGTCGGGAAGGATAGCTGCGAAACTGTCAATGCCGATTTCCATATTCTTCATCTCACAAAATAGCCTGACCGGACCGCATTAGCGGGACGCGCATGCTAGGCCTGATTGCGCCGAGCGCCCCGGGTTGCTTCTGCAGGATCGAACATGGAAGTGCCACTGTCAGCTGTCGTGGCGCCCACTTCGCTCTGAAGGACGTCCCAATGCTCGGCAAGCTTGCCATCCTCAATCCGAAAGATATCGATTGCAATGAGCGGTTCATCCGCCCACCCGCGGATGCGGCCGTGGATCGCCACAAGATTGTCCTCAGCAAGGACCAGGCCGGGCTCGTACCAGACATGCTCGGGCAGTTCGGCAACGATCGCCTGTAAAGCGTCCCTGCCTTGTGGAATGTTGGGATTGTGCTGGATGTAATTTGGAGCGTAAAGCCGTTCCACGGCTGATGCGTCACGACGCTGGAACAGCGAGGTCATTGCGTCCAGAACCAATGCCTTGTTGCGATGCGGACGGTCGTCGGAGGGGAGTTCTGCAAGCCGTGTGATCGTCATTGTCCCCGTCATTCGCAAAAATTGACCGTCGGGCAGTGTCGCAAATGAGTGAACGAGGCTGCGATCGTAGTCTTGAACATTCGTGACCGTTGCGCCGCTTTGTTCCTGCCAGCTCACGGTGAAAATGCTGTTGCCGATCGGAACGACCTTGATGTCAACGGTCTCGGTTCGGGCAAACGGTCCTTCCTTGATCTCGAACTGTAGTTGCGTGATTGACAGCAGCGTCAGGCTCACTTGAAAATTCGGATAGGAGACGTCCATCTCCAATCCTATGGGGAAATCATACTCGTTCATTTACAGCAATTCCTTTACGTTATTGTTGGGGAGACCTAGACTCCGACAGCCGACTGACGGCACGATTTCGACGTGTGCTGCGGCAGATCAGGCGTCCGCTTGATCGAGAAAAACATGCAGCGTTCGAATGAGGCCGCCTCCGATGTGTGCGACATCGGTGCCCGTCACGACAGCTGGGCCACCTGCCGGGCCTGCCCGCCACTGCAAACGGCCGAGACCATTGTGGCCGGTTGCCGGCCTTACTGCGGTGAACCTGAAATGGGGGGGCAGGTGGGCTAGAAGCTCCTCTACTGCCTGAGAAATGGCTTCATGTCCTCGTACAGAACGCTGCGGTTCGTGAAGCTCGGCGTCGGCATCATAGATCCTTCGGATCGCTGTTATGCGGCGCTTGGGGTCGCGTTCGCCGAACACCAGATCGAGGTTGGCCTGCATCAGCGTTTCGAAATCCATCCGTATCTCCTTCACGGCATGTTTTGGCAGCGCCTTAAATGACGAGGCGACGCCTGTTCGAACTGGTGCCTCGGTGATCGATCAGAACCAGGACCGAATCTTAGGGACGAAGAAGGGAGTTCAACCCGTTGCGAAATGTCATCTGACTACTCCTGAATATCGAGGCAAGCGCCCATCGCGTTTTCGCAAGCTACCGAATGCTCTCGATCCTTGCGGTGCAAGAGCTGCCGCGTTGGTGCCGTTCTTGCTCCCAAGTACGCTCATGGCTTCGTCAAGCCTTGAGTTCGCTCGGCTTTTTGCCGAGGGTGAATTTATATTTTTGCCGGCCGCTGTGTTGATGCACCGCGACGTGGCGAAGCTGGAGCAAAGGCAGAGACGTTTCGCGCTTCGTCGACCTGGTGGAACCGGGTGACGCTCGCTCAGTCGGTTGGAACGATCTGAAGATAAGGGTATAATGCACATGAGCTGGAACCCATCAATCGAGCCGGGCTGTCCCGACGAGGTCGGCATCGACGCCATCGAGACGCTGATCGTCCCGCGTTCCCGCGACCTTGGCGATTTTCAGGTCCGGCGTGCGCTCCCGGCACCCAAGCGGCAGATGGTCGGGCCCTTCATCTTCTTCGACCAGGCCGGGCCGGCCGAGCTGCTGACGGGGCAGGGCGTCGATGTCAGGCCGCACCCGCATATCGGGCTTGGCACGGTGACCTACCTGTTCAAGGGTGATTTCCATCACCGCGACAGCACCGGTGCCGATCAGGTCATCAGCCCCGGCGCGCTGAACTGGATGGTGGCCGGCCGTGGCGTTACCCATTCCGAACGCACATCTGCGACCGCGCGCAGCGGACCGAACAGCCTGTTCGGCATCCAGACCTGGCTAGCACTGCCCGAAAGCCACGAAGACGTGGCGCCCAGCTTCGAGCATCACGGCAAGGAGACGCTCCCCGTCATCGAGGACCGCGGCGTCTCCGTTCGGATCATACTGGGCAATGTCTATGGCAAGGCCGCACCCGCGACGATGCTTTCAGAGACCTTCTACGCCGATGTGACGCTTGAGCCGGGAAGCCGCCTGCCGATGCCGGACAATCACGAGGACCGCGGCATCTACATTGTTGACGGCTCGATTTTGGTTGCCGGACAGGAATTCGAGGCTTCACAGATGATGGTATTTCGGCCGGGCGACCGCATTACGGTGGCAGCCGGTGAGCGGGGTGCGCGCTTGATGATCCTCGGCGGGGCGACGTTTAACGGACCGCGCTACATCTGGTGGAACTTCGTCGCCTCTTCGCAGGAGCGCATCGAACTTGCCAAGGCGGAATGGCGCGCCGCGAACTGGGGCAAGGGTCGTTTCGACCTGCCTGCCAATGACCGGAATGAATACATTCCTCTGCCCGATTGAACGAAAGCGGACTGGAGAGACGACAATGAACCAGTGGCCCCACCTCGACTACCTCGGCTGGCGTGAAACCTGTTCGGCCTTGCATCTCTACCTGCAGATCGCAGGCAAGTACCGCCTGGCCCACACGCCGTGGCTCAATCATTCGTGGAATGCGACCTTCTACGTCACGCCAAGTGGCCTGGCCTCGTCGCCTATCCCCGATGGGCCGGGCATCGAAATCCTGTTCGACTTTCGGGCGCACCAAGTGGTTGGCACCTGCGGGAACGGCCGGAGGGTTTCGTTTGATCTTGGGCCGACTACGGTCTCGTCATTTCACGCGAGCTTCGTGCAGCTGATCTCGGAGCTTGGCGGCACGCCGACGTTCAACGGTCGTCCGAACGAAGTGCCTTTCCCCATTCCGTTCGCCGAGGACGAACGCGACCGACCCTATGACCGCGAGGCCGTTCAGCGTTTTCATCAGGCCCTGATAGCGATCGACAAGGTCTTCACTCGATTCCGAACCTCATTTGTCGGAAAATCCAGCCCCGTTCATCTGTTCTGGGGCAGTTTCGATCTGGCGCATACCCGCTTTTCGGGAAGGCGCGCGCCGCTCCATCCAGGCGGCGTCCCGGCATTGCCGGATGACGTGGCGCGGGAGGCCTATGACCGCGAGGTATCATCCGCGGGCTTCTGGCCGGGCGGCGGCGGTATCGACTATCCCGCCTTCTACGCTTACGCCTATCCGGCGCCCGGCGGTTACCGCGCCGCGTCCGTGAAGCCGGATAGCGCGTTCTGGCACGAAGGACTTTCGGAATTCATTCTGCCCTACGAGGCGGTGCAATCCGCCACCGATCCCGATGAAGCTCTGATGGCTTTTCTTGTCTCGACATACGAGGCGGCGGCCGATCTTGGCAACTGGGACCGTGATCTTCTGGAGTGCGCGCATGGGGAACCTCGTCAGGTGCGCGTGCACGACGCGGCAGTGACGCACCATGCGCCTGCGGGCGACACGGAACAGGTCGAGCGGGAAGATGGTCCGGCGAAAGGGCGTTACCGCCTCGTCATCGATGGCGTTGAGGCGGAGATGGGATACAGCCGAGCCGGCGAAGGTTTGATCATCATTGACCACACGGAGGTGCCTGGGGCTTTGCGCGGTCGCAAGGTGGGCGAACGACTGGTGCGCCAGGCGGTCGAGGATGCGCGCCGTGATGGCATTCACATCATACCGCTTTGTCCCTTTGCAAAAGCACAGATCAGCCGTCATCCGGAGTGGCAGGACGTGGTACGTCGGTGACGGGAGGATGGTTGATCGGCTCCACGCACGACGAGGCCGACACCAGGCCAAGCATTCGATGACGATATGGCGTTCGCGCCTTCGATCGGGCATGCCATTCAGTGCTTCGACTGTCGGTCGGTAGCTGTAGGTACCGTATTTGGCCCATCGCAACTCGAGACTTTCACCGAACGCTCGTTTAGGATCTCGCACCGCCCTCCTAGTCAATCGGCGTCATCCGATGATATTTCAGGAAGAGCCGACCAAGTACCTGGCTCGAGTAATAAGCCATTGAAATTTCCATACGGGCCTCTTTCGACGCGGCAGTTGTAACTGCTGACCACATCCGACTTGGAGGCAGAGCTGCCCGTTGTTCCACCCGCAAAAGGAGTTCCAATTGACTTCGCGCGAAGATTCGTCGTTTGCCTATTGGTAAGTCACCTAAGCTGGGAGGCAATTCACCGCAGTTCGGGGATCAGAGCACGTGCTCCGAAAATGCTCGAGCCAAAGCGCGGCCAAGCCCTGATGTTGCTTTAGATGCTCGTGTCAGTACCGGAGCAATACTCCCCAATAGTGCCGTTTGAATCTTCCCCAGGTGCTGCGGCCGCCGGTCTT
>JBKBXP010000009.1:0-2688 GCA_046314035.1 Pseudorhizobium sp. | reverse complement strand
GGCCATCACCCCCAAACTGTGGCCTTTTTATTGCCCCCCGGGGGGGGGGGCCGGGGGTGGGCGGGGGCGCCCCCGCCACCCCCGGCGGCGCGTCATCGCCGATACTCCTTCCGATGGTCGGAAGGGGGATTTTGGTGATCAAGCTGAGGGAGACAATCATGATCCTGGATCTGCATCAGCAGGGGCTGACGGTATCGGCCATTTCCAGAGAAACGGGCATCGATCGCAAGACGGTGCGCAAATACATAGAGCGAGGCCTTGAGGCTCCGGCCTATGGTCCCAGAAAGCCGCGGGCAACGGTGATCGATCCGTTTGCTTCTTACCTGCGGGAGCGGGTGAAGACCTATCCAGGCCTGACCGGCAGTCGGCTGCTACGAGAGCTCAAGGAGCGAGGCTATACGGGCGGCTACACGACGGTCACGGATTTTCTTCGCGATGTGCGACCCGCTGCACAGCAGGGATACGAGGTTCGTTTCGAGACGCCGCCCGGCGAGCAGGCCCAGGTCGATTTCGCTCAGTTCCACGTCGTCTTCACCGACGAACCGATGACGCCGAGGATTGTTTGGCTGTTCTCAATGGTGCTGGGTCACAGCCGCCTCATCTGGGCGCGCTTCGTCATGCATCAGAACCTGCCAACCGTCCTGCGCTGCCACATCGCGGCTTTCGAGGCCCTTGGCGGCGCTCCAAGGGAGGTGCTCTACGACCGGATGAAGACCGCCGTCATCGGCGAAGGCCAGACGGAAGGTATCATCTACAATCGCGCACTCATCGACCTGGCACGCCACTATGGCTTCCACCCGAAGGCATGCAAACCTTACCGCGCCAAGACCAAGGGCAAAGTCGAGCGGCCGTTCCGGTACATCCGCGAGGATTTCTTCCTGGCCCGCTCGTTTCGCAATCTCGACGACCTGAACGCCCAGCTCCGGCACTGGCTGGACACCGTCGCCAATCCGAGGAAGCATGCAACAACCCAGCGCTTCGTCAATGAAGCCTTCGCCGAGGAGCGGCCGCACCTGCGACCGTTACCGCTGGCACCGTTCAAATCCGTTCTGAAGCTGGAGCGCCGCGTGTCGCGGGAGGGCATGGTCAGCGTCGGTGGCAATACCTACAGCGTTCCGGATTCCACGCGAAGCCGAATGGTTGAGGTCCACTCCCTCGCCGACGAGGTCCGCATCTTCGAGAACGGCACGCTAATCGCAGCTCACCCGGTCCTGGAGGGCCGTAAACAGCGCCGGGTTCATCCGGATCATCGGCGACCCTTTCAGCCGCAACATGGGCCGGGGAGACGGCAGGAATCCCATGTCTTCAAACCCGCCGGCGACACCGTGCTGCAGCGATCGCTTGCCTTCTATGATGCCGTCGGCAAAGTCCTGGCACAGGAGAGCCGGCCATGAGCGCCACCCTCGACCCCATTCCGTCGATGATCGACCGTATCCGTCATGATCTCGTTGGCCTGAAGATGCCGCGCGCACTGGAAGCTCTCGACCATGTCGTGCGTCGTCTCGAGCATGGTGAGCTATCGGCCCTTGAGGCTATCGATATCCTCCTGTCGGAGGAACTCACCCTGCGCGAGAACAGCCGCATCAAGACGGCCCTGCGCATGGGCAGACTTGCAACGATCAAGACGCTCGCCGGCTTCGACTTTACCTTCCAGCCCTCGCTGGACCGGGATCGCATTTTTACCCTGGCGCAGCTCGGGTTCGTCGACCGTCACGAAGCGGTTCATTTCCTCGGTCCACCGGGAACCGGAAAGAGCCATCTTGCCACGGCGCTCGGCGTCGAAGCCGTCAAGGCCGGAAAGAGCGTGTACTTCACGACGCTCGCCGATCTGATCGGTTCGCTCGCCCGTTCAGAACGGGAAGGCAAGCTGCAGGAACGCATTCGCTTCTTCTGTAGGCCGAGCCTGCTCATCGTCGATGAGATTGGCTATTTGCCGGTCGTCCAGGGCGGCGGCAATCTGTTCTTCCAGCTCGTTAACGCACGCTATGAACGCAGCGCAATGATCCTGACGTCAAACCGCGGTTTTGCAGAATGGGGCGATGTCTTTGGCGACCCTGTCGTCGCCACGGCACTGCTCGACAGACTGCTGCATCATGCCGTCGTCGTGCAGATCGAAGGATCCAGCTACCGGTTGAGGCAGCATGCCGAACTCATGCCGGAGCATGTTCGCTCCAAAGCCCTCATCGCTCCCCCAGCTTTCGCCCCACCACAAAAGCCGCGCGGGCGGCCGCCGAAAAATCCTCAATTCGCCATGTCGTCGACGTCGGCATAACTGGGGAATTTTACTTCGGCACTTCTGGGGAAAATTCACGCGGCATTGACACACCTGAAACGCATATTCGGCTAGAAGAAACCCTGTACCGACCACGACCGCGCTCGTTCTTCAAGACGCGGACTAGGTCCAAAAGAAACCCGCCAAAAAAAATCGGCGGGTTTGTTGCTGTCCGAGGATCCCGAAGGCACTGATTTAGCAGACTGCTTTGACGTCAGATCTGGCCGCGGGTGAGATCCGTTTCCCTCTGCAGTTCCTGACGGTTGTAGCGGATCGACGACCACAGCGAGATGCCGATCAGCGTGGCGCCACCAAGCCCGGTAATGACTTCCGGGATGTGATAGAGCGTCTGCACATACATGATCACCGACAGGATCAGGATCGCGTAGAAGGCGCCGTGCTCCAGGTAGCGATAG
>JBKBXP010000008.1:0-30275 GCA_046314035.1 Pseudorhizobium sp. | reverse complement strand
AAGAAGGGCACATTGGCCTCGCCGGCAACGGAACGGGCCAGCAGGGTCTTACCCGTGCCCGGAGGTCCGACGAGCAGCACGCCGCGCGGAATACGGCCGCCCAGACGCTGGAACTTTTGTGGATCCCGCAGAAATTCGACGATTTCCTCGAGATCCTGCTTGGCTTCGTCGACACCGGCGACGTCTTCGAAGGTCACGCGACCGTGCGCCTCGGTCAGCAGCTTGGCCTTCGACTTGCCGAAGCCCATGGCGCCGCCGCGACCGCCGCCCTGCATCTGGCGCATGAAGAACAGCCAGACACCGAGGATCAGAAGCATCGGCAGCAGCGTGCCGAGGTAGCTCAGGAAGCCCGAGGATCCGTCGGTCTCGGGGCGCGCGACGATGGTCACGTCCCGCGTCTGCAGGCGTTCCATCAGCGAGTCGTCGATGACCGGCGAATAGGTCTGGAACGCCGTGCCGTTGTCAGCGTAGGTGCCCATCACGCGGTTGCCGGTGACCACGACGTCACGCACACGACCGGCGTCCACCTCGGTCAAGAACTGCGAGTACGGGATTTCACGGGAGCTCGACTGCGAGGGCGCAGTTTGGAACATGCTGAACAGCGCGATCAGAAGAAGCGCTATGATTGCCCAGAGGGCAAAGTTGCGAAAGTTTGGGTTCATCGAACTCCCCGGAACTGTGTGGCGGCTCGAAAGCCACCTTGTGCGGGTAACATAGGGTTCCGCCCACTGCTTGCCAAGGCGAACCGGGCCGACTGGTTACCTTTTCCGCCATGAATCGTTCCACGGAGGCAGTGGGAAAGTGTCGCATCCGACGAGAGATGCCAGTGTGACCGCCAGTTCGTAGTCGAACTGCGGCAAAAACCGATGATAGGGCGCCAGCACCGGGGCAGCTTGAAGCGCTGTCGGCAAGGCGCGCGAGGCGCGTTGCGCGATGGATACAGGCACGTCGGGAAACAGCGCCTGCGCCGCCTGGCGATCGATCTGCATCGGCCCGACGTGGCCAGGCTCCGTGTCGTTCTGGACGACATGAAAACGCTCATCCCATAGGCAGCTCTCGCCCGCCGCCAGCGTGATCTCCGGCAGTCGCCGGCTCTCGCGGCAGAGGAAGAGGCCGTCGCGGCGCAGGTCGAACACCACCCGTCCGGCCGTCAGCCGTTCGAGCCGGCCTGCCGCCACGGCCTCCATCACCCGGTCGAGGCTGTCCGAGCCCGGCCCCTGCTCACGACCGCCCATCACCGCCGCCGCGGCCGACAGCGCGTAGCGCAGCACCGCGGCATTGCCGGCGAGCGCCGCCGGCTGGAGGTGCATCAGCACCGCATGATCCACCCGCGCTTGCTCGCCAAGGAGTTTCGCCGCCGCTTCCGAGAGCCGCCGGCGCCGCTCTCCGGCCTCGACAGCCTCCTCGGGTCTCCCCGCCTCCACCGATGCCAGCATCGCCCTCGTCCTGACCCGCTCGTAGCGAGGATCGGCGTTGGAGGGATCGTCGAACCAGCCATGGCCCGTCTGGCAAAGGAAATCGCGGATGCCGGAACGTCGCGTCCTGAGGAAGGGCCGCAGCAGCCAGTGGCGCCGATGCAGCAGCACCGCCTCCGCCATCCCCGAAAGTCCCGCGACGGATGCGCCCCCGGCGCGTGCCGAGCGCATGGCAATCGTCTCCCGTTGGTCGTCGATAGTGTGGCCGCTAACGATCGCGGTCGCGCCCGCCTCCTCCGCAGCACTGCAAAGCAGCGCATAGCGCGCCTCCCGTGCCGCAGCCGACAGACCGGTCTTCGGCTTGTCGCCGGTCCAGTCCAGAATTTTATGGGGGATGTTCAACCGGGCACAGAACTGTCCGACGGCCAGGGCTTCCGCGGCAGAGCCGGGCCGCAGTCCATGGTCCACGGTGGCGGCAGACACGTCAATGCCCGGGGCGCGATGCTCCGCCAGTGCGACGAGCAGCCCGGTGGAATCGCTGCCGCCGGAGACGGCGACCAGAAGATGCACCGGCCGGGGAAGCTTCTGCAGCAGCGCTGCCGCGGCATCCGGCGCAGATAAAATGAAGGATTTGGCGACGGTCGGCACCGCTCGGCCGATCAGCAGCCGAGGCGTTTCTGCTCGGATGACACCTTGGAGAGCACGGGACGCTGCGCGTTCGGGTAGCGCTTCGTCACCTCTTCCAGAGTGGCGCAGGCGGTCTCGGAATTGTCGAGCGCGGCAAGCGACATGCCGAGCTTCAAGAGCATCTCAGGCGCCTTGGGGGATTTGTTGTAGGTCTGATGGGCATTCAGGAAGGTCTTGGCGGCCTCGTTGTATTTTGCCTGCGAATACTGCGCCTCGCCCAGCCAGAAGCTCGCATCCGCGGCCCGCTCTGCCTCCGGAAACTCGGTCAAATATTGTGTGAAGCCCTGCTCGGCCAGGCCGTAGTCGCCGGAGAGGACATGATTGTAGGCCACCTGATAGGTGTCGCTCTCGCTGCCGAGGGAGGCGGTCTGCTGCGTATCCGGCGCAGGCGTCCGGCCCGGAAGCCCAGGGCCTGCATCGACGCCCGGCAGCCCGGACGAATTGTCCACATCGTTGCGGCTGACGGCGCGCGGATTGCCGTTCTGGTCGAAGTCGATGGCACCCAGTACGGTTTCGGGTGTTCCGGGCGCCGCGGATGGAGCCGCCGTGCCCGACTGATCCGCGGGCGGTGTCGCGATGATACGCGCCACGTCGTCGGATAGCGCTTCGGAGGCAGCCGGCCGCGAGGCTTCGGCGGTGGCGGCCGGTTGCCCGGCCACCCCATTTTCGCTCTTTTCGAGTTCCTGGAAGCGGAACTCGTTGTCTTCCTGGGTCTTGCGCATCTGCTCCTGCATCTGCAGGATCTGGAAGCTCATTTCCTCGATGCGCCCGTTCAGCTGGCGGATTTCCTCCTCCATCTGCTGGATCCGAACCGGTCCGTCGGAAGCCTGCGCCAGCACCATGGGTGCCTGCCGCGTGCCCTGCGCCTGCGAAGCCTGTTCGCGCTGTTGGAAAAGCTCTGGCAACGAGAACGCCCCGGCGGGGCCGCCCGCCACCGTCAGCCCCAGCATTGCTGCCAAGACAAGTTTCTTCATATCGTCCGTCCTGCTTTGATCTGCGCTGATTTGGCGCGAGTGCAGATTTTGCCAATCCACGCCAAAAAGCAACTGAGCCCGGCCCTTAAAATCAACTCAAGTTCGGCCAAACTATGGAGAAACGAAAAAGGCGGCCGATTGGCCGCCTTCACGATCGTTTGAAGAGAACGGCATTACATGCCGGCGCCGCCCAGCACCGTCACGGCGCGACGGTTCTGCGACCAGCAGGAGATGTCGTCGCAGACCGCCACCGGCTTTTCCTTGCCGTAGGAGATCGTCCGGATCTGGTTGGCCGGAACGCCGCGGGCTGCCAGATAATCCTTGGTGGCCGAAGCGCGGCGAGCGCCCAGCGCAAGGTTGTATTCGCGCGTGCCGCGTTCGTCGGCATGGCCTTCGACGGTGATGGCGTAGTTCGGATAGCGGGAAAGCCACTGTGCCTGACGATCGAGCGTCTGCTGCGCATCGGCGCGGATCGACGTCGAATCGGTATCGAAGAAGATCCGGTCGCCGACGTTGACGGTGAAGTCCTGCTGCGAACCGGGTGTCGACGCACCCGCGCCGGCAGCACCACCGAGACCGAGCTCGCCGGCATTGTTGGGCAGGTTCTTCTTGTTGGCGCAACCGGCCAGGGCCAGGGCCAAGGTCAGCGCGATGACGCCCGGGTTGCGGGCGAGGTTCTGCATTCGGCTGATTGCCGGGGTATAGGTACGGCTCATAGCCGGTCTCTCCTTAGATCACGTAATAGAGTTGCCGGACTCTAACCGGAGGCGGTTAATGATCATCAAATGAGTATGGTTAACAATCGGTTTCCGGTGCCCTCGAAGCCTCCTTTTTCAGGAGATTGGGGCGTCAAAGAGGCGGCAAGCCGCCTCCGTCCGGAATTTGCCACTATTCCAGCAACGGCGACCAGGCCGGGTCCGAACCATAGGACGGGGTCTTGATGGCGATCTCGTTGTAGCCGGTCAGATCGATCGAATAGAGCTGCGGCCCGCCGGCACCGGCGTTCTGCCGGAAGAACATCAGCACGCGGCCGTTCGGAGCCCAGGTCGGTCCCTCGTTGTGGAAGCCGGTGGTGAGGATACGCTCTCCCGAACCGTCCGGCTTCATCACGCCGATCGAGAACTTGCCACCCGACTGCTTGGTGAAGGCGATCAGATCGCCGCGTGGCGACCAGACCGGCGTCGAATAGGAGCCGTCGCCGAAGGAGATGCGCGTCTGGCCGGAGCCATCGGCGCCCATGACGTAGAGCTGCTGGCGCCCGCCGCGGTCGCTTTCGAAGACGATGCGACCGCCGTCCGGCGAATAGGAGGGCGAGGTATCGATGGCGGCCGTATTGGTCAGTCGCGTCGTCGTCCGCGACCGCAGGTCCATCGTGTAGATGTTGGAATTGCCCTCCTGCTGGAGGCTCATGATGACCTTCTGACCATCCGGCGAGAAGCGCGGCGAGAATGTCATCCCGGGGAAGTTGCCGACCACTTCGCGCTGCCCGGTTTCCAGCTGCAGCAGGTAGACGCGCGGCTGGTCGCCTTCGAAGGACATATAGGTGACTTCCTGCCGGTTGGGCGAGAAGCGCGGTGTCAGGACAAGGTCCTTGCCGCTGGTCAGCTGGCGGACATTGAAGCCGTCCTGGTCCATGATCGCAAGCTGGCGCTGGCGGGCGGTCTTCGGGCCGCTTTCGGACACGAAGACGATGCGCGTATCAAAGTAGCCCTTTTCGCCGGTGATGCGCTCGTAGATGGCGTCGGCAATGATATGCGCGACGCGACGCCAGTTCTCCGGCTGCGTGAAGAACTGCTGGCCTGTCAACTGCTGGCCGGCGAACGTGTCCCAGAGGCGGAATTCGGCACGCAGGCGACCGTCGCTCTCGCGCGTCACCCGGCCCGTCACCAGTGCCTGCGCGTTGATGACCTTCCAGTCCTCGAAGCGTGGCTGCTGATCCGGGTTCGAGATCTTCTCGATGAAGGCGGATTTGTTGACCGGCGCAAACAGGCCCGAGCGCTGCAGGTCGGCGGCGATGACCGCGCTGATCTGCGCCCCGAGCTCGTTGCCGGACATGAAGTCGGTGACCGCGATCGGCAGCGGCTCGACGTTGCCCCTGTTGATGTTGATTTCCACCTGGGCGAAGGCCGGCGCGAAGGACATCGCCATCCCGGCAAACGCGATCATCAGGCGGATGAAAGTACGTTTCATCATAGTGTTCAGCCTCTCAGCTATTACAGCATGTCGCTGGGGTCGAAATTGACGACGACCTCGCTCCAGGAGTCGTATTTTTCGACAGGAAGGTTCTTGAAGGGAGCCGACCGCATGACGGCGCGGAGCGCACTTCCTTCGAGGGTTCGGCGGGCATTATCGGAGCCGCCGGTGGCACTGACTTGCGGACGGCCGACGATGGCGCCGCTCTCGTCCAGTTGCATTTTGACGGTGATGATCACCCCGTCGGCGCCTTCGATGCCGGCGATAATCGACCAGTTGTTCTGGATCTGACCGCGCAGGGAATCCATCTCGCTCTGGCTAAGCGTCGAACCGCTGGTCGTCTTGCGTCCGCCGAGGGCGGCGGTTTCCGTCGAACGCTTCGCACCGCCGCCGGAGGCTTCCTGCTTGTTCAGAAGCGCTGCGATCTCGTCGGCATTGAAGTCGCTATCCATGGAAGATGTCGACTTTGCGGTTTCCTGCTTTTTGTCGGCGACCTTCTTGTCGCTCGGCTTCTCGGCAGCCTTCGGCGTCTCGGGCTTCTTCTCCGCAGGCTTCTCGACGGGCTTCGCCTGTTCCTTCGGAGGCTCAGGCCTCGGGCGCGCGGCGGGCACCGGGACCGTTTCCGGCAGCGGAATTTCCTCGGTGACGGCCTCTTCCGGCACCGGCTCGGGTGTCGGTTCCGGCGTCGGCGCGGGCGCGACTTCCGGCTTGGCCTCCGGCAAGGCGGCAACCTCGGTCGGCGCGGGCGCCGTTTCCTCAGGCACGATCTCCTTGACCGTGTTCGTTTCGGTCGTCGGGTTCGGCAGCGGATTGTCGGTCTTTTCGGGAGCAGCCGCGACTTCCGTCTCGACGGGCCGTTGAACCGGCGTCGGCGGTGCCTTCATGTCGATCTCGTTGTCGCCGGCATTCTCGGCGTTTTCGACGACGTCGGGTCTGCTGGTCGGAACGGGCGCGGACGTTTCTGCAAGCGGCGCAGTCTTATCGCCCTGCTGGATCTGGGTAATCGATTCGACCGGAATGATGTCGACCGGCAACGCCTCCATTTCGCCCACCTCAAAGGACGCCGGCGTCCCGAGCGAGACGAGCGCCGCACCAAGGATCAAGGTGTGCAGGACCAGCGATGTTCCGAGACTTACCTTCATCGCGAACCGATTACCGCTCCTGTTCCTGAAGGGTCACGAGACCAATGTTCTTGAATCCCGCGGACGAAATGCGCGCCATGACCTGCATGACGACGCCATAGGCAGCAGCGGTATCGCCACGCACATAGATGCGTTCGCTGTAGCCCGTGGTGGCAATCGCCTCGAGCTTCGGCACCACTTCGTCTATCCCGATGGCTGTTTCCTGCAGGTAGATCTCGCCTGCGGGATTGACGGAAAGCGTGATCGGCTGGGTGTCGGAATTCATCGCCGTTGCCTGCGTTTCCGGCAGGTCGATCGGCACGCCGACGGTCATCATCGGCGCCGCCACCATGAAGATGATCAAGAGCACGAGCATGACGTCGACGAGCGGCGTCACGTTGATTTCGCTGACGGGGGCATTCCTGCGGCCACCGCGGCGTCTGCGCCCGCCACCTGAACTCTTCGCACCGGCTGACATACCCATGGTGTGGCTCCTTCCGGTCCGTTACTGCGCCGCCTGGCGCGGCTGCAGCTTCTCGTCGATCTGCCGCGACAGGATCCCGGAAAACTCGTCGGCGAAGCCTTCCATGCGCGCCGTGAGCTTGCCGGCGTCGCCGGAGAACTTGTTGTAGGCAATGACCGCCGGAATAGCGGCGACAAGGCCGATGGCGGTCGCCAGAAGCGCCTCGGCAATACCGGGCGCGACGACGGCGAGATTGGTGGAGCTCGATCCGGCGATCGCCTGGAAGGAGGTCATGATGCCGATGACGGTCCCGAAGAGGCCGATGAACGGACCAGCCGAACCGACCGTCGCCAGCGAGCCCAGACGCGCTTCGTAGGTCTCGCTTTCGCGTGCCATGGTCACGTCCATGGCGCGGTCGATACGCATCTGCAGTCCGATCGGAGAACGGGCACCACGTTCGAAGCTCTTCTTCCACTCGCGCATGGCCGCCACGAAGATCGCCGCAAGGCCGGTGTTCTGGCGCTCGGCGAGGGTGCGGTACAATTCTTCAAGCGACTGGCCGGACCAGAACACCTGCTCGAACTGGTCGAACTGGCGCCTTGCCTTGCCGAAGCTGATGTACTTGTCGATGACGATCGCCCAGGTCCACACCGAGGCCGCGAGCAGCCCGATCATCACCAGCTTGACGATTATGCCCGCCTGCAGGAACAGCGCCCAAAGACTGACGTCGTGGGTCGCCGCAGCCAAACCTACATCTTCCATCTACCTATATCCCCGAATCCAAACGCCCGGCACAGGACCGGGCGGGTTCAAAAGCGCTCTCGCGAGATTTACCTGGCCGCTGGAAGCGCTCGTTACCCCAAGGTGCCCTGAGCTTTCAGCATTGGCTTCTCGCTTTCAAATTTGGTTAAAGGAAGGCGTGCGCCGCACAAATTCCTTGTCCCGCAGTACACCTCAATAGGGTTAACGATTGGTTACTGCAGCGTGACTTTGCCTACTGCTGCCCGCCGAGGAATTTCTCCGCAATGGTCTCCGGCAGGCGACGGGGCCGGCCGTGCCGGTTGATCACTGCGATCACCACCTTGGCGGCGATCAGCAGCGTCTCGCCGCGGCGGATTTCCTGGTTGAGCACCATCTTGGCGCCGCCGGCCTTTTCCGTGGCCGTCAGGATCGTCAGCACGTCGTCCATCTTCGCGGGAAGCTTGAAGTCGATCTCCATGCGGTGGACGACGAAGACGAGCCCCTCCTCGTCGGCATCGAGAAGCGCGCTCTGCTGGCAGCCAAGACAACGCAGGTAGTCGGTGCGGCCGCGCTCCAGGAAATGCAGGTAGCGGGCGTGATAGATGAGGCCGGAAAAATCCGTGTCTTCGTAATAGACCCTCTGCACCAGCCGGTGCCCGGCTTCCGTCAACTCGCCAGAGAGGAGAAAATTCTCAGTTGTCATCGTCATGCCTTAGTGGATGGTCGTGATAGCCGGATGCCATGGCACAGCAGTCGACTTTTGTTGTTTCTGTCACAAAACCTCCCTATCAGGAAATCCGGTCCATCAACCAGCGGAGTTGATTCATGAAGATTGCAGTTCTCGGCGGCGACGGTTTTGTCGGCTGGCCCACCTCCCTCCATCTGTCCGATCAGGGCCACGAGATCCACATCCTCGACAATCTGTCGCGACGCTGGATCGATACGGAACTGGGGGTCCAGTCGCTGACGCCGATGGATTCGATCCAGGAACGCACCCGCGTCTGGCACGCGGAAACCGGCCGCCGGATCCACTTTCACCTGATCGATCTTGCCAAGGACTACGAGCTGCTGAAGGGCTGGCTCGCCAAGCATCGTCCGGACGCCATCATCCATTTCGCCGAGCAGCGGGCCGCCCCCTACTCGATGAAGAGCGACCGCCACAAGAACTACACGGTCAGCAACAACGTCAACGCCACCCACAACCTCTTGAACGCCATGGTCGAGCTCGATCTCGACGCCCATCTGGTGCATCTCGGCACCATGGGCGTCTACGGCTATTCGACGGTCGGCGCCGCCATCCCCGAGGGCTATCTGCCGGTCGGCATCGAGACCGTCGACGGCCGCACCGTCAGCCAGGACATCCTCTACCCGAGCAATCCCGGCTCGATCTACCACATGACCAAGTGCCTCGATCAGCAGCTCTTCCAGTTCTACGCCAAGAACGACGCGCTGCGGATCACCGATCTGCACCAGGGCATCGTCTGGGGCACCCACACGGAACAGACGCGCCGCCACGCCCAGCTCGTCAACCGCTTTGACTATGACGGCGACTACGGCACGGTGCTGAACCGCTTCCTGATCCAGGCGGCGATCGGCTATCCGCTCACCGTTCACGGCACCGGCGGCCAAACGCGCGCCTTCATCCACATCCAGGATTCCGTCCGCTGCATCGAGATCGCGCTGAAGAACCCGCCCCAGCGCGGCAGCCGCGTCGAGATCTTCAACCAGATGACCGAGACCCACCGTGTCCGGGATCTTGCCGAGATAATCTCGAAGATGACCGGCGCCGAAATCGCCTGGCTGCCCAACCCGCGCAAGGAGGCCGCCGAAAACGACCTCATCGTCCGCAACGAGAAGTTCCTGGGCCTTGGCCTCGATCCGACGACGCTCGGCGAAGGCCTGCTCGACGAGATCGTCGAGGTGGCGAAGAAGTTCGCCTACCGCGTCGATCGCTCGCGCGTCCCCGCCGTCTCCGCCTGGACCAAGGATATCGCCGCCAAGGTCGAGCGCGATCCGGAAGGCAGGCGGCTGAAGTCGGTCTCCTGATGCCGACCGAAACTGGTGCGCGGGGCCTTCGCCCCGCCACATCTGCCGGCAGCGACCGCGCCTTCGTGACGCTCGTCACCAATGCCGATTATGCCAAGGGCGCAACCGCGCTGTCCAATTCGCTGCGATGGACCAACACAACGGCAGACATCGTCATCCTGCATACCGGCGGCGTCGAGCAGGCGGCTCTCGCACCGCTCGCCGCGACCGGCTGCCGTCTGGTCGAGGTCGATCATCTGACGCTGTCGGAAGCCTTCGCCGAGCGCCATGCCCGCCGCAACCTGCATGGCGCCGCCCCCTTCACGAAGGGTCGAAAGCCCGATTTCCACACGCCGCTCGACAATTTCTGCAAGCTGCGGCTCTGGCAACTGGTGGAATACCGCGCCTGCGTCTTCATCGACGCCGATGCCATCGTGCTGCGCAACATCGACAAGCTGTTCGACTACCCGGAGTTCTCCGCCGCACCGAACGTCTACGAGAGCCTCGCCGACTTCCACCGGCTGAACTCCGGCGTCTTCGTCGCCCACCCGGCGCTGGCAACTTTCGAGAAAATGCTGGCGCGGCTGGACGCGCCGGACGCCTTCTGGCGCCGCACCGACCAGACCTTCCTGCAGACCTTCTTCCCCGACTGGCACGGCCTGCCGGTCTTCATGAACATGCTGCAATACGTCTGGTTCAACATGCCCGACCTCTGGGACTGGGACAGCATCGCCATCCTGCACTACCAGTACGAGAAGCCTTGGGAGGAGAACCACCCGAAGGCGGACAAGCTGCGACCGCTGATCGACCTTTGGCATCGCTTTCATGATGGCCGCGAGATCCCCGATATCTCGTCGCTGCCTGGCCCCGGAAATCACCAATGAAGGTTCTCGTCTCCGGCGGCACCGGCCTGGTAGGCCGCTATATCGTCAACGGCCTGGCCGAGGCGGGACACGACCTGACCGTTGGTGGACGAACGCCGCCGCCCGAACACTGGTTCACGGCTCCCGTCGGCTTCATCCCGCTGACGCTGGAACCGGAAAAAGACCAGAGTGGAGCCTTCGCCGGCGTAGATGCCTACGTGCATGCCGCCTTCGACCACCTGCCCGGAATATACCGGGGAGGCGAAGGCGATGATGCCGCCCGCTTCCGCCGCCTGAACCTCGACGGCACGGTCAGCCTGTTCGAGACGGCGAGAGCATCAGGCGTCCGCCGCTGCGTCTTTCTCTCCAGCCGCGCCGTCTACGACGGCCTGGCCGATGGCCTTCCTCTCGAAGAAACCGCCGATCTCGCACCGACTTCCCTCTATGGGAAGGTAAAGCTCGCGGCCGAGATGGCGCTGGCGGGGCTCTCAAGCCCGGACTTCGTCACCGCCAGCCTGCGCCTGACCGGCGTCTACGGCGACCTCCGGCCCAACAAGTGGGATCCGCTGTATGCCGACTATCTCGCAGGTCGCAGCATTGCACCCCGTGCCGGCACCGAGGTGCATGGCCGCGACGTGGCGGCGGCGGTGCACCTGACGCTGGAGGCTGAGGAGAACCGGATCAACGGGCTGTCCTTCAACGTCTCCGATATCACCGTTCATACCGAACAACTGATCACGGGCGGCATGCAGGAAAAATCGGATGACGAGGCGAGCCTGAGACGAATGAACACCCAGAGAGTATCGTCGCTGGGATGGACACCAGGCGGGCACTCCTTGCTGCAGGAAACGCTGGCAAGGCTTCACCGATCATGGGCGCGCGAAGCACCAACAGGGAACATCCTGAAGATGTGAACGCCCAGCCGAAAAATATCTATAGTTGCATTTCCTTTTTTATGTTTACACTCTCTGCGTGCAGCTTGCACACCCAGGCCGTGGCTGTTGCCCGGCATGTCCACCAACAGGGAGTAGCATCGATGCCCATTGAATCCCTCAACCCCGACGTCTGGAAACTGGTAGGCCAAATGGATGGCTCCAGCAGCCACAGCGGCGGTAAAAACTTCGGCCCGGGCAGCGTCCCGACCGCGAGCCAGACGCTGACAGCAGCAGCCATCCTTCCCGTCTACAAGCTGCTTCAGGGAGACCAAAGTCAGGCCAGGGACTATTACCTTGTGACCGGCGACGTCTACCACGGCATCCAGGGATCGCCGGCCGACCCCAGTTCGAACTGGCTCTCGGTCGGTTTCTACGCCAACTACATGAACCTGGAATTGCGTTGCACGACGCCCGGTGCTCGCCTGACGACCTTCGGTCCCAACAGCAGCGTCGAGCAGGCAACGATCAGCTTCTCGATCGGCGGGGAACTGAGCGGTGAAGGGGGAACGGAAGGAGGCAAGGGCAGTGCGTCGCTGAGTGCAAGTGTCGGCGTGAGCTTCACCGCCTCCGAAGTGTCCTTCGCGACCCGGCCATCGACGACCTCGATATCCTGGCGCACCGACCTTCCAGACGTCGGCTGGATTGGACCGGGACCTCTCAATCCCGCCAGACCCTCTTACGCCGGTTATATGTGGAACCCGGCAGTGATCTTCGAAGTTCCACAGGGCGTGGTTCCGGATTTGCAGGGCGAATTCGTTGTCGATTTTCAATACAACTACACCCGTGGCATTCCTGCCCGGTGGTTTACCAACCCTATTTCGCTTCAGTACAAGATCGACGGTATTGCGGCGAGTGCAAAACCGCAGCTTCCGACAATCCTCGAGCGGCTCGGCGAACTGACGGCCACAAACGGCATGCCGGGGCAAACCGACACCTTCCTGACGGCTCTCCACAGATCGGGGGTGGTGAGCGGGTTCGGAGACAGCACGGTGGAGCTTCTCGTCGTCGCCCCGACGAACAAGGCGATCGAAGCCTACCTCGCCGCTCATCCCGCCATTGCGGCCGCTGCGGTTTCCCCCGCAAATGCCCGGTGGCTGGAGGACTTCCTGGTCGAAAGGATCCTGCCGCTAAGTGTCGGCAAATCCGGCTCGGCTGCTCTCGCTCAGCTCAAGAAGGCCACCACCACTCCAGGCGAGTGGCTTCCCTGCGCCGACGGAATACTCCACCTCAGCGACGAGTTCGAAGTGGACCCTGGCCTCATGAGCGCCGCCCGTGAAATTCTGCAGGCAGCGTAGCAGAAAGAGAGGCGGAGCAGTAGCAAATGTCTGCTCCGCCTCTTCCTGTTCATGACCGCATTTAAGTCTTCTTCAGCTCCGACTGGCTCTTCAGCACCCGGTCGCCGTCCTCCTGCTTGATCAGGAAGGCAGGCTCGTCCTTGTCGGCCTTACGCTTCACCTTCGTGCCCTTGATGGTGCGCTCGACATCGCTGGTGAACCGCTCCTTCGCGGTCCCCTCGGCCTTGTTCGCACCCCATTTCCACTCGACGTCGTCGCCGACCTTGATCTTCGTCATGTCGTTCTCCCTGTTCTGGAGACCGAACGAGGAAACCGGCGGCTCGTTCCCCGGTCAGGAACGCGAGACAACGATCCCGTTCCGACGGATCAATCGTCCTCGAGCGTCAGGCGGAACTGCGCCGCCTCGAGATCCTTGGGCGGCTGCAGGCCGAGGTGCTTCCAGGCACTGGCCGTGAGGATGCGTCCGCGCGGCGTGCGCTGGATGAAGCCCTGCTGGATCATATAGGGTTCGATGATGTCCTCGATCGCGTCGCGCGGCTCAGACAGTCCGGCGGCGATCGTCTCGATGCCGACCGGCCCGCCGCCGAAGTTGACGCCGATCATCGTCAGGTAGCGCATGTCGAGCTGGTCGAGGCCCATGTTGTCGACGAGAAGCCGTGTCAGCGCCTCGTCGGCGATCTCCCGGGTCACGGCTTCCGCCCGCGCAACTTCCGCAAAATCGCGCACCCGCCGCAGCAGCCGGCCGGCGATACGTGGCGTGCCACGGGCGCGGCGCGCGATCTCGCGGGCGCCGCCGTCGGTCATCCCGAGCCCCATCAGCCGCGCGCCGCGGCGCACGATGAATTACACTTACTAGACCGTGTAGAAGGACAGCCGCACCGGAATGCCGAAGCGATCGCGCAGCGGCGTCGTCAGCAGGCCGAGCCGTGTGGTCGCCGCCACCAGCGTGAACTTCGACAGGTCGATCTTGACGGAACGCGCCGCCGGCCCCTCGCCGATGATCAGGTCGAGCTGGAAATCCTCCATCGCCGGATAGAGGATTTCCTCCACCGCCGGGCTCAAGCGGTGGATCTCGTCGATGAAGAGCACGTCGCGCTCTTCGAGATTGGTGAGCAGCGCAGCAAGGTCGCCGGCCTTGGCGATCACCGGACCGGAGGTCGAGCGGAAGTTGACGCCGAGTTCCTTGGCCATGATTTGCGCCAGCGTTGTCTTGCCCAGCCCCGGCGGGCCGACGAAGAGCACATGGTCGAGCGCCTCCCCGCGGTTCTTGGCCGCCTCGATGAACACCTTCAGGTTGGCACGCGCCTCCGCCTGGCCGGTGAAATCATCCAGCGTCTGCGGGCGCAGCGTGACATCGAGGTCCTCGCCCCGCTTGTCCGGCGATATCAGGCGGGCAGCGTCACTCATCGTGGCATTTTCCGTTCAAGATCATTGTCGTTCATTACACGAAGGGCCGCGGGTTTGACACCGTCGCCATGGCTAGCGCGCCAGTTCCTTCAGGCCGAAGCGGATCAGCTTGGCACTATCGGCCCCCTCGCCCGCCGTCTTCATGGCGGCCGCCACCGCATTCGCCGCCTGGTCGCGGGAATAGCCAAGATTGGTCAGCGCCGAAACCGCGTCGGAGACCGGCGCGGAGGCAACCCCTTCACCCAGTTCCTGCTTGAAGCCGATCTGGGCTGCCGCCTCTCCGGCGAAGGCCGGTGCCTTGTTCTTCAGCTCCGTGACGAGCCGGATGGCGACCTTGGGGCCGACACCGGGCGCGCGGGAAATGGCTGTCTTGTCCTGCAGCGCGATCGCATTGGCGAGCTCCGAGGGCGTCAGCGTCGACAAGACCGCCAGCGCCACCTTGGCCCCCACCCCCTGCACGCTCTGCAGCAGGTTGAACCATTCCCGCTCGAGCGCCGTGATGAAGCCGTAGAGCTTCAACTGGTCCTCGCGCACATAGGTTTCGATGAACAGCACCACCGCCTCGCCCGCAGACCCCATGCGCGACAATGTCCGCGCCGAGCAGAAGGCCTCGTAGCAGACGCCATGCACATCGACGAGCACGTAGTCCTCGCCGATCTCGTCGATGGTGCCTTTGAGCTTGCCGATCATGGGATGTCCGTCAGGGATGAGTTTCGGGAGTGATGAGGTCGAGCGAGGGGAAGTAGGAGCGATAACGGCCGCCATCACGCGTCAGCAATTGATGGGACCGGACAACCGCATGAGCCCCGATCAGAAAATCTGGCAGCGTCCGCTCCCGCAGTCCGCCAGCGCGGCGGTAGGCAGCATGGGCGATCCCGGCATCATAGGCCGCTGAAAATGGCACCGGCTCGCGAACCAGTTCGAGGCGCGCCAGCATCCGCATCAATTCGTCCTCGCTTGGCGCCATGCTCGCCAACTCCGACCATACGATCGGTGTCAGGATGAACTTCGCCTCTGGCCGCAGCCGCAGAATGGTATCCGTGGACCACTCCTTGTGCTGCGTTACCGGACCGAACACGTCGATGAAGACATTGGTGTCAACGAGGACCGACGTCATCGCGCGGCCCCCTCAGCCATTCCATATATTCGTCAGCAGTCAGACCGCCCGTATCAAAGGTATCGGAAACACTTTTGATCCAGCTCGCGAAGTCGTCCTGCGACGGTGGAGTTCGTCCTGAAACGACAACGAGCCGAGCCCCCTTGTCGTCGGCAACGAAATCGACGTTGGAGCCCGGACCGATATTCAATCGCTCGCGGATTTCCTTGGGGATTGTAACCTGACCTTTTTCCGTGACGCGCATGGTAATACCTCTCCGGTATTACTTACCGGATCAACCGGAACAAGTCAAGAACACGCTAAGCCGAAGCCAGCAGCTTCCGCAGCCGTTCGCCGCCGCGATTGTGCGCGTGGCAGATGGCGATCGCCAGCGCATCGGCGGCATCATTCCCAACGAAGGTCGCCTTCGGCATCAGGATCTTCAGCATCATGTGGATCTGCTTCTTGTCGCCGTGACCAACGCCGATCACCGCCTTCTTGACGGCATTGGGTGCATACTCCGAGACCCGCAGCCCTGCCCGCGCAGGCACCAGCATCACCACGCCGCGCGCCTGGCCAAGCTTCAGCGTCGCCACCGCATCCTTGTTGACGAAGGTCTGCTCCACCGCCGCCTCCTGCGGCTGATAGGAATGCACCACCTCCGCCAGCCCATCATGCAACTGGCAGAGCCGCGAGGCGAGATCGAGGTCGCCGTCGGACATGACGGTACCGGAGGCGACGAAGCGAAGACTGTTGCCGAGTGTCTCGATGACGCCCCAGCCCGTGCGGCGAAGGCCGGGGTCTATGCCGATGATTCGAATCGTCTCTGTCATGTCGCTCACTCTATCTTGGAGCAGGTAGCACTGCCATGGGAATGTGAACAAAAGAGAAACGTCTGCCCTTCTGTTAACCCTGTTCGGCAACTCCCGTGTAAAACGTCGGCAACTGCGGCAACGGCCTTTCGATTGGCGCGTTGCCCAGCCAGAAACATCGCATCCGGAATCATGAGGAGACCGTTATGCAGGATCGAGATAAGCTCGAGAATGAACTGCAGGAACTGCGCACTGTCGTGGACGCCTTCGATGGCAGTCTCCGCCGGCTCGCGATGGGAGATCTGAACCAACAGATCGAACACCCCCTGCCCCGCGGCTATGAAGGCATGCGCAAGGATTTCAACCGCGGCCTCGCCTCCGTCAGCGCCACCATCGACACGGTGCTGACCCGCGCCCGTGAAGCGCACATGGATTGCGTCGAGGTTCGCGAGACCCTGAAACGGACGACCGATGATCAGGCCGACCGCGCAAGCGCCGTCACCAGCCTGGCTGCGGACGCCGGCAGTGCGGCCGAGACCGCCCGCAGCCAGTCGACCCATGTCGAGCACGTGGCGACCATCCTGCACAACGCCCGGCTGGACCTGCGCCGTCCGAAGGACGCTGCCGCCGAGAGCGCCGCATCGGCCCAGCGAACCTGCCAGTCGCTCGCTGCCTTGAAGATCATGGCCGACGAGGTCCGGACGCTTCTGCGCGAGGCTGCACTGCTGTCGCTGAACGGGGGCGTCAATGCCGCTCACGCAGGAACCGACGGGCAGGAAGCCCTGGGCATCGCCAAGAACTTGCATGCGCTGACGCTACAGGTCGGCTCGACGGTAGAGGCGCTGACGGAAGCGACCGACGCCGTCGTCGCCCAGTCCCAGGTGACTGCCAGTGCCGCGACCCAGGTCACCCGCGAATTCGACGCCATCGACGTCTATACCGAGGCGCTCGACTCGCAACTGACGTCACTGAGCGCGAGCTCCCGCCAGCACGCCGGTGCGGTCGACAGCCTCCGCTCGAACCTGATCAGCCTGGCCCGGTCCAGGCCACTGCTGGACGAGACGGTCATGCCCCCGGACATGCAGCTCGGCAACATGGAACGCTGCCTTGCCGACATCGAACGGCAGACAAACCGGTACACGGAGGTCCGTGTGGTCAACCCGCCTCCGGTCGCCCCCACTCCCGGCACCGGTCCGCGCTCCCATCTGCGGCTCGTGAAGACGTAAGTCTCCACGGCTGCATCGCGGAAGTATTCCGGCCTCGCAACCGCGGCCGGAATACCTACATGGGGGAAACAGACATCCTCCAGGACTTTCATCATGATCCCCTTTTCCATTCTCGATCTTTCGCCGGTTCCGGAAGGGCAGACCGTCAGCGACGCGCTGAACCAGTCCCGCCTGATGGCCATCAAGGCCGAAGAGCAAGGCTACAACCGCCTGTGGCTTGCCGAACATCACGGCATGCCGGGCATTGCCAGTGCCGCCACCGCCATCGTCATCGGCCATGTGGCTGCCGCGACCAGCCGCATCCGCGTCGGCTCCGGCGGCGTCATGCTGCCCAACCACTCGCCGCTGGTGATCGCCGAACAGTTCGGCACGCTGGCCGCCCTCTTCCCTGACCGCATCGACCTCGGCCTCGGCCGGGCGCCCGGAACCGACATGCGCACCGCCCGCGCGCTCCGCCGCAATCTCGACGCGGGCGCTGAGAACTTTCCCCACGACATCGTCGAGCTGCACCGCCTCCTCGGCAGCCCGGCCGACGATCAGCCGATCCTGGCGATCCCGGGCGCAAACTCCCACGTGCCGCTCTGGCTGCTGGGCTCGAGCGTCTACAGCGCCCATCTCGCAGCCGCCCTCGGCCTTCCCTACGCCTTCGCGTCACACTTCGCGCCCGACATGCTGATGGAGGCGCTCGACATCTACCGCGACCGCTTCCAGCCGTCCGAGGCGCTCGACAGGCCCTACGTCATGGTCGGCGTCATGGGCGTGGCCGCCGATACGGACGAAGAGGCCGCGCGCCTGTTCACCTCGGCGCAGCAGCAGTTCGTCAATTTGAGAAAGAATGTGCGTGGCCAGTTCCCGCGTCCGGTGGACAGCATGGACGGGTATTGGAACGACATGGAGCGGATGACGGTGGAGCACACGCTCCGGTTCGCCGCCGTCGGTTCGCCGGCAACCGTCGGCGATACCCTGTCCCGCTTCCTCGCAGAGACGGAGGCCGACGAACTGATCGTCTCGATGCCGATCCACGACATCGACTCGCGGCTGAAATCCGTCGAGCTCTTCGCCGGACTGCCGATGATGGAGAAGGCGCACTAGCGCCTTCCCCACGTCCGGATCAGGCCGAGAGCCTGGCCATGACCTCGTCGGAGACTTCGAAGTTCGAATAGACGTTCTGCACGTCGTCGTCGTCTTCCAGCGTGTCGATGAGCTTCATCAGCGACTGTGCCTTCTCCTCGTCGACGGGAACCGTGTTCTGCGGCTTCCAGACGGTCTTGACGGTCTCGGCTTCGCCAAGGCTCGCTTCCAGCGCCTTGGTGACTTCGCCGAGGCTCTCGAAGGCGCAGGTGATGACGTGGCCTTCCTCGTCGGTGGCCACATCGTCGGCACCCGCCTCGATGGCCGCTTCCATCACCGCGTCCGCGTCGCCAACGGAGAGCTTGTAGGTGATCTCGCCGACATGGTCGAAGGAGAAGGAGACGGAGCCCGTTTCGCCAAGCGCGCCGCCGGCCTTGCTGAAGGTCGAACGCACGGAGGACGCCGTGCGGTTGCGGTTGTCCGTCAAGGCTTCGACGATGACGGCGACGCCGCCCGGACCGTAGCCTTCATAGCGCACGGCATCGTAGTTTTCCGCGTCGGCGCCGGAAGCCTTCTTGATCGCCCGGTCGATGTTGTCCTTCGGCATCGACTGTGCCTTGGCATTCTGGATCGCCAGGCGCAGCGCCGAGTTGGCGTCGGGATCGGGCAGACCCGATTTCGCGGCAACGGTGATTTCGCGTGCAAGCTTGGAGAACATCTTCGACCGGATCGCGTCCTGGCGACCCTTGCGGTGCATGATGTTTTTGAACTGTGAATGGCCGGCCATGGCACCCCTGATCACGTCTATTTCGTGGAATGGGCTGCGTTATAGGTTCGAAGCTGCCGAGGTTCAAGCCACGAGCGGCGTTTCGTTCCCGGCATTCTCGCCTGAGACCCTTCGCTACATGCCCTGCGGCACGAGAATGGTCGGCCGCTTCGGCAGGCTGCGCATGGAGACCACGATCGTCGGCTCGCTGGCATAGGCCACCTCGAACTTGCCAGCGAGCATGCCGATGAAGCGGTCGAGCCCGCCCGGCCGGTGCATCGGCAGAATCAGCGACGACCGCAGCCGATCGACCACACGGCTCATGCTGTCGGCCCCGAGCGTCAGGCCGCCGTCCACCGGCACCATCAGGACGTCCAGCCTGCCGATCTCGGTGTAGTGGCTCTCGGTCAATTCGTGATGAAGATGCCCCAGATGGCCGATGCAGAGCCCGGCGATCTCGAAGATGAAGATGGAGTTGCCGTTTTCTTCCAGGTCCCCGCCCCACGAGCGGATATCGGTCGACACATTGCGGATATAGGCATCCCCGACCACCACATTGTGCTGCATCTTCTCGCCCGGCATATCGCTCCAGCCGTGCAGCACCTCCTCGATGCCGGCATCGGGGTTGAGCGTGTAGTGGGTCGAATGCGCCTTGTTCATCGTCACCACGTCGGGCAGGCGCGACGGCCTGTAGACGCCGCTGTAGTCCGTGGCGATGCCGACGCCGCCCGGTGACTCGATGAAATAGGTGGAATGTCCGACGAAGGTGATCCTTACCTCCTCCCGTGCCGACAGGTCGGCTCTTGCCGTGCCCTGTGCCAGAACAAGTGGTGCGGCGTCCGCTGTCGTGTACCGGGCGAATGTGGTTCCGGGCAGGGACTGGGCGATCGCCTGGCATTGGCTCACCGCCATCGGCGCGTCCTGCGCCAGTGCCTGCATGGCCGAGGCCCACAGGCAGAAGAGAACGAAGGCGACAGTCCGCAGCATCATGCCACTCCCATATCCGTTGTGGCGGCAGGATGCGGCAAGGCAGGAGGTCGGTCCAGCGGCTTCCTCAGCCGCCGGTCTCACATTTCTGTCATTCCCTTAGGACCGATCAGGCCCAGAACGGCGGCACGGTCTCCTGCAGCCGCGGCCCGATCCGCAGCGGCGCGATCTTTTCGGCAAGCCCGCTCGAATCGGAAATCTCGATCCCGAGACCGCAGATCGTCGCCGGTCCGGTCGCCGCTTCGAAGCGGCCCTTCGGCATCTTCGAGATGAAGCGGTTCAGCGGCTCTTCCTTGTCCATGCCGAGCGAAGAGTCATAGTCGCCGCACATGCCCGCATCCGACATGTAACCGGTGCCGCCGTTGAGGATCTGGCAGTCGGCCGTCGGCACATGCGTGTGGGTGCCGACGACGAGGCTCGCGCGGCCGTCGACGAAATGCCCGAAGCACTGCTTCTCGCTCGTTGCCTCCGCATGGAAGTCGAAGACCACCGCATCCACCTGCTCCTTCAGCGGGCAGGCGGAGAGAATGGCCTCGGCCGAATTGAAGGGGTCGTCGAGCTCCGGATGCATGAACACCCGGCCCATGATGTTGGCCACCAGAATGCGGGCGCCGTTGCGCGCGTAATAGACGCTGGACCCGCGGCCCGGCGTGCCGGCCGGATAGTTCGCCGGCCGCAGGAACTGCTCGTGCCGCCCGGAGAAGCCGACGGCCTCCTTCTGGTCCCAGACGTGGTTGCCTGTGGTCACCACGTCGGCGCCGGCATTGATGGTTTCCAGGAAGATGTCTTCCGTGATCCCGAAGCCGCCCGCCGCATTTTCGCCGTTGACGATGACGAAGTCGAGCTTCAGGTCGGAGATCAGGCCCGGCAGCCGCTCCCAGACCGCCGTCCGGCCGGTCTTGCCCACCATGTCGCCCAAGAAGAGAAGTCGCATCCTTATCCTATCTGAGTATCGAAGGTCCGAAGGCCGCTTTCGCTGAGGAGAGCCTGCAGTCCTATGTCGTGAGGTTCTGTGGGGACTGATGCCACTTCCTGGCAGTCGAAGGCAATCCCGATCAGTTGCGGTCTGCGCCCCAGGGCAAGCAGACGGGCAATGGCCCGGTCGTAATAGCCGCCGCCATAGCCGATCCGATGGCCCGCCGCATCGAAGGCCGCCAGGGGCACCAGCATGATGTCCGGCTCAAGCACCTCGGCTTCAGGCCCGGGCGCCATCGTCCCGAAGCCGCAGTCGATCAGCGGCGCACCGGGAACCAGCTCGCGAAACACGATCTGCACCTTGTCGAGGATCACCGGCACGCAGATGCGCGCGCCGCGATGGCGCAGTCCGGCCATCAGCGGCCGCAGGTCCATCTCGGATCGGATCGGCAGGAAGCCGGAGATGACGGTGCCGGGCCCGAACTGAAGCGCCGCCAGCCCGTGGTCGGCCAGTTGCAGGCTCTTCTCGATCCGCTCGGCGACAGGAATGGCGTCCCGCGCCGCCAGGCGCCCGGCTCGCAACTCGGCCTTGGTCCCCTGCCCCATCATCAAACCGTGGTTTCTTGTGCCCTGCGAACGAGCAGCTTGTCGATCCGCCGGCCGTCGAGGTCGATCACCTCGAAGATCCATCCCTGCCGCTCGAAGCTTTCGCCCAGCTCCGGAAGGTGCTTGATCTCGTCGAGCACGAAGCCCGCCACCGTCTCGTAGCCGGGGTCAGCGTTGATCCGCAGGCCCATCTCGTGGAAGAACTCGTCGATCGGCATCCAGCCGGCCACCAGGAACGATCCGTCGTCGCGCGCCACGATGGCGGGCTCGTCCGTCTCATCCTCCTGGAACACGCCGGTGATCGCCTCCAGGATATCCGCCGAGGTAATGACCCCTTCGAAGTGGCCGTATTCGTCATAGACGAGCACCATGCGCGCAGGCGTCTTGCGCAATGCCTGGATGACATCGAGTGCGCCCGTCAGGTCGGAAACGACCGGCGCCTCGCGCATCAGCTGGCGGATCTTGTCACCCGTGCCGGACGCCACGAAGTCGAAGGCATCCTTGACGAAAAGCACGCCAAGGATTTCGTCGGAACTGCCGTTGCGGACCGGGAGCCGCGACCTCTGGGTAGAACGCAGCTGCGCACGGATCTCCGCAGCGTCATCCTCGATGTCGACCACCTCGACGTCGCGCCGCGGCGTCATCAAACCGCGGGCCGTCCGGTCGGCAAGCCGCATGACGCCCGAGATCATCGCCGATTCACCGGTTTCGATGACACCGGCGTTGTGGGCTTCCGCCAGAACGGTGCGGATTTCCTCGTCGGTTACCCGTTCGCCGGTACTGCCCTTCTGGCCGAGCAGGCCGAGCACCAGCCGGCCGGACACATCCAGAAGCCAGACCAGCGGGGCGCCGATCTTGGCGACCATCGTCATGGCCGGCGCCACGCGCGCGGCAACCGATTCCGGCGCCCGCAGCGCGATCTGCTTCGGCACCAGCTCCCCGACGATCAGGGACAGATAGGTGATGGCGACGACCACCAGGCCGACACCCAGCGCATCCGACCAATTGTCCGGCAGCCCCTGCAGTTCAAGCCAGTTGGCGAACCGGGCGCCGAGGGTCGCGCCGGAGAAGGCGCCGGAAAGGATGCCGACGAGGGTGATGCCGATCTGCACCGACGATAGGAACCGTCCGGGATCATCGGCGAGCCGTAGCGCCATCTTTGCTCCGCGGCTTCCCTGCTCCGCCATGATCTTGAGTCGAACGGGACGCGCGGAAACGACGGCGAGTTCCGACATCGCGAGCACCCCGTTCAGCACGGTGAGGGCCACGACTATGAAAATTTCAGTGAACAAGGGAGGCTCGCGGTTGGGATGAAACAGATCCGGATGGAGGGCGACGCTGATACGCAAGCGGCAAGCCGGTCATCGGCAGATTTCGATCCTGTGGGTTTGACGCTGCATGACCAGGATTGGCCGATGCCTGCACGTCAAGACATAAGAAGTAAAATGATAGGGCGCCCAAATGGGGATGGCAATGGTCACGTCTCGGTCTGTCAACGGCGCTAAGGCTTGAGGTTCAGAGCGAGTTCGGCCCGGGTGCCGTTGGACAGCGGCTTGTATTCGACGGTGGAGCCCAGGGTGGCCGCCATCGACTTGACGATCCTGCTGCCCAGACCCGTGCCCTTCGGCGTATCGCCCTCTATCCAGCCGATGCCGTCATCCTCGACGACCAGCACGACCTGGTCGTCCCCTTGCCGCTTGAAGGCGACGCGGACCTCGCCCTCGCCGCCATCGGGATAGGCGTATTTGATCGCATTGGTCAGCAGTTCGGTCACGATCATGCCGACCGACACCGCCCGGTCCGAAGTCAGTGACACCTCGTCCGCTTGCAACTGGATGACCGGTCCCTGCTGCTCCATGTTCACGGAGTTCTGAACTTCCTTGACCAGCGTGCCGAGGTATTTGTCCATCTCCACATGCCGGACGTCGTCGGAGGTATAGAGGCTGCGGTGCATCCCGGCGATGGCGGTGATCCGCGCCTGCGTTTCCGTCAACGCGTCCTTGACGTCCTCGCTCTTGCTGTTGGAGGCCTGGAGACGGATGAGGGCGGCAACCAGCGCCAGACTGTTGGCGACGCGGTGGTTGACCTCCGCCAGCAGCACCTCGGCGCGTTCCTTGCCGACGCGGATCTCCTGATCCGCCTTTTCCTTGGCCATGCGCAGCTCGGCATTGGCGATCGCCTGCCGGAGCGCGCTTTCCATCAGCGGCCAGAACTCCTCGCCGACGGTCTTGATCACGTAATCGGAGGCGCCGTTCTTCAGGGCTTCAATGGCGATCGTCGCCTCGCTGGATCCCGTGACGTAGATCACCGGGAGCACGATCCCGCGCTCCTTCAGCATGCCGAGGATCTGCAGCCCGGTTTCCGCCCGCAGGTAATGGTCGAGCACGATGGCTCCGAACGTGCCGTTCTCCAGGGCCGTCAACGCCGATGCGGAATCCGCCGCGTGGACCACATCGTAGCCTGCACGCCCCAGATACTTCTGCGCCAGTCGGGCCAGCGCAAGATCATCGTCGACATAAAGAACGGTTTGCGGCATCAGCTTCCGTTATTGCCCCGGCACTTGCATCACAGAGAAAAACAGGCCGAGCTGACGGATGGCATGGGCGAAGCTGTCATAGTCGACGGGCTTCGTGATGTAGACGTTTGCGCCAAGATCGTAGCAACGCTGGATTTCCCGCTCGTCGTCCGTCGTCGTCAGGATGACGACCGGCAGGCGCTTTGCATGTGGGTTGGACTTCACCTTCTCCAGGATGTCAATGCCGGACATGTCGGGAAGGTTGAGATCGAGCAGAATCAGCAGGTGGCGGTCCTGCGTGGAGACGCCCGTGCGGTCGCTGCCGAGGATGAAGTCGAGCGCCGAATTGCCGTCCGTGAAGGGGATGATCTCGTTGCTGACGCCAGCCCTTCGGACATTCTTTTCGATGAGACGGGCGTGGCCCTCGTCGTCCTCGACCATCACGATGGTGACTTCTTTTGCTGCCGCTTTCATGACCCGCTACTCCTGACATACTGGGACAAATCATTGGGCAGCCGGATCACGAAGGTGGATCCGCCTCCCAAGGTCGACGTCACGGTAATCTCACCACCTAAATTTCTGACTAACGATCGGACGTGGGCAAGGCCTATACCCTCTCCCGTCTTGTCTTGCACGCCTGATCTGCGGAAAAGTTCGAAGATGCGTTCGTGGTCTTCGGGCGCCACGCCGCGACCGTTGTCCTCGACCTCGATTCGCACGCCGTTGCGCTTCGCCGGCATGGCCCGGACAGCCAGATGCAGCGGCCGATCCGGGTGGCGATACTTGACCGCATTGTCGAAGAGATTGCCGAAGATCTGCTCCAGCGAGAAGCGGTCTGAGATCAGGCCTTTGGCGCCGCCGACGGCAATGCGGACCTCTCCGCCGGCCTCATCCACCTGGTGGTAGATGCTGGCAGCCGTGTTCTCCAGAAGCTCCGAAAGATTGACCGGCTCCGGCTTCAGCTCCCGGCGACCGTCCCGCGAGATCTTCAGGATGGCGTTGATCAGCCCGTCCATCTTCTTGGTCGACGAGCGGATGAAGCCGATGGCCTCGGGAAGGTCTTCCTCGACCGCCAGCCGCGCCTCGCGGATTTCGTCCTCCGTCAGCCTGTCGCCGTCCGACAGGACATAGGTGCGCACGGCGGCGAGCGTCGTATCGAGCTCGCTGGTGAAGCCCATGATGTTGACGAGCGGCGCGCGCAGGTCGTGGGAGACGATATAGGCGTAGCGCTGGATCTCGCGGTTGGCCTGCATCAGGTCCTCGGTTCGCTCCTCGACCCGCTCCTCCAGGCTGGCGTTCAACTCCTCGACCGCGCCCCGGGCCCGCGACAGTTCGCGGACATGCTGGCCGACGATCATGATCGCACCGCCGACGACCGCAATGATGACGATGCCGCCGCCGATGGCAAACCACTGCATGGATGCCGAAGCCGTCGCCAACTCCTGGAGGCCTGTGTTCAGCCGCCCGTCGAGGGACTGAATCAGTGTCCGCAGCAGGTCGCGGAGAGCTTCCATGGTCTGGCGCCCGTAATCGGCACGAACCACTGCGACCGCACCGGCGACGTCGCCCGCACGGGCCAGTTCCACGGTCTGCCGCAGTTCATCGAATTTCGCCTCGACGAGCGATCTGATTTCCGGAATGGTCTGCGCGTAAGTCTGCTCCTCCCGAAGAGCGTCTTCCAGCCTCTCGAGGCTGAGCATGACCTCGTTGATGGAGCGCTCGTAGGGCGCCAGGAACTCCTCGTTCTGCGTCAGCAGGTAGCCGCGCTGACCGGTCTCTGCACCCTGCATCAGGGCGAAGAGATTGGACGCTGCCGTCCGCGCATTGCGCAGTTCGACGACGTCCTCGGAATAGGATTGCGTCATCCGCGCCTGAAACAGCGATGACAGCACGATGCCGACCAGAATGGCGGCACCGACCAGAAGCATCAGGATCGACGAGCGGGCGAACGTGTTTGTTTTGATGGGCATGGGATTCCGGCAATGTGGAGGCCGGGGGAAACTCGTGCGCTAGGGCGCCAAAGTCAAGTCGAGGAGGGATCACCGCCGGCTGCGCGTGCAACCAGGGTTAAGGCGAACCGGGCAAGAGTTGAGGTGCGATCCACGGCAACCGGTGGATTTTTACGATCCTGGGTGCCTACAAACGTAGGTGGGCGCCATATGTCCAAGCCCACGGGCCTGGCCAGGGACAGCTCCCTTTGGATCGAGTATGGCCCCAGGGATTGTGGTTCCTGTCGAGAGGCGCAGATCGCAATTCAGATATAGGACGAATCGGGGTCGTCCGCCAGTGGCTGAAATCGCTTTTGCGTCAGTTGACCGGTGCGCTTCGCCCGTTCAGCTTGCCCGACAGCGCCTCGATCCGGCCGGCGATCTCGCCGAGCGTGGAAACCAGCAGTTGCTCATGGTGCTGATGGTGTTCGCTCTCGCCGTCGCGGGCCGATCGAAGCGAGGCGATCTCCGTCTCGCAGGCGGACAATTTGCGCGTCAGCTCGGAAAGCTCGTCCATCACCATGATGCCGGCCATGACGGTCAGCCTCAGGTCGCCGATCTCCCCGAACTGGCCCTTCAGGTGCCCGACATACTGGTCGAACCGCGCCGCAAGGTCGGTCAGGTGTCCTTCCTGCCCCTCCTCGCAGGCCATGCGATAGGCCTTGCCGTCGATCGTTACCGTCACCTGAGCCATGGCTTGTCCTTCGCTGCGCTATCGGTCGAGGACCGCGCGGATCGTCTCCATCGCCGTGACCAGGCGACGCGACACCTCGCGGTTGACCTCTTCCAGCCGATTGGCACGAAACTGTGACTGGTCGAGTTCCTGGGCCAGCCGCGCCCGGTCCGCATGAACACGGCGCACTTCTCCCTCGGCGTCGGCACTCTGGCGCTGATGCTCGAGGCGCATGTCCACCGCATTCTCCAGACCGCCGATGGCGGACTTGAGCTCGGCAAGTACCTGATCCAACGTCTTTTCCGCCGGCATCCAAAATCTTCCGTGTGAACCTTGCCGAATCGGCTCTCGCGCCGATCAGACTTCGCTACAAGACTATTCAGCCCTCAGACATGGGTCAACAAAGCCGCCGCAAGAGCCCCGTCTATCTTGTGAATCAAGGTTTCGACGTTGTCCGGTTGATCTGCTTGAGGATGAGGCATCCGGTCGCGCACCTGCCCAATTGAGCGCCGTATCCGGGCCGCTTTTGTTGACTTGCGCGTTGCACCTGATATGGATCAGCCGCTTTCACGCGGTCCGTCTGAAGACCGTGAACGACACCCGGAAACAGCGGAATAGTCATGATCTCTCGTGAAAAACACAACCGGATGGCCAATGCGATCCGCTTCCTGTCCATGGACGCCGTGGAGAAGGCCAATTCCGGCCACCCCGGTCTGCCGATGGGAGCTGCCGACGTCGCGACGGTTCTGTTTACCCGCTTCATGAACTTCGACCCGAAGAACCCGCTCTGGCCCGATCGCGACCGCTTCGTGCTGTCGGCCGGTCACGGTTCGATGCTTCTCTACTCGATCCTCTACCTGACGGGCTACGAAGACATCACCATCGAAGATATCAAGCAGTTCCGTCAGCTGGGGTCCAAGACCGCCGGCCACCCGGAATACGGCCACATCTCCGGCATCGAGACGACCACCGGCCCGCTCGGCCAGGGCGTCGCCAATGCCGTCGGGATGGCCATCGCCGAGCGCAAGCTTGCCGAGGAATTCGGCACCGGACTGCAGAACCACCACACCTATGCGCTCGTCGGTGACGGCTGCCTGATGGAGGGCATCAGCCAGGAGGCCATCGCCATGGCCGGCCACCTGAAGCTCAGCAAGCTCGTGGTCTTCTGGGACAACAACTCGATCACCATCGACGGCGCCGTGTCTCTGTCGGATTCGACCGACCAGATCGCCCGCTTCAAGGCCGCCAACTGGAACACGATCGCCGTCGACGGGCATGACCCGGACGCGATCGCCGCAGCCATCGAGGCCTCGCACCTGTCCGAAAAGCCGACCCTGATCGCCTGCAAGACAATCATCGGCTTCGGCGCACCCAACAAGCAGGGCACCCACAAGGTGCACGGCAATCCGCTCGGCGCCGAGGAAATCGCCGCCGCCCGCAAGGCGGCCGAATGGGATGCGGAAGCCTTCAGCGTTCCCGCCGACGTCATGGATGCCTGGCGCCTGGCCGGCCTGCGGTCCACCAAGGTTCGCAAGGAATGGGAAGACCGTCTGGCCGAGACGGCCACCGAGACGCGCGCCGAGTTCGTGCGCCGCTTTGCAGGCGACCTGCCCGGCGGTTTCGACAGCGCCATCGACGCCTTCAAGAAGAAGGTGGCCGCCAACAACCCGACAGTTGCCACCCGCAAGGCCTCGGAAGACGTGCTGGAGGTCATCAACGGCCTGCTGCCCGAAACCCTTGGCGGCTCCGCCGACCTGACGCCGTCCAACAACACCAAGACCAGCCAGATGACGGCGATCACGCCTGCCGACTTCTCCGGCCGCTACCTTCACTACGGCATCCGCGAGCATGCGATGGCGGCCGCCATGAACGGCATCGCCCTGCACGGCGGCCTGATCCCCTACGCCGGCGGCTTCCTGATCTTTTCCGACTACTGCCGCCCCTCGGTTCGCCTGGCCGCCCTCATGGGCATCCGCGTCATCCACGTCTGGACGCATGATTCCATCGGCGTCGGCGAAGACGGCCCGACCCACCAGCCGGTCGAGCATCTGGCCGCGCTGCGCGCCATTCCGAACCTGCTGATCTTCCGCCCGGCCGACGAGACCGAAACGGCCGAGTGCTGGCAGCTGGCGCTGAAGGAAAAGCATCGTCCGTCCGGGCTGGCGCTCACCCGCCAGAACCTCGCGCCGGCGCGCAAGGAATACGAAGAGAAGAACCTCTGCGCCTATGGCGCCTATGAGCTCATCTCCTCCAGCGATGCGCAGGTGACGATCTTCGCCTCCGGCTCCGAAGTCGAGATCGCCCTGAAGGCCAACGAGATGCTGCAGCAGCGTGGCATTGCCACCCGCGTCGTCTCCGTCCCTTGCGTCGAGCTCTTCATGGACCAGCCCGCCGACTATCGCGCGGCCATCATCGGCAAATCGCCGGTCAAGATCGCCATCGAGGCCGCCGTGCGCGAAGGCTGGGACGCCATCATCGGCTCGGACGGCATCTTCATCGGCATGAAGTCCTTCGGGGCGTCGGGTCCGGCGAAGGAACTCTACAAGCACTTCGGCATCACGGCGGAAGCCGTGGTGGAATCGGCCGAGAAGCGACTTTCGTAAAGCCGTTCTCCTCGCGTCAGCAAGGTTGACCAACACGCTACGATAGACCAGCGGGAGTATGTGAAAATGACAGTTAAAGTGGGCATCAACGGCTTCGGCCGCATCGGACGCAACATTCTGCGTGCCATCATCGAGTCCGGCCGTACCGACATCGAGGTCGTCGCCATCAACGATCTCGGCCCGGTCGAAACCAACGCCCATCTGCTTCGCTACGACAGCGTCCACGGCAAGTTCCCGGCGGACGTCCGGGTGGACGGCGACACCATCGTCATCAATGGCGGCAAGCCGATCAAGGTGACCGCGGTGCGCGACCCCAAGGACCTGCCCTGGGCAGATGTCGACATCGCCATGGAGTGCACCGGCATCTTCACCTCCAAGGAGAAGGCCAGCCTGCACCTGTCGAACGGCTCCAAGCGCGTCCTCGTCTCGGCTCCGGCCGAAGGTGCCGACAAGACGATCGTCTATGGCGTCAACCACAACGTCCTGACCAAGGACGACCTCGTCGTCTCCAACGCCTCCTGCACCACCAACTGCCTGGCTCCCGTCGCCTACGTTCTGCACAAGGCGTTCGGCATCGAGAAGGGCTATATGACGACGGTTCACTCCTACACGGGTGACCAGCCGACGCTCGACACCATGCACAAGGATCTCTACCGCGCCCGTGCCGCCGCCATGTCGATGATCCCGACCTCGACCGGCGCTGCGAAGGCCGTCGGCCTCGTGCTGCCGGAACTGAAGGGCAAGCTCGATGGCTCGGCCATCCGCGTGCCCACCCCGAACGTCTCGGTCGTCGACCTGAAGTTCATTCCCTCGCGCAATGTCACGAAGGAAGAGGTCAACGAGGCGATCAAGGCCGCGGCCGAAGGCGAGCTCAAGGGTATCCTGGCCTATGTCACCG